>NZ_BLPG01000002.1:600000-900000 GCF_011764445.1 Phytohabitans rumicis
GCTCGTCGGTGTGGCCGGGCGTGGCGAGGGCGCGCAGGGTGAGCCCGCCGAGGCCGATCTCGTCGCCGTCGGCCAGGCCGTGGTGGTCGAACTGGCGCCGGCCGGCCGCCGCGGCCAACACCGTCGCACCATCCTCATAGGACAATTGCCGGGCCGCGGACAGGAAGTCGGCGTGCAGGTGGGTGTCCGCCGCGTACGCCACGCGCAGCCCGCGCCGGTCCGCGGCGGCCCGCAGCGCCCGCAGGTCCCGGGGCGGGTCGACGGCCAGCGCCCGCCCGTCGCCGAGGTCGAGCAGGTAGGCGCTGTTGCCCAGGCCCTCGTCGACCAACGGGACCGGCTCGGTCGGCTCGCCCGCCACGGTTTCCACTATTCCAGCCGCGGGAGCACGTCGGCGCCGATCCGTTCGATCACTTCCAGGACGCGGTCCGGGCCGGCGCCCTCGACCACCAGCAGCACGTGCCGGACGCCGGTGGCGGCGAGCGTGCCGGCCAGCCGCTGGACGCACCGCTCGGGCGGCCCGATCGGGTGGATCGCGAGCAGGTGCTCGACGTACGCGTCGAGGTCGCGGTGCGCGGGCGGGCTGCCGTCCACGCGGACGTACTCGCGGGTGCGGGCCAGCCAGCCCGGCAGGGTCGCGCGCAGCTCGGCGTACGCCTGGGCGGCGGTGCCGGCGACGTGGACCAGGTGCGCCGAGGCGTGCCCGACCGCGCCGGGAGCGGCGGCTTCCGCGTACCGGCGCAGGGTGTCGGCCTTGGCGGCGTCGTCCTGGTGCATGCCGAGCAGCAGCGGCAGCCCGCGCCGGGCGGCGAGGTCCACGGTGGACGGTGAGGTGGCGGCCACCCACACGGGCATGGCCCGGACCGGCCGGGGCACGACGGGCACCGGCCGGAACCGGAAGCGCGGGCCGTCCGCGGCCACGGTCTCCCGACCGGACAGTGCGTCCAGCAGCAGGTCCAGCGACTCGGGAAAGCCGCTGGCGAACCGGTCCAGGCCGGTGCCGAAGACCTCCAGGTCGACCCACGGCCCGCCGCGCGCCACGCCGAGGTCGAACCGGCCCCCGCTGACCGCGTCGAGCAGCGCCGCCTCCTCGGCGAGGGCCACCGGGTGGCGGTTGGACAGGATGGCCGCCGCGGTGCCGACCCGCAGCCGGGTGGTGCGCCCGAGCAGGTACCCGGCCAGCGCCACCGCGGACGGGCACACGCCGTACGAGATGAAGTGGTGCTCGGCCAGCCACACGCCGTCGAGCCCGGCGGCCTCGGCGGCGATCGCGTAGTCGACGGCGTGCCGCAGCGTCGCCGCGTGGTCGGCGCCGGGAAACTGCCCCGCGAGCAGGAAGAGGTCGACCCGCGGCCGGCCAGCCGTCATCGCCGGCGGTACGCGTCGACGGCGATCCGGGTGTCCTCGGCGACGAGGTCGGCGTTGATCGCCGCGCCGGCACCGAGGCCCGCCGCCGCGGACACGACCACCTGGGCGCGTACGTCGGCGACGTTGCCGGCCACCCACACGCCGGGCACGGTGGTGGCCCCGGTCGGGTCGGCGGGGACCTGGCTGCCGACCACGTGCCCACCCATCTCCACGTCGACCGGCTTGATCCCGAGCGACTCCAGCACGCCCGAGCGGGCGGTGAACCGCGGGGCCACGACCACCGCGTCCAGCTCGACCGTCTCGCCGGACGCAAGTCGTACCCCGGTAAGGGTGTCGTCGACGACCGTGAGGCCGGCGACCGGGCCGGGCACGACGGCGATCCCGCGGGCCGCCAGCCGCTCGGCCGCCTCGGCGTCCGGCGGCGCCGCGTCGTGCCCCAGCAGGGTCATGTGCGGGCTCCACTGCCGCCACAGCTCGGCCTGGTGCGCGGCCAGCGGCCCGGTGGCCAGCACGCCGATCCGGCGGTCGCGGACCTCCCACCCGTGGCAGTACGGGCAGTGCAGCACATCCCGGCCGAACCGCTGCGCCAGCCCGGGTACGCCGGGCAGCTCGTCGACCAGGCCGGTGGCCACCAGCAGGCGCCGCGCCCGGACCGTGCGGCCACCGTCCAGCGTCACGGCGAACCCACCGTCCTCCTTGGTGGCGGCCTCGACCCGCCCGGTGACGACCGTGCCGCCGTAGCCGGTCACCTCGGCGCGGCCGGCGGCCAGCAGGTCGGCCGGCGGCGTGCCTTCCCGGGCCAGGTAGTTGTGCACGTGGCCGGCCGGAGCGTTGCGCGGCTGCCCGGCGTCGACCACCAGCACCGACCGGCGCGCCCGCGCCAACGCCACGGCGCCGCTCAGCCCGGCCGCGCCCCCACCGACCACCACCACGTCATACATCTCATCCATGTACGCCACGGTGCTCCGGGGGCCGCGATGGCGGCAAGTAACGTTGCCGGTATGGCAAACGACGAGGCGGCCCTGGCTTCCGTCGGCCCGCACCTGCGGACCCTGCGGCAGCGCCGTGGCCTGACGCTCACCCAGCTCGCCGAGGCCAGCGGCATCTCGGTCAGCACGCTGTCCCGGCTGGAGTCCGGCGGGCGCAAGCCGACCCTGGAGCTGCTGCTGCCGCTGGCCCGGGCGTACCAGGTCACGCTCGACGAACTGGTGGACGCCCCGGACACCGGCGACCCGCGCGTGCACGCCCGGCCGATCGTGCGGCACGGCAGCACGTTCCTGCCGCTGACCCGCCGGCCGGGCGGCGTGCGGGCGTACAAGCAGATCCTCCCGCCGCACAAGGGCGCCGACCCGGAGCCGCAGACCCACGAGGGGTACGAGTGGCTCTACGTGCTGTCCGGCCGGGTGCGCCTGGTGCTCGGCGCGCACGACATGATCCTGACCCCGGGCGAGGTGGCCGAGTTCGACACGCGGATCCCGCACCGCGTGGTGAACCCGGACCCGGTGCCGGCGGAGATCCTCAACCTGTTCGGCCCGCAGGGCGAGCGCATGCACGTACGCGCCCGCCCTGCCAAGGGCTAGCGGCTAACCTGGCGGGGTGATCGACACCGAGGTTGGCGTGGCGTTCGTTGCCGAGGCCACGGCGCTGACCGGTGCCCTGCGTGCGACACCGCTCGCCGGTCTGGACCGGCCCACCTGCTGTCCACCGTGGACCGTCAAGGACGAGTTCGCGCACACCGCCGTGGCCATCTCCCGGACCCTGGAGATGCTCGCCCTGCCGGCGCCGCCCGGCCCACCCGTCACCACCGCCGCCTACTTCGTCGCCGACCGGCGCTTCGAGCCGGCGGTGGACGCCGCGCGGGTCGACAGCGCCCAGCGGTTCGCCGCGGACCGGTCCCCCGGCGAGCTGATCGACTGGTTCGAGCAGCAGTGGCACGCGGTCGCCGCCGCGGTGGACGGCGTGCCGGGCGGCCGGCTCGTCACCACCCGCCACGGCGACCCGATGCGGCTCACCGACTTCCAGATCACCCGGGTCTTCGAGCTGGCCGTGCACGGTCTGGACCTCGCGGACGCGCTTGGCGTACCGCCGTGGCTGACGCCCGAGGCCGCCGCCGTCGTGGAGGGCCTGCTGCTCGGTCCGCACGCGCCGCGCGCCCGCCGGGCGCTGGACACGGACAGCGCCGGCCTGATCCGGTACGCCACCGGCCGCAACCCGCTGACCGCTCCCGCCCGCGACACCCTCGACCGCCTCGACATCACCTGGCTGACCCTCGCCCCGTAGCGCCCGGCCGCCCCTTCCACTCCGTCCGCGCCGTCCGCGCCGTCCGCGCCGTCCGCGCCGTCCGCGCCGTCCGCGCCGTCCGCGCCGTCCGCGCCGTCCGCCTCTTCCGCGCCGATCAAGGACTTCGGCGTCGATCAAGGGCGAATGGTCGTGGAAAAGAGATCCAAGCACGACCATATGCCCTTGATCGACGCGGAAGTCCTTGATCGACGTCGGGCCAGGGACGGCGGGCCAGGGACGGCGGGTCAGGGCCAGCGCGGTCAGGCGGAGGCGCGCCAGACGATGGGGTGGGTAGGAAGACGCCGGCGGTCTCGACGGACTTGCCGGCCAGTTGGCGCAGCACCAGGTCGGCGGCGCGGGCGCCGATCTCCTTGGCCGGTTGGTGCACGGTGGACAGGGCGGGCGCCGTGCGCTGGGCCCACGGGCTGTCGTCGAAACCGACGATGCCCACGTCGGCGGGGACGGCGCGGCCGGCCTCGCGCAGCGCCTGCATGGCGCCCGCGGCGACCGCGTCCGACGCGGCGAAGACGCCGTCGATGCCGGGCTCGCGCTGGAGCAGGGCGCGCATGCCGTCCATGCCGTCCGCGTAGTGGTAGAAGGCGACCTCGGCCACCAGGTCGGGGTCGAAGCGGTCGCCGAGCGCCTGCCGGAAGCCGGTGAGCCGGTCAGCGCCGGAATCGCGGTCCACGGCCGCGGCGATCATGCCGATCCGCCGGCGCCCGGTGCCGGCCAGCCGCTCGGTGATTGCCCGCGCGGAGCCGACGTTGTCGATCCCGACGAACGGGATGCCCTGCTCCAGGTCGGGCGGGTGGCCGACGAACGTGGCGGGCAGCCCGAGGTCGGCCACCAGCTGGGTGATCGGGTCGTGCGCCCGGGCCGACACGATGACGGCACCGTCGACGAAGCCGCCGCTGAGGTACTTGGTGATCCGCTCGGTGTCCCGGGCGGAGTCGATGACCAGGTTGACCATCTGGTAGTCGGCATCGGACAGCACGGCGTTGGCGCCGAGCATGATGGCGCCGATGTTGGGGTCCTCCAGCAGCAGGCTGTGTGGCTCGAGCACGAGGAAGCCGACGGCCTGGGACCGCTGCGTGACCAGGTTGCGCGCGGCGGTGTTGGGCACGTAGCCGACCTGCGCGATGGCGGCCTCGATGGCGGCGCGGGCGGTGGCGGAGACGTACCCGCCGTTGAGGACCCGGCTGACGGTGCCGCGGGATACGCCCGCGGCGGCCGCGACGTCATGCACCGTCGCTCGCTTCGACGCCCCCGCTGCCGGTACACGCGCACACTGTAGCGCCCCTCTTGACCTGAGCGAGCATCCGTGCCTAGTGTGTGCACGTTCACACATGTGCACGTGCACACACCACCTGACCTGGGAGGGAGCCGATGTTAGGTTCGGGCATCGTTCTGGGTTGCGACTACAACCCGGAACAGTGGTCCGCCGACGTCTGGCAGGAGGACGTACGGCTGATGCGACAGGCCGGCGTCGACCTCGTCGCGATCAACATCTTCGGCTGGTCCTACCTGGAGCCGCGGCCGGGCGAGTACGACTTCGCCGGGCTCGACCGCGTCGTGGAACTGCTGCACGAGCACGACATCAAGATCAATCTGGGTACGGGTACCTCGTCCCCGCCGCCCTGGCTGACCACCCTGCACCCGGAGATCCTGCCCACCGCGGCCGACGGCACCACGCGGTACCCGGGCGGGCGCCAGGCGTGGTGCCCCAGCTCGCCGATCTTCCGGCGCCGCGCGCTGGCGCTCGTCGAGCAGGTCGCCCGGCGGTACGGCGAGCACCCGGCCGTGGTGCTCTGGCACGTCTCCAACGAGCTGGGCTGCCACAACGCCCACTGCTACGACGAGGAGACCGCCGAGGCGTTCCGGCGCTGGCTGCGCAAGCGCTACGGCACGGTCGACGCCTTGAACGACGGGTGGGGCACCTCGTTCTGGAGCCAGCGGTACGGGGACTGGTCCGAGGTGGGCCTGCCCCGCCAGGCGCTGTCCGCCCGCAACCCCGGCCAGCAGCTCGACTTCCACCGGTTCAGCTCCGACGAGCTGCTGGACTACTACCGCGACGAGGTCGAGGTGCTGCGCCGGCACTCCACGGTGCCGATCACCACGAACTTCATGGTCACCGCCCACATCCGCAACCTGGACTACTGGACCTGGGCGCCGGAGATGGACGTCGTCGCCAACGACCACTACCTCGACCACCGGCTGGCGGCGCCCACCGCCGAGCTCGCCTTCGCCGCCGACCTCACCCGGGGTCTGGCCGGCGGGCAGCCGTGGATCCTCATGGAGCAGTCGGTCGGTGCGGTGAGCTGGCAGCCGCACAACCTGGCCAAGGCGCCGGGCGAGATGACCCGCAACTCGCTGACGCACGTCGCCCGCGGCGCCGACGCGGTGTGCTTCTTCCAGTGGCGCGCCTCGGCGCAGGGGGCGGAGAAGTTCCACTCGGCGCTGATCCCGCACGCCGGCACCGACACCGAAGCCTGGCGCGAGGTGCTGACCCTGTCGGCGACGCTGGACCGGCTGGACGAGGTCGCCGGCACCACCGTCGAGGCCGACGTGGCCGTCCTGTTCAGCTGGCAGTCGTGGTGGTCGTGCGACGGGGAGAGCCGCCCGTCGCACTCGGTGCGCTACCTGGACCAGGTGCACCGGGCGTACCAGGCGCTGCGCGACCTGGGGGTGACCGCCGACGTGCTGGCCCCGCCGCGGACCTGGACCGGTACCGGCTGGTCGTCGTGCCCTGCCTGCACCTGATCTCGGACCGCGAGGCGGCGGCCCTCGGCGCGTACGTGGCCGCCGGCGGGCACGTGCTCGTCACCTTCTACAGCGGCATCGTCGACCAGGACGACCGGGTACGCCTCGGCGGCTACCCCGGCGCGTTCCGCGACCTGCTGGGCGTCACGGTCGAGGAGTTCGGGCCGCTGCTGCCGGGCGACGAGGTGGCGCTGGACACCGGGGCGCGGGCCGGGCTGTGGACCGAGCGCCTGCGGACCACGACGGCCGAGCCGGTGGCCCGGTACGTCGACGGCCCGCTGCCCGGTGTCGCGGCCGTCACCCGCAACGCGTACGGCGCGGGCACGGCGTGGTACGTCGCCACCGAGCTGCGGCCCGACGCGCTGCGCGACGTGGTCCGCGATGCGGTCGGGGCGGCCGCCGTACGGCCGCTCGGCCCGGAGGGCGACGGCTCGGTGGAGGTGGTGCGCCGCAGCGACGGCCACCGCGGCTACCTGTTCGTCGTCAACCACGGCACCCATGACATCGAGTACGCGGTCACCGGCCAGGAACTGGTGACCGGCGACGCCGTGGACGGCCTGCTGCGGGTGCCGGCCGGCGCGGTCCGGGTGGTCCGGGAGGCGGTCCGATGACGGCGGCGGCGCGCCGGCGCCGGGTCTCGCATCCGGGCGCGATCGCCTTCTTCGTCCTGCCCTTCGGGGTGCTGTTCGCGCTGTTCTTCGTGCTGCCCATCGGGTACGCCGTCGTCCAGTCGCTGTACGTCGTGGAGCGCACCGGGACGTTCGGCCCGGCGCGGGAGGTGTTCGGCGGGCTGGCGCAGTACGCGCAGGTGTTCTCGAACGCGCCGTTCTGGCGGTCGGTCGGCCGGGTGCTGCTCTTCGGCGTCGTCCAGGTGCCGGTGATGCTGGGGTGGCCCTGCTGACCGCCCTGCTGCTGGACTCCGGGCTGGTCAAGGGCGGACGCTTCTTCCGGCTGGCGTTCTTCATGCCGTACGCGGTGCCCGGCGTGGTCGCGTCGATCATGTGGGGCTTCCTCTACTCGCCGAACCTGTCCCCGTTCACGGCGCTGACCCAGCGCGTCGACCTGCTCTCGGCGAACTACGTGCTGTGGGCGATGGCGAACGTCGTGACCTGGGTCTACGTCGGCTACAACATGATCATTATCTACTCGTACCTGCTGGCGATCCCGACGGAGATCTACGAGGCGGCCCGGCTCGACGGCGCCGGACCGGTCCGGGTCGCCTGGTCCATCAAGATTCCGCTGGTGGCGCCGGCCCTGGTGCTGACCACCGTGTTCTCCATCATCGGCACGCTGCAACTGCTGGCCGAGCCGCAGGTGTTCCGCAGCTTCAGCTCCGCGGTGTCCAGCACGTACACGCCCAACCTGACGGTCTACTCGACGTCCTCGATCCCGAACTTCCACCTGGCCGCCGCCTTCTCGGTCGTGCTGGCCCTGGCGACGTTCGCCCTGTCGTTCACCTTCCTCAAGATCACGCAACGAAAGGGGTTGCGGTGAAACCCGTGAGAGCGTGTTCACCCGGTCCGCGGCCATGGTGGTCATGGGGGTCTGCGCGGTCTACACCCTGCTGCCGGTGTGGTGGCTGATCGTCGCGGCGACCAAGAACCGGGCCCAGTTCACCGGCACCAGTCCCCTGTGGTTCGCCAACTTCGCGCTCGTCGACAACGTCCGCGAGCTGCTGACGTACCGCGACGGCGTGTTCCTGCGGTGGATGGCCAACAGCGTGGCCTACACCGGCGGCGCCGCCCTGTTCGGCACCCTGCTCGCGGCCATGTGCGGGTACGCGCTGTCGAAGTACCGCTTCCCCGGCCGGGAGGCGCTGTTCAACGTCGTACTCGGCGGCGTGCTCGTGCCGGCCACGGCGCTGGCCCTGCCGCTGTTCCTCATCTTCAGCTACGTCGGCGCGACCAACACGTTCTGGTCGGTGTTCCTGCCCAGCCTGGTCAACCCGTTCGGGGTCTACCTCGCGCAGATCTACGCCAGCGCCAGCGTGCCGGACGAACTGCTGGAGGCCGCGCGCATCGACGGCGCCGGCGAGGTGCGCACGTTCTTCACCGTCGGCAGCCGGCTGATGTTTCCGGGCCTCGTCACGATCTTCCTGTTCCACTTCGTCGCCGTCTGGAACAGCTTCCTGCTGCCACTGATCATGCTCGGCAACGAGCGGCTCTTCCCGGTCACCCTCGGCCTCTACACCTGGAACACGCAGGTCAACCAGCTCCCCGAGCTGCGCGGCCTGGTGCTCGTCGGCGCGCTGCTGTCCATCGCGCCCCTCGTCATCGCCTTCCTGCTGTTGGAGCGCTTCTGGCGCAACGGCCTCGCCACCGGGGCCGTGAAGTAGCACCCCCGAAAGGAACCCCATGAAACCCACGATCCGCTCGGTCAGCGTCCTGCTGGCCTCGACACTTGCCCTGGTCGCCTGCTCATCCGGCGGGGACGACTCCGCCTCCGGCGGCACCGCCGCGGGCGCCTGCGCGCCGTCCAGCGGCCCGGTCACGCTGACGTTCACCTCCTGGATCCCCGGCATCGAGGACGTGGTGAAGGTCTGGAACGCCAAGAACCCCAACATCCAGGTCACGGTGCAGACCGGCCCGAACGGCAACGGCGGCACGTACCAGAACTTCTTCAACCAGCTCAAGGCCGGCAACGCCCCCGACCTCGGCCAGATCGAGTACGACACGCTGCCGAGCTTCCGGGTCCAGGACGGCCTGGCGAACCTCGCCTCCTGCGACATCGTCACCGGCGCCAAGGACAAGTTCGTCGACTGGACCTGGAACCAGGTCACCTTCGGCGAGCAGAACTCCGTCTACGCCGTGCCCAGGACGCCGGCCCGATGGCGCTGTTCTACCGCGCCGACCTGTTCGAGAAGCACGGCATCGCGGTCCCCACCACGTGGGCGGAGTACGCCGCGGCGGCGGAGAAGGTCAAGGCCGCCGGCGGGTACATCACCAACTTCTCGCAGAGCGACGTGAACCAGTTCGCCGGGCTGGCCTGGCAGGCCGGCGGCCGCTGGTTCAGCAACGACGGTACACAGTGGAAGGTCGACTTCGCGGACGCGAAGACCACCGAGGTCGCCAACTACTGGCAGGACCTGCTCGACCGCAAGCTCGTCTCGGCCGTGCCGCCGTGGACCACCGAGTGGGACAACGCCTACAACACCGGCAAGGCGTGGACGTGGGTCTCCGCCGTCTGGGGCGCCAACTCGATCGCCAGCGGCGCGCCCGCCACCAAGGGCAAGTGGGCGGTGGCGCCGATGCCACAGTGGACCGCCGGCGACAAGTCCGCCGGCAACTGGGGCGGTTCGTCGACCGCTGTCTTCAAGAACTCCAAGCACGTGTACGAGGCGGCACAGTTCGCGCTGTGGCTCAACAGCTCCGACGAGGCGCTGACGCTGCTCAACCAGAAGGCGAACCTCTACCCGGCGACGAAGGCCGGCGCCACGCTGCCCGCGCTGACCAGCGGGGTGGAGTTCTACGGCGGCCAGAAGATCTACGAGGTCTTCGCCGAGGCGTCGGCGCAGGTGTCGCCCACGTTCGTCTGGGGCCCGATCATGACCAAGACGTACGCGGACGCCGCCGACGGCTTCAAGGCCGCCGTGTCCGGCCAGGGCACCCTCGCCGACGCTCTGAAGATCGCCCAGTCCTCCACCATCGAGGCCATGAAGTCCCAAGCCATCCCCGTCGCCGGCTAGCTCTCCCCGCCGCCGCGCCCCCTCGCCGGTAGATCGAGGGGGCGCGGCGCTACGCGCGGGCCACCTCCGATTCATCGAAGATGTTGACAGTCTAGGAAGGGACAGCAAAACTGGGAGCGCTTCCAATTCGTATTCTTCGATTCCTGGAGGGTCGATGAGACGTTTGCTCGCCGCACTGGCGGCCGGCACGGTGGCGGTCGGGCTCGTGTCGGTGGCGCTGCCCCGGGCGTTCGCGGCGGCCGGCTGCCGGGTCGACTACACGGTGATCAGCCAGTGGCAGGGCGGCTTCCAGGGCGACGTCAAGATAACCAACCTGGGCGACCCGGTCAGCAGTTGGTCGCTCGGCTTCGACTTCCCGACCGCGGCGCAGCGCGTCACGCAGGGCTGGAGCGCCACCTGGAGCCAGTCCGGCACCCGGGTCACGGCGACCAACATGTCCTGGAACGGCAGCCTCGCCACCAACGCGGCCACCACGCTCGGCTTCATCGGGGCCTGGTCGGGCACCAACCCGGTTCCCACCGCGTTCGCCCTCAACGGGGTGGCCTGCACCGGTGGCGTCAACCCGACCACGGCCCCGCCCACCTCGGTGCCGCCGACCACGGTGCCACCCACGACGGTGCCACCCACGACGACGCCGCCCGGCGGCCTCGCCCAGGCGCACACCGCCGGGCGGGTCAAGGTCTCCGCCGAGACCGCGCAGTTCAGCTGGCCGGGCGTCTACTTCGAGGGCCGGGTCCGCGGCACCGGCGTCGGTGTCGTGCTCAACGACCACAACAGCGACTACGAGATCCAGGTCGACGGCGCGACCGCCGCCACCCTGGCGTTGCCCGCCGCGGGCACCCACTGGGTCAACAACCTCACCAACACCGAGCACACGGTGCGCCTCGTCAAGCGGAACGAGAGCCCCTGGTCCACCGGCGCGTTCGGCGGCTTCGTCGCCGCGCCCGGCGGCGCGGTCCTGGCCAAGCCCACCGCGCGGACCCGACAGATCGAGTTCATCGGCGACTCGCACACCGCCGGGTACGGCAACATGTCCACCACCCGCGACTGCTCCGGCGACCAGGTCAACCGCACCACCAACGCGGACAAGAGCTTCGGCGCCATGACCGCCAAGCGGCTGAACGCCGACTACCAGGTCAACGCGTTCTCCGGCCGCGGCATGGTGCGCAACTACAACGGCGGCGAGCCCGGCACCGACTTCCGCACCTACTACGACCGCGCCCTGCTCGCCGTGCCCGGCGACGTCTGGACCGTGCCCGCCAGCTGGCGCCCGCAGCTGATCGTCGTCGGCCTCGGCATCAACGACTTCTCCACCGCCATCAACTCGGGCGAGCCGTGGACCGCCGCCAGCCTGATCACCGCGTACCGCACGGCGTACCACGGCTTCCTCGACAAGCTGCGCGCCCGGTACGGCAGCACCGCCGTCATCGTGGTGGTCGCCGCGTACATGTCCAACACGACGGCCCTGTCCGACGCCACCCAGCAGGTCGTCCGGGAGCGCAACACCCAGGGCGACAGCCGGGTGCGGCACTTCGCGTACGGCGAGACCGGCCTGGACCTGCTCGGCTGCCACTGGCATCCGTCGCTGCACGACCACCAGGTCATCTCCGACTCGCTCACCACCTTCGTCGGCACGCTCCCCTGACCTGGTAGCGCATGGCGGCCGGCCCGCAGCCGGGATAGCCTGCGGGCCGTGAGAATAGGTGTGCTCGGCGCCGCCCGCATCACCCCCGCGGCCCTGATGAGGCCCGCCCGGGTCGTCGGCGGCGTCGAGGTCGGAGCGGTCGCGGCCCGGGACCGCCGCCGGGCCGCGACCTTCGGCTCCCGGTACGGCGTCCAGGTGGTGCACGACTCGTACGCCGACGTGGTGGCCGATCCGTCGCTGGACGCGGTCTACATCCCGCTGCCCAACGGCAAGCACGCACAGTGGACACTGGCCGCGCTGGCGGCCGGCAAGCACGTGCTGTGCGAGAAGCCGTTCACCGCCAACGCGGCGCAGGCGCGCGAGGTGGCCGCCGCCGCGGAGCGCACCGGCCTGGTGGTGATGGAGGCGTTCCACTACCGGTACCACCCGGTGGCCCGGCGGATGCTCGAGATCCTCCACAGTGGTGAGTTGGGTGCGGTCCAGCGGGTGGACACGGCGCTGTGCTTCCCGCTGCCCCGGTTCTCCGACATCCGGTACGACTTCGGCCTGGCCGGCGGCGCGCTGATGGACGCCGGCTGCTACGCCGTACACTCGCTGCGCCTGCTGTCCCCCGGCGAGCCGGCGCTCAAGGCGGCGCGCGCCCTGACGCTGCGCCGGGACCGGCGGATCGACCGGGCGATGACCGCGCTGTTCGACCTTCCGGGCGGTGCCACCGGCCGCATCCGGGCCTCGATGTGGTCCTCGACGCTGCTGTCCATGCGGGCCACCGTCGTCGGCGAGCGCGGCACCATGACGGTCAACAACTACCTCGCCCCGCATCTGTGGTCGCGCTTCACGGTGACCGTCGACGGCCGGCGCCGCCGCGAGCCGGTCGACCGCGAGCCCACGTACGTCCACCAACTGCGCGCGTTCGCCGCCGCGGTCGGCGGCGAGCCGGCCAACCTCACCCCGCCCGCGGACTCGGTCGCCACGATGTCCCTGATCGACGACATCTACACGGCGGCCGGCCTCCCCTTGCGCACCTGACCCGGCGTGGACTAGCTTAAAATTTGAATGAACTGCGGAGCGTGACGACAGCCTTCCGGAGGTAGTCATGTCCACCTGGGACGCGACGACATACGAGGCCAAAGACAATCTGCTACGCGTGGTACGCGGTGAGGCCGAGCGCTTCTTCGCGCTCGCCTCCGACCCGGCCCGCTGGACGGCGCCCACCGCGTGCCCGGAGTGGGAGGTGCGGGACCTCGTCGGGCACCTGATCGACGTCACCGAGAGCTACTTCGTGTCCTTCGACGCCGCCCGGAGCGGCGGGCAGGTGCCCGACGCGCTCGGGACGCAGGCGATGCAGACGGGGCTGGACGACGGCGCGAAGGCGCTGCGGCCGCTGAGCCAGGAGGAGGCGGTCGGGCGGCTGCGCGGCGACTTCGCCAAGCTGATGGAGATGTGCGAGGCGCTCGGGCCGGACGAGTGGAGCGGGTTCCTCGTGCCGCACAAGTACATGGGGCCCCTGCCGGCCTACTTCTACCCGACCTTCCAGCTCATGGACTACGGCGTGCACTCCTGGGACATCCGGCAGGGCACCGGCCAGGCCCACGGCCTGTCCGCCGACGCCGCCGACCTGCTGGTGCCGTTCATGTTCATCCTCTGGCAGGCCACCACCAATCCGCCGGTCGAGGCCGAGAAGTGCCAGATCGGGGTACGCGTCAACGGCGGCAACAACGCCGGCTCCTGGCGGATCAGCGCCGGCCCGTCCGGGATGTCGTACGAGCCGGGGTCGGTCGACGACCTGCCCGCCGCGCTCGACTTCGACCCGGGCAGCTTCGTACTCACCACGTTCGGGCGCAGCAACTCGGGCACCATCAGCGGCGACATGGCGGTGGCCGAGCGCTACCTGAACCTCTTCTTCCGGATCTAGGGACCAGCCATGACCGACTACGCGGCGATCGACGCCGACCGGGACGAGATCCGCAAGGAACACCTGCGGACCGACCGGCCGCCGAGCAGCGCGCGGGGCGTGCACCACGTGGCACTGCTCAGCTCCGACGTGCGGCGGACGATCGAGTTCTACCAGGGCCTGCTGGAGTTCCCGCTCACCGAGATCTTCGAGAACCGCGACTACCGCGGCTCCAACCACTTCTTCTTCGACATCGGCAACGGCAACCTGCTCGCGTTCTTCGACTTCCCCGGCCTCGACCTCGGCCCGTACGCGGAGGTGCTGGGCGGCCTGCACCACGTCGCCATCTCCGTGGAGCCGGAGCGCTGGCAGAAGCTGCGCGACAAGCTCGACGCGGCGGCCGTGCCATACCTGCTGGAGAGTGGGTCGTCGATCTACTTTCAGGACCCGGACGGCGCCCGCGTCGAGCTGATCGCCGACCCGCTCGGCGAGATGTACGGCAACGCCGTGCTCTGACCCCACCGCAGCTGCACGCAGCAGGCGCCCGGCGCGGGTACCAGCAAGGCGTCGAGGTCGGCGTCGAGCCCGCGGGTCAGGCCGCGGAGGAAGGCGAGGTTCAGCCCGCAGACCAGGGCCGTCTGGCGGGCCGCGAGGGCGTGGAACGGACAGTTGCGTAGCAGGATACGGTCCGGTTGCGGCGCCGGCTCGTACCCGAGATCGACAAGGACCTCGACGGGGGTGGCGCGGCCGCGCAGGCCGCTCCCGACGGCCTGGCCGCGCTCTTGCGCCAGGCGCTCGGCGGCGCGCGCGCTGTCGTCCGGGTCGGCGGCGACGGCGTCGGCGAGGATCTCGGCGATGAGCTCGTAGCGGCGCTCCGGCACGGTGACCGCCACCCCGTCCCCGGCCGGCTCGTACACCTTCGGGGTGCGCCCGCGCCCGCGCGGCTGGCCGGCGGGGGTCTGATACCCGGCGCGCAGCAGCCCACCCTCCACCAGCTTGTCCAGGTGAAACGCGGCCAGGCCGCGGGACATGCCGGTGGCGTCGGCGGCCTCGTCCCGGCCGACCGGATGGTCCTGGTGCCGCACGTAGTCGTACAGGGCGCGCCGGGACCGGTCGGCCAGCATGGCCACGGCATCCCACCGTGCTCGGTCTTGAGGTGCGCGAGCCATGTGGCGAGAATATCACCAACGGGCGCTGTTGAAATTCCGCGGCGGAAGGGGCAGCATCACCATTAAGACCAACGTCCGTTGGCGGAAATGAGGTACCTGAGGTGACGCTGACGCCGCTGCGGGTCGTCCGGGACCAGGGCCGCGACCTGGAGGCCGCCGAGCGCGCGGCGGCCGACTTCCTCACCGCGCTCGGCGTCGAACTGGACTCCGACAGCCTGGCCGAGACCCCCGGGCGGATGGCGCGGGCCTACGCCGAACTGCTCAGCCCGCGCGAGTTCCGGCTCACCACCTTCCCCAACGACGAGGGGTACGACGAGCTGGTGCTCGCCCGCGCGATCCCGATCCGGTCGGTGTGCGAGCACCACCTGCTGCCGTTCGTCGGCGTCGCACACGTCGGCTACCTGCCCGGCACGCGCATCCTCGGCCTGTCCAAGCTCGCCCGCGTCGTCGAGCTCTTCGCCCACGGTCCCCAGGTGCAGGAGCGCCTCACCAAGCAGGTCGCGGACTGGCTGGCCGAACACCTGCGGCCCAAGGGCGTCGGCGTCGTCATCGAGGCCGAGCACCTGTGCATGACGCTGCGCGGCGTCCGTGCCGCCGGCGCCAGCACCATCACCTCCACCCTGCTCGGCGAGCTGCGCGAGGACCCCCGCTCGCGGGCCGAGTTCTTCATCCTGGCCGGACTGGGCCAGGGCTGACCGTGTTCATGGAACGGAGACCGGCATGGCTTTCGTGATCGTCGGTGCCGGGCTCGCCGGCGCCAAGGCCGCGCAGACACTGCGCGAAGAGGGCTTCGACGGCGACGTCACGCTCATCGGCACCGAGCCGGAGCGGCCGTACGAACGGCCGCCGCTGTCCAAGGGCGTCCTGCTCGGCGACGCCGAACGCGACAGCGTGTACGTGCACCCCGCCGACTGGTACGCCGCGCACGACATCGACCTGCGCGCCGGCACCACCGTCACCGGCATCGACCGGGCGCGGCGGCGCGTGCATCTGGAGGACGGCGAGTCACTGGTGTACGACCGGCTGCTGCTGGCCACCGGGTCGGCCCCGCGCCACCTGCCCGTGCCCGGCGCCGACCTCGACGGGGTGCTGTACCTGCGTACCCTCGCCGACATCGACCGCGTCGCCGCCGCCGCGGTCGACGGCGCCCGGCTCGTCATCGTCGGCGCCGGCTGGATCGGCCTGGAGGTCGCCGCCGCGGCCCGCCACCGCGGCGCCGCCGTCACCGTCGTGGAGGCCGCCGACCTGCCGCTGCAGCAGGTGCTCGGCACCCAGATCGCCGGCGTCTTCGCCGACCTGCACCGCGAGCACGACGTACGCTTCCACTTCGGCGTCCAGGTCGAGCGGCTGAACGGCACCGGCCACGTCACCTCCGTCCGGCTGACCGACGGCACCGACCTGCCCGCCGACGCGGTGCTCGTCGCCGTCGGCGCCCGGCCGCTCACCGACCTGGCCGAGGCCGCCGGCCTTTCGGTCGACAACGGCGTCACCGTGGACGCCAGCCTGCGCACCAGCGACCCGCACGTGTACGCCGCCGGCGACGTCGCGAACCTGCTCCACCCGCTACTCGGCGAGCGGATCCGTGTCGAGCACTGGTCCAACGCGCTGCACTCCGGGCCGGCCGCGGCGCGCGCGATGCTGGGCCAGGACGTGCGCTACGACCGGCTCCCGTACTTCTTCACCGACCAGTACGACCTGGGCATGGAGTACCGCGGCTGGGCCCCGCGCGGGACGTACGACCAGGTGGTGATCCGCGGCGACGGCGACAAGCGCGAGTTCCTCGCGTTCTGGTTGCGCGACAGCCGCGTCCTGGCCGCCATGAACGTCAACATCTGGGACGCCAACGACCACCTCGACGCCCTCGTCCGAGCCGGCCTATCCGGCACCCCCGCCAACCCCAACCTCCTCCCCTAGCCCCCGCCCTCCCCCGTCGCGCCCTCCTCCGTCGCGCGTGGCCCGCCGCGCCCCGCCGCGCCCGCGCCTCGCGCCCCGCCGCGCCCGCGCCTCGCGCCCCCTCTCCTCGTCGATCAAGGGCATATGGTCGTGCTTTGATCTCCGATCCACGACCATATGTCCTTGATCGACGGCCTTTTCCTTGATCGGCGCGGTGGCGGCGGCACCCCGCCGTGCGCCGGCACCCCGCCGTGCGCCGGCACCGCCGCACGCCGCCGCCCGGCCACGCCGTCGATCAAGGGCTTTCGCGTCGATCAAGGGCATATGGTCGTGGATCGGAGATCAAACCACGACCATTCGCCCTTGATCGACGGGCAAGCCCTTGATCGACGAGGGAGCCCTTGATCGGCGAGGGAAAGCGGCGGCCGGACGGCGTGGACCGGCGGTGGGGCGGCGGGATGGTAGGACGATGGGCGGTCAGGTCGAGACGGGTTGCAGTCCGGCGACGAAGGCGGCGAACTCGGCCCGCTGCGCCTCGGTCATCGGCTCCTTCGGGACCGTGATCGCCTGGATCTTGCTGAACATCACGTACCAGGCGTCCGGGTCTCGATGACCTTCCCGAGGCCGGCCCAGCGGAAGCGCGTCTCGGCGAGCGGGTAAGTCACCGTGATCCACTCGTCGTCCATGGTCAGGTGCAGGCCCTCCCGGATGACGTTCGACTGCATGCCCACCGCCCGGGACACCGTGATCGGCCCGATCGCCACCGCGAAGAACAACCCGAGGAAGACGACGCCGTAGGAGAGCACCACCGACGGGTCCAGGGCCACCAGGAGCAGGCCGAGGAGGACCAGCGCCACGCCGATGAGGCGGACGCGCTGCGTCTGCGGGCGCAGGACGAAGGTGAGCGTGCGCCGCAGCCGCGCCTCGTCGTACGGGACCCACACGGAAATCTGCATCCGCCGATCCTAGGGCCTGTGTCGCAGTGGATGACCGGGCTGCGGCGGACCCAGGCGGCGGTCCGGCCCCCACTGCGACACAGGCCCTAGAGAGCCCCACGGTACCGGGCGACGGCGGCGGTCGTCCGGCTGCCGCCGAGGCCGACGACGCCGACCAGGTCGCCGTCGCGGTGGTAGCCGACGACGACGTCGCCGTCCAGGTCGCCGTCCAGTACGCGGATGCCGCCGGCGCCGAGCGCGGGGCGCCGATGGCTTGCAGGCGCTCGGCGTACTGGTCGCTCCAGAAGGTCGGCAGCGGGGCGAACGGGGCGCCGTCGAGCGGCGTGCCGGACAGGCCCGCGACCAGCGTGCGGGCGGCACGCTTGGCGGTGTCGCCGGGGATGCTCCAGTGCTCGACCCGGCGGGGTACGCCGTCGTAGCGGGCGTTCGGGAACCGGGCGACGTCGCCGACCGCCACCGCGTACGGCAGTCCTTCGACGCGGAGGTGGCCGTCGCAGAGCACGCCGTCGGACAGGTCGAGGCCGTTGCCGGCGAGCCATTCGGTGTTGGACTGCGAGCCGACGGCCTCCACCACGACGTCGCAGGACAGCGCGGCGCCGTCGTCGAGGATCACCTTGCCGGTCTCGAACCGGTCCACGGTCCGTCCCAAGTGGAACCTCACGCCCCGGCTCTGGTGGCGGCGCAGCAGGGCGGCGGCCAGCGGCTCGCCGAGCGGGCCGACCATCGGCAGCGGCAGCGGGTCGACGACGGTCACCTCGGCGCCGAGGTGACGGGCCGTGGCGGCCACCTCGCAGCCGATGAACCCGGCGCCGACGACCACCAGCCGTACCCCCGGGGTGAGCGCGGCGCGCAGCCGCACAGCGTCGTCGAGCGTGCGCAGCACGAGCCCGCCGGGGCCTGCGCCCTGCTGGCCGGCTCGCTCCGCTCGCGTCGTCCCCGGCTGCCGGCTCAATTCGGGCTGATCGCTCCGCGCCCAGCCCTGAATTGATCCGGCCCCGGGACGGGCAGCCGGCGCGGCCGCAGCCCGGTCGCCACGACGAGCCCGTCGAACGGCAGCGGCTCACCGTCTCCGAGGGTCAGCACACGAGTAGTGAGGTCTACTGTGGACGCTTTAACACCGAGCCGCCAGGTCACGTCGGCGACGCTGGCCCGCGGCCGGAACGCCAGTGAGTCGAACGGCGCCGCGCCGGCGAGGGCCTCTTTGGACAGTGGCGGCCGGTTGTACGGCATGTACGGTTCGGCGCCGATGACCACAATCTCGCCGGTCCAGCCGGCGGCGCGCAGTTGCTCGGCCGCGCGCAGGCCACCCAGCGAGGCGCCGACGATCGCGATCCGCTCAGCCATCGATCCGGATCGCCTGCAGTGGACAGACGTCGGCGGCCTCCTCCACCGCGTCCCGCAGCGCCCCGTCCGGCTCGGCGACGAAGCCCAGCTTGCCGGCGTCGTCGAGGTGGAAGACCTCGGGCGCGGCGAACACGCACTGGCCGTGGTCCTGGCACTTGGCAAGGTCGACGACGACCCTCATTGCGACCCCCTACGAGGTGGGCGGACGCCGCGGAACTCCCAGTCACCGCCGAGCGCGGTGGACAGGACCTCCTCGGACTCGGTGGGTTGGGCTCCGCAGTCGGCGCGGACGGGCGTGGGCCGGTGACGATGTGGTTGGTCAGCTTCCCGAGGCCCTCGACCTCGACCTCGACCACGTCGCCGGGCTGGACGGGACGGGAGCGGGCCGGCGTGCCGGACAGCAGGACGTCGCCGGGGTACAGGGTGATGGTGCGGGCGATGTCGGCGACGAGGTAGTGCATGTCCCAGGTCATCTCGTCGGTCGAGCCGTCCTGGACGACGGCGCCGTTGACGTACGTGCGCAGCCGCTTGCCGCGGAAGTCCCAGTCGGTCACCAGGCCGGGCCCGAGCGGGCACAGCGTGTCCGAGCCCTTGACCCGCAGCATCGATCCGGCGTCGGTGTCACGGAAGTCGTGCAGGCCGTAGTCGTTCGCGATGGTGTAGCCGGCGATGTGGGCGCCGGCCTCGGCGGGCGCGACGTTGCGGCAGGTGCGGCCGATGACGATGGCGACCTCGCCCTCGTAGTTGAGGTACTTGCAGCCCGCCGGCCGCACGATCGCGCCGCCGTGGGCGTTGAGCGACGAGGTGGGCTTGTGGAAGTACGTGGGCGCGGCCGGCAGGGTGGTCATGAACTCCTCGACCCGGCTGCGGTGGTTGAGGTGCACCGCCACGATCTTGGTGGGCACCACGGGCGGCAGATGGGTGGCCGTTTCGGCGAGGACGCGGCGGCCGTCGCCGGCGACCAGTTCCTCGCCGTCGCGGACGACGTCGACGACGGCCCCGTCGAGCAGGATCCTGCGGTATTCGGGCATCCTCAGCTCCAGCCGTGCGGGGGGCGGTCGAACCAGACGTGCACCTGGCCGGTGCCGACCGCGTTCTCGTACTCGCTGTAGAGGCGGCCGGGCGCCGTGCACCGCTGCTCGCCGAGCGCGCCGATCATCATCAGGTAGTGGCCGAACCGGGCCTCCGGCTTGACCTTCAGAAACTCCGGCATGGTGGAAAGGACCAGGTCGTGCCGGCCCTGCTCGAACCAGCCGATGCGCCGCAGGTCGGCCTCGTGGGCGGCCGCGGTGAAGATGTGCCTGGGGTCGCTGGCCTCGTGGTCGCGGATCTGGCGCAGCGGCCAGAACGTGTGCGACAGCGCGCCGGACGCGATCAGCAGCACCTTGCGGTCGGTGGCGGCGATGCCGTCCGCGAGGGCGCGGCCCAGGCGAAGGCTGTCCTCGCTGTCCGCGGTCTGGCAGACGCCGATGGACATCCACCGCTTCTCCGGTACGCCCAGGTACGTCCACAGGTTCGTGGTGGCGTAGAAGATCGGCAGGTACGGGTCGTCGATCGGGGTGATCCAGGTGCCGTGCTTGTCGGCGTGCGCGGCGATCGCGTGGGCCAGCTCCGGGTCGCCGGGGAAGTCGTACGGCATGCGGCACATGCCGCGCGGCAGTTCCTCGGAGGTGAACAGGCCGGCGCGGCGGCTCTGCGCGGTCACCACGAACTCGACCGTGGTCGCCCAGTGCGAGTCGAGCACCACGACTGTGTCGTAGTCGAGGGTCTCGAACACCTCGGCGCGCAGCCGCTTCAGGCCCGGTACGAGGCTGATCTCCTTGCCCTCGTTGATCTCGCGCCGTTCGGCCTCGGGCAGCACGATCGTGGGTACGTGCGAGAGCAGGCCCGCACCGACGACCTCACCCATGGTTCCGCCATCCTTCCGGTGCCGTGACGGTGTTCTTGACGTCGCAGTAGAAGTCGAAGCTCCAGGTGCCGCCCTCGCGGCCGACGCCGGACTGCCGGGAGCCGCCGAACGGCGCCCGCAGGTCGCGGACGAAGAAGCAGTTGACCCAGACGGTGCCGGCGACCAACCGCGCGCTCACCCGGGCCGCCCGCGACGGATCCCCGGTGACGACCACGGCGGCGAGGCCGAACCGGGTGCCGTTGGCCAGCGCCACCGCCTCCTGCTCGGTGCCGAACGTCTGCAGGGTCAGCACCGGGCCGAAGATCTCCTCGGTGAGCGCCTCGGCGCCGGGTGGGAGCCCGGTCAGCAGCGTGGGCCGGTAGTACAGGCCGCCGAGGTCGGTGTTGGGGCCGCCGCCGACGGCCGCGCGGGCGCCGGAAGCGAGGGCCCGGCGTACGAAGCCGTCGACGCGGGCGAGGTGGTCGGCGTGGATGTTCGGGCCGATGTCGGTGTCCTCGTCGCGCGGGTCGCCCTGCCGCAGCGCGTGGACCCGGGCCACGAAGCGGGCGGTGAACTCGTCCGCGACCGCCGAGTCGACCAGCAGCCGGGTGCCGGACAGGCACACCTGCCCGGCGTTGTCGTACTGCTCGACGGCCAGGTCCACGGCCAGGTCGAGGTCGGCGTCGGCGAACACCAGCAGCGGCGACTTGCCACCCAGCTCGAAGCTGGTCGGCACCAGGTTCGCGGCGGCCGCGGCGGCGATGCGCCGGGCGGTCGGCACCGAGCCGGTGAAGCTGATCCGGCGTACGTCCGGGTGCCCGACCAGGGCGGCGCCGGCCTCCGCCCCGTACCCCTGGACCACGTTGAGCACGCCCGGCGGCAGGCCGGCCTCGGCGGCGATGTCGGCCAGCAGCGAGGCGGTCAGCGGCGACCATTCGGCCGGCTTGAGGACCACCGTGTTGCCGGCGGCCAGGGCCGGCGCGACCTTCCAGGTGGCCAGCATCAGCGGCGCGTTCCACGGCGTGATGAGCACGCACGGGCCGGCCGGGTCCCAGCTGACGTGGTTGGTGTGGCCGCGGGTGTCGAAGTCGTCGTGGCGCAGACCGGTGAGCCAGTCGGCGAAGAACCGGAAGTTGTGCGCGACCCGGGGCATCACTCCGCGCCGGTGCGAGCGCAGCAGCGCGCCGTTGTCGGTGGTCTCGACGATCGCGAGCTCCTCCAGGCGCTTGTCCACCCCGTCCGCGACGGCGTGCAGGATCCGGGCGCGCTCGTCGCGGCCGGTCGCCGCCCAGGCCGGGAACGCATCGCGAGCCGCGACGACCGCCGCGTGCGCCTCGTCCGCTCCGCCGCGCGCGACCTCGGCGAGCAGCGTGCCGTCGATCGGCGAACGGTCGGGGAACGTCTGCGCCGAGGCGACCCGTTCGCCCCCGATCCAGTGCCGCGTGTCCACCGCCACGCCTGCCACCGTGTTCATCCGCGCCTCCACATATCGTTTGGCTCCAAATAACATAGGCTAGAGTTTGGCTCCATAACAAGGAGGGGCTTCATGATCGATTGGATCCGGCTGGCCCGTACCCTCCAGCCGCCCACCAGCCACTACATCGACGGCGCCGACGAGGCCGGGGCGAACGGCGCCTTCGCCGTCGTCTCCCCCGCGACGGCCGCGCGGTCGCCGAGGTCGCGGACGCCGGCTCCGCCGAGGTCGACCTGGCGGTCGCCGCCGCCCGCCGCGCGTTCGACGCCGGCCCGTGGCCGCGCTGGTCACCCGCCGAGCGCGGCCGCGCCCTGCTCCGCCTCGCCGATCTCGTCGAGCGGGACCGGTCCGAGCTCGCGGTCACCATCAGCCTGGAGATGGGCAAGCCCATCACCGAGGCGTACGACATCGAGCTGCGCGCCGTCGTCAACACCTTCCGCTGGTACGGCCAGCTGGCCGACAAGCTGACCGACGAGTCCCCGCGTACGGCCGGCGACGCGCTCGCCCTGGTCACCCGGGAGCCCGCCGGGGTGGTCGCCGCCGTCGTGCCGTGGAACTTCCCGCTCACGCTGGCGTCCTGGAAGGTCGCGCCGGCCCTGGCCGCCGGCTGCACCGTCGTACTCAAGCCGTCCGAGCTGTCCCCGCTGTCCGCGCTGCGCCTGGCCCGGCTGGCCACCGAGGCGGGCCTGCCGCCCGGCGTGCTGAACGTCGTCGCCGGCGACGGGCCGACCGCCGGCCGCGCGCTGGGCCTGCACCCGGACGTCGACGTGCTCGCGTTCACCGGCTCGGCGGCGGTCGGCCGCCAGTTCCTGCGGTACGCCGCCGACTCCAACCTCAAGCGGGTCTGGCTGGAACTGGGCGGCAAGTCGCCCAACATCGTGCTGCCCGACGCGCCCGACCTGGACCGGGCCGCCGCGACCGCCGCCTGGGGCATCTTCTTCAACCAGGGCGAGATGTGCACCGCGCCGTCCCGGCTGCTCGTGCACCGTTCCATCGCGGAGCGGGTCACCGACGCCGTCGTCGCCCGCGCCGAGGCGCTGCGCATCGGCGACCCGCTGGACCCGGCCACCGAGCTCGGCGCGATGGTCGGCGAGGACCACCTGGCCCGGGTGCTCGGCCACGTCGCCGCCGGCCGGTCCGAGGGGGCCCGGCTGCGCACCGGCGGGACGCGGTGGGGCACGGCCGGCTCGTTCCTGCGGCCCACCGTGTTCGACCGGGTCGACCCCGGGATGCGGCTGGCCCGCGAGGAGATCTTCGGGCCGGTGCTGGCGGTGCTGGCGTTCGACACCGTCGAGGAGGCCGTACGCCTCGCCAACGCCACCGAGTACGGCCTGGCCGCGGCGGTGTGGACGGCGGACCTGTCCACCGCGCACCGGGTGTCCCGCGCGCTACGCGCCGGCACCGTGTGGGTCAACTGCTACGAGGAGGGCGACCTGAGCGTGCCGTTCGGCGGCGTGAAGCAGTCCGGCCACGGGCGGGACAAGTCGGCGCACGCCTTGGACAAGTACATGGACCTCAAGACGACATGGATCCAGCTGTGACCCGCCCTCTGGTCGCTATACCGGCCCGGTTCTCCGCGCACGCCTCCGCGCTGCGGTACCGCGCCGAGGTGGCCGCCCGCGCCCTGGTGGAGGCCGTCTACCGGGCCGGCGGCGAGCCGTGGATCATGCATCCGGACGCGGCGGAGGCGGAACAGCGGCTCGCCCGCGCCGACGCGCTGCTGCTGCCCGGCGGCGGCGACCTCGCGCCCCACCGGTACGGCGCCGCCGCCGTCCACGACACCGTGTACGACGTCGACGACGCGCAGGACGCCTTCGACCTCGCCGCCGCCCGGTACGCCCTCGCGGCCGGCCTGCCCACCCTCGCCATCTGCCGGGGCATGCAGGTCGTCAACGTCGCACTGGGCGGCACGCTGCGCCAGCACATGGACGGCGACCACCGGCACCTGGTCCAGCCCGTGGCGCTGGCCCCCGACTCGGCGCTGGCCGCGGCGGCCGGTGTGCCCAAAGTGGACGCCTCCTGCTACCACCACCAGTCCGTAGCCCGCCTGGGCACAGGGCTACGCCCGGTGGCCTGGGCCGCCGACGGCACCGTAGAAGCCCTGGAACTCCCCGGCACTCCCCTCCTCGCGGTGCAGTGGCACCCCGAGGACGCGCCGGACGCCTGGCTCTTCGACGCGTGGCTCCGTCGATCTTGAAGTTGTCATGCCCGAATGTCCGATATGGAACCTGACAACCTCAAGATCGACCGTTGGGGCGGCGGCCGCCCCGCCGCGGCATCGGCGACGCGCCCTTGAGGAGGGCTAGGCGGCGAGCCTCGCCTTCGTCTTCCAGTTGCGAGACGATCTTGCGGAGGGCGGTGGCTACGGCCTCGCACTCGTCGGCGCTCAGGCGGGAGGTGACGAAGGCTTCTTCGGCGTTGAAGGCCGGGAACAGGCGGTTCATCAGCTCCTCGCCCGCCTCGGTGAGCGAGAGCAGGACCATCCGGCCGTCGGACGGATGGTTGGAGCGGACCACGAGGCCGCGGGACTCCAGGGTGCGGGCGACGCCGGTGAGCGTGCCCTTGGAGATGCCGGCCTCGGCGGCGACGTGCCGGGTCTCCATCTCGCCGAAGATCCAGACCACCCACAGCACCACGAACCCGGTCCAGGTCAGCTCGGCCTCGCGCAGCACGGTGTTCTCCACGTGCTGCCGGGTGGCGGCGGCGGCCCGGTAGATGTTGGACACGGCCGCCATGGCCTCGCGGTGCAGCCGGATCGCGCCGAGCTTGGCCTGGACGGCCTTCTCGGTCTCGGTGATCGAACGATGCCCAGTCACCGGACAAGCGTACCGTTTGACTCCGAACTAGACCGCGCCGGACGTGCCGCTCTCCAGCAGGGCACCGCCGTTCCAGGTCACGCCCACCTGCCGGTAGTACGCGCCGATCAGCTCGTCGACCCGCAGGTCGGCCAGCTCCTCGGTGGGCGCGTCGAACAGGCGCAGCTCGGCGTCGGCCGCCCAGGGCGTGCCGCCCTCGAAGGAGGCGGCCCCGGAGGACACCAGCTCGTCCAGCGCCAGGCCCTGGCCCGGCTCGATGGACGGCAGCCAGCGGTGGTGGGCCATCGGGTGGGCGTTCACGAAGCCGTTGCTCTGCGCCGGCTCGCGCAGCGTGACGACGGCCTCGGCGAGCCGGCGGTCGCCCGCGGCCAGCGTCGCGCCGAACACCGCGCCCGCGGCGATCCGCGGCGCCGGGCCGTACGGGTGCGGCCGGGTCTGGTGGATCGACCCCAGCTTCTTCGGGTACCCCTGGTGGATCCCGCGCGCGATGGCGAAGTCCTTGTCCACCCAGATGTAGACGCAGCGGGAGAAGGTCCGGCCCCGGTACGCGCAGCGGACCACCGCGAAGCACTCCTTGTACTGCGCGCGCACCGGGTCCAGCAGTTCCTGCCGGGAGTCCGAGCAGGACTGCCAGTCCGCCCAGATGAGCGCCACCGCGCCCGGGTCGGTGTCGGCGGGCTCCAGCGGCGGGGCAGCAGCGCCGCCACCCGGGCCGGATCCGTCCGGTACTCGATGGTGAGCAGGTCACCGGAGTAGTGCCACGGCGGCGGCGGGACGAGGGCCGAACGGCCGGTGCCGGTCTTGGGTGGGAAAAACCCCCGCACGCTGGACATAAGCTCCCCTTAGCTGCCCCGTATGAACCGATCGTTTGGATCCGTACGATAACCCCTTGTCCAGCGTCGGGCAAGGCATATTGTTTGCACTCAAACGAGCTGAGGGAGGTCGCTGTGAGCGTGCACGACGTGGTCACCGCCCTCGCGGACCAGCGCATCGACGTCATCCGGCTGTCGTACCCGGATCTGATCGGCGTGGACCGCGGCCGCGACATCCTGGCGCACCACCTGCCCGCCGCCTGCGCCCACGGCCTGGCCTTCTGCCGGGCCGTGTACCACACGACGCCGCGCGGCGACGTCGTCGACGTCGCCGGCGGCCTGGACGCCGGACTGCCGGACGTCGTCGTCCGCCCCGACCTCGACACGCTGGTGCCGCTGCCGTGGGAGCCGGGCGTGGCCTGGTGCCTGGGCGACCCGGTGGACCCCGCGACCGGCCTGCCGTGCCCGGAGTCGCCGCGCGACCTGCTGCGCCGGGTCGTCGCCGACCTCGCGGCCGCCGGCCTGAGCGCCGTCGTCGGGCCGGAGCTGGAGTACTTCCTGCTGGACCGCGACGAGTCCGCCCCGGGCGGCTGGCGGCGGTACGCCGACGTGCCCGGCAACGTCTACACCGTGGGCCGCAAGAGCGACCCGGACGGTCACCTGACCCGCACTATGCGCCGGCTCGACGCGCTCGGCGTCGGCGCCATCGCCGGCAACCGCGAGTTCGACGGCGGCCAGTTCGAGATCAACCTGACCCACTCCCCGGCGCTGTCCGCAGCCGATCGGGCCTGGCGGTTCAAGGCCGCGATCAAGGAGCTGGCGCACGCCGAGGGCCGGCTGGCCACGTTCATGGCCAAGCCCTTCAACGACAGCGGTGGATCCGGCTTCCACCTGCACGTGTCGTGCACCGGCGCGGACGGCGGCAACGCCTTCGACGACCCGGCCGGCCCGCACGGCCTGTCCGATATCGCCCACCACGCCATCGCCGGCGTGCTCACCCACGCCCCCGCCATGGCCGCCCTGCTCAACCCGACCGTCAACTCGTACAAGCGGTTCGGGCCGGACACCCTCGCGCCCTGGCTGATCGACTGGGGCCTGGACAACCGCAGCGCGATGCTGCGCGTCCCGCCGGAACGCGGCCCCGGCGCCCGCTTCGAGCTACGCCTCGGCGACGCCTCCGCCAACCCGTACCTGGCCGTCGCCGCGGTCGTGGCCGCCATCGTGCTCGGCGTCCGCGCGCAGGCGCGACCACCGTCCCCGTTGCAGGGCTACGGGTACGACCGCAGCCGCGCCGCCCTGCTGCCGATGAACCTGACCGACGCCCTGGACGCGCTGACCGCCGACACCGCGCTGACCGAGGTGCTCGGCAAGGACTTCGTCACCGCCTTCGTCAGCTACAAGCGCGACGAGATCGAACGGTTCCGCCGGCACGTCACCGACTGGGAGTTCGGCGAGTACGCATACCACCTGTGAGGGGTGTTGACCTTGTTACTGTCCGATGTGGACCTCGCCGACAACGACCGCTTCCTGGACGGCGAGACGCCGTGGCGCATGTTCGACACGCTGCGCCGGCACGACCCCGTGCACTGGCAGCCCGAACCGGCCCCCAACAGCGGCTTCTGGGCCGTCACCCGGCACGCCGACATCGTGCGCGTCGACCGCGATCCGTCGACGTTCACCTCCAGCCGGTTCGTCAACCTGGAAGAGGTCGACGACGACCTGATGGCGATCCGGCGCTCCATGCTGGAGACCGACGGCGCCCGCCACCAGGTCCTGCGCAAGATACTCCAGCGGGACTTCTCGCACCGCGCCGTCGCCCAGTACGAGGTGTTCCTGCGCGGGCTGACCGGGCGCACGCTGGACGCCGCGCTCGCCAAGGGCCGCTTCGACTTCGTCAAGGAGGTCTCCGCCGACTTCCCCATCAACGTGCTCGCCCGCATGCTCGACGTGCCCGAGAGCGACACCCAGAAGCTCATCGACTGGGGCAACCGCATCATCGGCAACACCGACCCCGACTACGCCGACGTGCTGCTGCACAGCGAGGAGAGCGACCGCTACCGCGACCTGCCGTTCCGCAGCCCCGCCGCGCTGGAGGTCTTCGCGTACGGCCGGGAACTCGCCGCCGAACGCCGCGGCGGCACCGGCACCGACCTGGTCAGCAAGCTCGTCAACCAGCCCCCCTCGGACGGCGTGCCGCTGTCCGACACCGACTTCGACAACTACTTCCTGCTGCTCGTGGTCGCCGGCAACGAGACCACCCGGCACGCCATCTCGCACTCGATGCTGGCCCTGCTGCGCCACCCCGACCAGCTCGACCGGCTGCGCGCCGACCCGAGCCTCATCCCGGTCGCGGTGGAGGAGTTCCTGCGCTGGGCCTCACCGGTCTACCACTTCCGCCGTACCGCCACCCGCGACGTCGAACTCGGCGGCAAGCAGGTACGCGCGGGCGACAAGGTCGTGCTGTGGTTCGCCTCCGGCAACCGCGACGAGGACGTCTTCGCCGACCCGTACGCCTTCGACGTCACCCGCTCCCCCAACGACCACGTCACCTTCGGCAAGGGCAGCCCGCACTTCTGCCTGGGCAACACCCTCGCCCGGCTGGAGATCCGGGTCATGTTCTCCGAGCTGCTGCCCCGCCTGGCCGACATCCGCCTGACCGGCGACGTGCGGCGGGTCCGCTCCAACTTCGTCAACGGCATCAAGGAGCTCCCGGTCGAGGTGACGCTCGCGTGAGCCCCGCACCCGTCTCCGGCGCTCCCCGGATGCTGCTCATCCTGAGCGAGAACTGGACCATGACCGACGGGCGGGACCTGCCCCGCCTGGTCCGCTGGGCCCGCGAGGCCGAAGACGCCGGCTTCGACGCCGTCATGCTCAGCGAGCACATCGTGCTCGGCCCCGACGCCGGCGCGCACGGCCTCATGCCCAACCCCGCGAGTACGCCCTGCCCGGCAACCAGGACCCGCGCACACCCTGGCCCAGTTCGCTGCTGTTGCTGTCCGCGATCGCCGCCGCCACCCAGCGGGTACGCCTCGTCGCCGGCGCCGTCCTCGCCCCGCTGCGCCACCCGCTGCACCTGGCCAAGGACCTGGCCACCCTCGACCTGCTCGCCCAGGGACGGCTGGTCGTGCTGCCCAGCGTGAGCTGGAGCCGCGACGAGTACGCCGCGCTCGGCGTCCCGTTCGGCAAGCGCGGCCAACTCCTGGACGAGCACCTGGAGATCTGGCGGGCGGCCTGGTGCGACTCCCCGCCGCGTACGACGGCGCCCACTACCGGTTCGCCGACGTCTACTGCGAACCCAAGCCGTACCGGCCGGACGGCCCACCGCTGTGGTTCGGCGGGGCGGCCATGCACGACAAGCTGCTGTCCCGACTCGTCCGGTACGGCCAGGGCTTCAACCCCCTCGGCCGGCCCAGCCCGGACGACCTGCGCCGGCTGGCCGACGGCATGGCCGAAGCCGGCCGGGACGTACGCGAGCTGGAACTGGTGGGCGGCACCCGCGCGGTCTTCCCCGACGACCACTCCTGCGCCGACCTCGCCCAGGCGCTCGACACCATCCCCGCGCAACAGGCCGACGGCTTCACCACGTTCTGCATCAAGCCGTCCCAGTTCACCGACGACCCCGACGCCGTCGCCACCTTCTGCGCCGAAGTAATGCGCCGCCTCGCCCGCCTATAACCCCCGCCCTCTTCCCGCCCGCCCCCTCTTCCCGCCCCTCCCGCCCTCCCGCCCCCCTTCCCCGTCGATCAAGGGCGAATGGTCGTGCTTTGATCTCCAAACCACGACCATTCGCCCTTGATCGACGGGAAATCCCTTGATCGACGCAGCCTGGCCCCGGGCGCGGGTGGCGGGGTGGCGCGCGGTGTCCGGCCGTGACCTGGCGTCGGGTGGGGGCGAGGTTCGGGCGCGCTGAGGGCGGGCGGGACGGATCACCGCGCCGGGTCGGGACCCGGCTCGGCGCCCGCCGCCCGGCTCGGCGCCCGCCGCCCGGCTCGGCGCCCGCCGCCCGGCTCGGCGCGCGGCGCCCAGCGAGCGCCGATCAAGGAATTCCGCCTCGATCAAGGGCAAATGGTCGTGGGTTGGAGATCAAAGCACGACCATATGCCCTTGATCGACGGGGAAGGGGGGCGGGCGGACATCGCGGTAGCTCTGGGCCGTCTATTCGTCGAGGGCTCGGAGCGCCTTGTGGAGGATCTCCGGTGTGCGTGCGGGCGGTTCGGCCTCGATGAACAGGCGTCCCACGACCGCGGCGTAGGCGTCGATGTCTTCGCGTTTTTCCAGGTAGAGGGCGCTGGTGAGATGCTCGATGTAGACGACGTCCGGCAGTTCCTCGTCGGGGAAGCGCAGGATGCTGAACGCGCCGCCGGCGGCCGCGTGCCCGCCGGCCTCGAACGGCACCACCTGGAGCCGGACGCCGGGTAGCTCGCACGCCTGCGCCAGCGCGGCTATCTGGGCACGCATCACCTGGGGCCCGCCGATGGGTCGGCGCAGCACCGCCTCGTCGATCACCGCCCACAGGCGCGGCGGGTCCGGGCGGGTCAGGAGTTGCTTGCGGGCCATCCGCAACCCGACGCGGCGGTCGATCTCTGCGGCGCCGGCGTCACCGTGCCCGAGCATGATGACGGCACGGGCGTAGCCCTCAGTCTGCAACAGCCCAGGCACGAACTGGATCTCGTAGCTGCGGATCAGGGACGGCGCCGCCTCCAGGTCCAGGTAGTACTGGAACCGGGAGGAGAGAAGGTCACCGTACGGCTGCCACCAGCCAGGCGTGTTGGCCTCGTGCGCCAGCGCCACCAGCGCTGCCCGCTCCTCGTCGTCGACCTCGTACAGCGTGAGCAGATCGGCGATGTCGCGCTCCTTGAAGCCGACCCGGCCCAGCTCCATCCGGCTGATCTTGGATTCGGACGCACGGATGCGCCAGCCGGCGTCCTCCCGGCTGACCCCCTTGGCCTCCCGCAGCCGGCGCAGCCGCGCACCGAGCTGCATGCGCCGCACGGTGGGCCCGCCGGCGGATCCACCGTGCGGGCCTTCGGATCGGAGTCCGTCCGTGTTACGCCTTCCGTCCGACACCGCAGTACTGGTCGATCTCGGGAAGGTCGTCGTTGTCGAGGCCCGGCCGCCAGCGGGTCACCGAGACCACGCCGGGCTCGACCAGCTCCAGGCCGTCGAAGAACCGGGCGATCCGCTCCGGGCTGCGCAAATGGTACTGAGGGTTGGCGGACTGGTTCCAGATGCGGGCCGCCTCCACGACGCCCGGGCTGGTGTCCGTGCCGTCGTACATCGCCACGTAGCTGCCGGCCGGCAGGACGTCCATGATGCCGCGCACAATGGACTGTGCCTCGTCGTCCTCTTTGATGTGTCCGAGGATGCCCATCAGGATCAGCGCGGTCGGCTTGGTCAGGTCGAGCGTCCGCGACGCCTCCCGCACGATCTGATCAGCGTCGCGCATGTCGGCGTCGATGTAGTCGGTGGCGCCCTCCGGCGTGCTCGTCAGCAACGCCCGCGCGTGCACCAGCACCAGGGGATCGTTGTCGACGTACACGATGCGTGACTCTGGGGCCACGGACTGCGCGACCTCGTGCGTGTTATCGGCCGTCGGCAGCCCGGTGCCGATGTCGAGGAACTGGCGGACACCCGCCTCACCGGCCAGGTACCGCACCGCCCGGACCAGGTACGCCCGGGACAGCCGCGCGTTCTCCACGATCTGCGGAAAGGCACCGTAGATCTGGTCGCCGACCTCCCGGTCGACCGCGAAGTTGTCCTTGCCACCCAACCAGTAGTTCCAGATCCGGGCCGTCTGCGGCACCGTGGTGTCCAGGCTGGGCGCTTGCTTACCGTCGCCCCCGGCGGCCGAACTGTCCGACATGAGCGCGTCCTTCAACTCGATAGAAACGGTCGACTCGATCTTCACCGGAAGTCTAGCGATCTCCAATGTAGACCCGATGGGTGAGGCACCCCACTGACCGCGACGGCACCGCGGGATACGCTCCATCCCATGCGGAAAAAGGTGCGTATGGTCGCCCGCTTCTCGCAATCGCCGTCGTGAGCAGCGACTTCGCGTTTTGGAAGGTCGGTGCGGGCGACGCCGGTGAGATCTACGACGGCCTGGCCGACGGTGTCACCGACGCGCTCACGCCGCTTCAGCGGCGTGGCCGGCGAGGCGTTCCCGTAGCCGCGACGGCGCGGACGCGGGGTGGGCGCTCCGTCTGACTCGGGGCGCCCACCGGACCACGGACTCTCAGCTCAGCTCGGCGGCCAGGTCGACCGCGGCGGTCGGGGTGAGCCGGGCGCGGATCGCGCCGTACGCGCCGAAGCCGAGCACGAACGCCGCCGGTACCGTCAGGGCGAGCACCGCGGCCAGCCCGCCGGTGCCCCCGACGAGGGTGTCGAAGTTGGCCAGCACCAGGACCAGCGCGCCGGCCATCGCCACCGCGGAGGCCAGCGGCGCGACCAGGGTGTGCCACACCCGCGCGTCCCGCTCGGGGTGGACCCGGAAGTACCGGAACGTCGCGACCGAGCTGAGCCCGTAGAGCGCGACGATGCCGACCACCGCGACGCCGGAGCCCCAGAAGAACAGGGTGGTGACCGGGTCGGCGCCGGCGAGCATGAACGGCACCATGACCACCAGGATGGACACGGTCTGCGTCACGGAGGCCACGTGCGGCGCGCGGGTACGGTGATGCACTGTGGACAGTCGTGCCGGGAGTACGCCGTCCCGGCCCAGGGTGAAGAGGTACCGGGCGATTCCATTGTGGAACGCCAGGGCGGCGGCGAACATCGACGTGATGACGAAGACGCTCATCGCGTGCGGCGCCCACGCGCCCAGGAACGTGTCGCCGGCGCCGAAGACGTACGCGGCGGGGTCGCCGGATTCGAGCGCCGAGCCGGCCGCGCCGACGGCACCCGCGGGGCCGTGCCCGACGATCAGCGTCCACGACGTGAAGAGGAAGAAGCCGGTGATGAGCACGACCGACAGGTACGTCGCGCGGGCCACCGACTTCTTCGGGCTGCGCGCCTCTTCGCCGTAGATGGCACTGGACTCGAAGCCGAACATCGACGCGAACCCGAAGACCAGCGCCACCCCGGGCGCGCCGCTCATCAGCGAGTCGACGGAGAACACCTGCGAGAGGCCGAGCCCTTCGCCGGCGCCGCCCTTGGCGAGGATCACCAGGCCGAGCAGGAGCATCGTGCCCCACTCCACGATCATCAGCACGGCCAGCACGCGGGCGCCGAGCTCGATGTGCAGGTAGCCGAAGACCTGCACGAGCGCGACCAGGCCGAGGGTGAGCAGCCACCAGGGCACGTGCACGCCGGTCCACGAGTCGAGCGTGGCGCTGCCCACGACGCCGAAGAAGCCGTACACCGATGCCTGGATCGCGGTGTACGACCAGACGGCGACGCCGGCGGCGCCGAGTCCGGTGCGCAGGCCGAGCCCGCGACCGACGTACGCGTACAGGGCCCCGGCGTTGGTCACCTGGCGGGACATGGCGACGTAGCCGACACAGAACAGCAGCAGGACCAGGCCGACCGCGACGTACGCGAGGGGCGCGCCGAGGCCGTTGCCGACGACCATGGCGCTGGGCACGGCGCCGGTCAGCCCGATCAGCGGGCTGGCGGCGGCGAGGACGAGGAAGACGATCCCGGCGGCGGATATCGCGTCGCGTTTGAGACCAGCGCCTTGAGGGGCGGCTTCATGACTGGCCATGACATTCCTTCGGGGGTGGGGGTGACGCTCAGAACGTTTGCATCCGTACGACCTAGGTGGCCGTAACGTAACGGCGGTCACACCAACCCGTCAAGGGGCCGCTTGGCCAAACTCGTTTGGATCCGTACGATCACCTGCCATGGAACCCAGCCCGCGCTCAGCCGAACTACACGCGCGCCGGATCGACGCGGTCGCCCGGGGCGTCGGCAGCGTGCTGCCCGCCTACGTCGAGAGCGCCGGCGGCGGCATCGTCGTGGACGTCGACGGCAACCGCCTGATCGACTTCGGGTCGGGGATCGCGGTCACCTCGGTCGGCAACGCCGCACCCCGCGTCGTCGAAGCCGTCCAACGACAGGTCGAACGCTTCACCCACACCTGCTTCATGGTCGCCCCCTACGAGTCGTACGTCGCCGTCTGCGAAACACTGAACGGGCTGACGCCGGGCACGTTCGACAAACGGTCGGCCCTGTTCAACTCCGGCGCCGAAGCCGTCGAGAACGCCGTCAAGGTCGCCCGGCACGCGACCGGCCGGCCGGCTGTAGTGGTCTTCGACCACGCCTACCACGGCCGCACCAACCTCACCATGGCGCTCACCGCGAAAAACATGCCCTACAAACACCGCTTCGGCCCCTTCGCGCCGGAGATCTACCGGGTACCGATGTCGTACCCCTACCGGGACGGCGGCCTGACCGGGGGGCAGGCCGCCGCCCGCGCCCTGGAACAGATCGACAAACAAGTCGGCGCCGACAACGTCGCCGCCGTCCTCATCGAACCCATCCAAGGCGAAGGCGGCTTCGTCGTACCCGCCGAAGGTTTTCTCCCCGCCCTAGCCGACTGGACCCGACACGCCGGCGCCGTGTTCATCGCCGACGAAATCCAAACCGGCTTCTGCCGCACCGGAACATGGTTCGCGTGCGAGCGGGAGGCGGTGGTCCCCGACCTCGTCACCACCGCCAAGGGCATCGCCGGCGGCCTGCCGCTCGCCGCCGTCACCGGCCGAGCAGAACTCATGGACGCCGTCCACGTCGGCGGCCTCGGCGGCACCTACGGCGGCAACCCCATCGCCTGCGCCGCCGCGCTGGCCACCATCGACACCATGCGCGACCTCGACCTGTGCACCGCCGCCCGCCACATCGAAGCCGCCATGCTCCCCCGCCTACACGCACTGGCCGAGCGTGACCCCCGCATCGGCGACGTACGCGGACGCGGCGCCATGCTCGCCATCGAAACGGCGGCCGCCGACCCGGCGCTCGTGTCCACGGTCGCCCGCGCCTGCCACCGCGAAGGGCTGATCGTGCTGACCGCGGGCACGTACGGCAACGTGCTGCGCTTCCTCCCGCCGCTGGTCATCGACGACGAGACCCTCGCCCGCGGCATGGACATCCTGGAAGGGGCGTTCGCGGATGCCTGACGCGTTCCCGGTGCTCAACCCGTCCACCGGCGAGGTCATCACGGACGTGCCCCGCGCCGGCCGGGCCGACCTGGACCGGGCGCTCGCGGCGGCGCACGCGGCGCTGCCCGGGTGGGCCGGCGCGGCGCCCCGCGAACGCGGCGAGGTGCTGCGCCGGGCGTTCGAGCTGATGACCTCCCGGCACGCCGAGATCGCGCACCTGATCAGCCTGGAGATGGGCAAGGCCCTCCCGGACGCGCGCGCGGAGGTCACGTACGCGGCCGAGTTCTTCCGCTGGTTCGGCGAGGAGGCCGTCCGCGTCGACGGGCAGTTGCGCACGGCACCGTCCGGCGCGAACCGCATCCTGACGTTCCGCCGCCCGGTCGGCGTGGCGCTGCTGGTCACGCCGTGGAACTTCCCCGCCGCGATGGCCACCCGCAAGATCGCACCGGCGCTGGCGGCGGGCTGCCCGGTGATCCTCAAGCCGGCCGAGGACACCCCGCTGACCGCGCTGCTGCTCGCCGACCTGCTCGCCGCCGCCGGCGTACCCCCTGGTGTTGTGACGGTCCTGGCCACCGACCGGCCCGCCGAACTCGTGTCGGCCGCGCTGGCCGACCGGCGGGTGCGCAAGGTGTCGTTCACCGGCTCCACCGGCGTGGGCCGCGATCTGCTGAAGCTGGCCGCGGACCGGATCGTGAGCGCGTCGATGGAGCTCGGCGGCAACGACCCCTTCATCGTGCTCGACGACGCCGACCTCGACGCGGCCGTCGACGGCGCGCTGCTCGCCAAGATGCGCAACGGCGGCCAGGCGTGCACCGCCGCCAACCGCTTCCTGGTGCAGGACGCGGTCGCGGACGAGTTCGCGGCCCGGCTGGCCGGCGCCATGGCGGCGCTGCGCGTCGGGCCGGGCACCGACGAGCGCACCCAACTCGGCCCGATGGTCAACGCCCGCGCCGTCGACCGCATCGCGTCCACAGTGGAGCGCAGCGTCGCCGCGGGCGCGGTGCCACGCCTCGGCGGGACCCGGGCCGGCGGCCCGGGCTTCTACTACCCCGCCACAGTGCTGACCGACGTGCCGCGCGACGCACCCGCCGCGACGACCGAGATCTTCGGCCCGGTGGCACCCGTCATCCGGGTACGCGACGAGCGCGACGCCCTGGCCGTCGCGAACGACACCGAGCTGGGGCTGGCGGCGTACGTCTACACCGGCGACCTGGCCCGCGGGCTACGGGTGGCCGAGCGGCTGGAGGTCGGGATGGTCGGGCTCAACCGTGGGCTCGTCTCCGACCCGGCGGCGCCGTTCGGCGGCGTCAAGCAGTCCGGGCTGGGCCGCGAGGGCGGCTACGAGGGCATCGACGAATACCTGGAAACGACGTACGTCGCCACCACCTGGTAGCTGCAAGGAAGGGCACCTTGTTATCGCTTTCTGCATAACAAGGTGCCCTTCCTTGCACTTCAGGCGCGAAGCTCGTCCGCAAGGCGGCAGCAGCACTTGCCCGCGCGCAGGCAGGCCGCCCCGCGCTCGTGCCCGGCGGCGGCCTCGGTCGTCGCCACGGGGCCCGCGGAACGCTCGTACACGACGCGGCCACCCACGACCGTGGTGGTGACCGGCAGGTTGACCAGCTCGTGCGGGTCGACGCCGAGCACGTCGCCGCCCACCACGCAGACGTCCGCGACCATGCCTTCGGCCAGCGTGCCCTTCCAGCCGCCCGCGTGGTCCTGCCAGGCCGGCGTCCGGGTGTAGGTGGCCAGCGCCTCCGGCACCGTGATCCGCTCGGCCTCGCCCGCGACGCCGCCGCCCGCGCCGCCAAAAACCATGCCCTCGCGTAGCGCGGCCGCCATCACCCCCTGCAGCCAGTTCGGGTACGTCACCGGCGCGTCGGACGCGCTGGTCACCCGCACACCGAGGTCCAGCGCACTGCGGTACGGCCACTGGTAGTCGGTGCGGGCCGGCCCGAGCACCGGGTCGAGCGTGCGGCCGAGCAGGTACTTGATGGTCGCGTTCATGTTCGCGCCGATGTCGTGGCGCGCCATCGTCCGCAGCGTCGCGCGCGGCGTGAGGTCGGCGTGGATGACGTAGTGGCGCAGGTCGGCGCGGCGCCAGTCGCGCCCCATCGCCTTGAGGTAGCCGGCGACGACCGCGTCGATCGTCGCGTCCCCGGTCGCGTGCGTACCGACCTGGAACCCGGCCCGCACCGCGACCCGGATCATCTCGTGCAGGTTGGCGACCTGCTCGGCGACCGTCGTCCCGTCGATGACAAGGCTGCCGTTGGTGCCGTCGAGATAAGGCTCGTGCAGCCACGCCGTCTTGGCCGCGGTCGGGATGCCGTCGGCGAAGAGCTTCACGCCGGCCACCCGCAGCACCCGCGGGTCGATCCCCCGCAACGGCCGGTACGCGGCCAGGACGTCCCGCAGCTGCTGCGGCGCGGTCCCGCCGGACAGCAGCGCGCTGACGCGTACGCCGAGCGTGCCGGCCCGTACCTTGTCGGCGTAGAGCCCCAGCGTGGCCAGGGTGATGCCGGGATCGGTGACGCTGGTGATGCCCTGGGCGTGCAGCAGCGTGACGCCGGCGTCGATGCTGCGCGCCACCTCGTCCGCGGTGAACGCCGGCACCACCGCGCGCACCAGCCCTTGCGCGGTCTCGCGCAGCACGCCCGTCGGCTCGCCGTCGGCGTCCTTCTCGATCACGCCGCCGGGCGGCGGGACGGTGTCCCGGGTGATGCCGGCCAGCCGCAGCGCCGCCGTGTTGACCGCCATCGCGTGGAACGAGAAGTCGGTCAGCACGACCGGGTGGTCACCGGAGACCGGGTCGAGATCGGTACGCCGCGGCGGGCGCGGCAGCCGGTTGTCGTTCCACCCCTGGCCGCGGATCCAGCTGCCGGGCACGGACGCCGCCTCGACCGCCGTGCGCACCACGGCCACCAGCTCGTCGATCGTCGCGGTGTCCACACCGTACGAGAACGGCGGGAAGTTGAGGCCGAGCGCGTTGAGGTGCACGTGCGAGTCGTTGATGCCGGGCAGCACCGTGCCACCGCCGGCGTCGAGCACCTGGGTACGGCGGCCGACGAGCCGGCGTACGTCCCTGGCCCGGCCGACGGCCAGCACCCGCCCGCCGCGGATGGCCACCGCCTCGGCCGTACGGAACCGCTCGTCCAGAACGAGCACCCGTCCATTGTGGATGACGAGGTCCGCGCTCGTGCCGTGGGCGTACGCGGCTCCCGCCGGCAGCGCCCCTGCCGCCACGGTGCCGGCGGCCACGGCGGCCGCGCCGCGGAGCAGTTGCCGGCGATCCAGCTCATAGCCCATGTCCGCATAGCCCATATCGAGATCACCCCGGGTCATCGCCACTCCTCGAGATCGCAATCCGGGAGCCGGCATCACCCGCGGGCCGACACCGGCGTCGGTGACGGCAATACTGTTCGGACCCAAACGATATGTCAAGGGTGGTGGCGCCGCGGCTCGCGCCGACCAGGCTCGACACCGCGTACGCGGCGGTCAAAGCTCGCGCCGCGCGCGGCGCTCAAGACCCGCGGCGTGCGGCGCTCAAGGCCCGCGACGCTCAAGGCCCGCGACGCACGGCCCGCGACGCACGGCCCGCGGCGCACGGCGCACGACCCGCGGCGCACGACCCGCGGCGCACGACCCGCGGCGCACGACCCGCGGCGCTCAAGGCCCGCGGCGTGCGGCCCGCGGCGTGCGGCGCACGGCCCGCGGCGATCAAGGAAAAGGCCGTCGATCAAGGGCAAACGGCTGTGGATCGGAGATCCAAGCACGACCGTTCGCCCTTGATCGACGGCGAGGGCCGGGCGGCCCGGCGGCCAGGGCCCGGCGGGGCCTGGCGGCCGAGCCGGGCGGGGGGCGCCCGGCTCGGCCAGAGCCGGGCGGGGGCCCGGCGGGAGGAGGGTCAGGAGGTGGGCGGCGCGCCGCTCGGGGGTGTGCCGCCGGGGCCCTGGCCGCCGCCCGGGGCGCCGCCGCCGGCCGGGGCCGCGCCGCCCGTGGGGGTCGTGGTGGTGTCGACACCGACGGTCAAGGCCACCGTGTATCCGCTGGTGGCGTCGCCGGTGACGGTGGCGAGCTGCTTCACCCCGCCGTCGTCGCCGAACACGTTGTCGCTGTCCAGGCTGACCTGCGCGAAGGTGCTGACCGACTTCTCGTAGCCGCTCACCGCGTACGCCGTCTTGCAGACGTCGGCGGGCAGCGCCACCTGGGACGTGGCGATGGCCTTGGTGGAGTCGGTGATGCTCGCCTGGTCCGGGTAGACCTCGAAGTGGATGTGCGGCCACCGCCCCGAGTAGCAGGCCGGGAAGATGCTGGTGAAGGTCACCTTGCCGGAGGAGTCCGCGATCTGGACACCACGCAGGTAGTTCTCGTTGGTGATCCCCTCCGAGTACAGGGAGTAGTTGCCGTCACGGTCGCAGTGCCACACGTAGACGGCGGTGCCGGCGAAGGCGGCTCCACCGTTCGCCAGGTCCTGGATGGTCAGCTCCAGCGTCATCGGGATGCCCTCGGCCGTTCCGCTGGCGGAGCCGAAGCTGGACCGGATGTCCGACCGCACGACGCCGCTCTGCTCCAGCACGTCCGGGCCGTTCGACCCGTCGCCCGGGTACGGCCCGGCGGTCTCGTCCGGGATCTCGCCCGAGGAGGTGGAGCTCGACGACGAGGAGGAGCTCGCGGCCGTCGAGCCGCTGCTGGAACCGCTGCCGGAGTTGCCGCCGCACGCCGCCAGGCCGAGGCCGGCGGCGCCGATGCCGAGCGCGCGCAGGAACCTGCGGCGACCCATCAGGGTCCCGATGTCGAAGCCGAGACCCTGGTCGAAGATGTCCTCGTCGGGTTTGGCCAGAGGACGGCCTTCGTACGTCCGTGGCGGCCCAGACTGCCCGCTGCGCTCCATCTCGGGTTCTCCTATCGTGGCTGGTTTGACCTCTTGCCGATGACTCATCCTGGGAAAGGGTCCTAGGCGCCAGCCATGTGCCTTCTGAGAGCCGCCTGTGAAGATGGTGGGGGCCGCGACGGCCCGCTTATGGGCGTGGTGGCCCGAGTAGGGCATCGATGACCTCGTGCAGCGGGCCGGTCAGGTCCTCGGCGGTGGCGTCGCGCAACGGCCGCAGTCCGACGGTGGACCGCAGGACGGCGACGCCGACGCCGAGGGCGACCACCAGCTCCGCCCGCAGGAGGCGCTCGTCGTCGTCCCGCTCCGGCGGCGTACCCGAGGCGGCGAGCACCTGCTGGCTGAAGTCGTGCAGGGCCTGCCGGCGCAGGCTGTCGACCCGCTCGTCGCCGGAGACGCGCAGCAGCATCAGCACCGGGTGCTCGGCGAACTCCGACCAGGCGTGGCCGGACAGCTGGCGGCTGAGGGCCTCGGCGAGCGCGGCGCGATCCTGTGGTGGTTCGCCCGCGCCGCCGAGCGTCCGCGGCGTGGCCGCGAGCGCGGCCTTGAAGAGCCCCTCCTTGGAGTCGAAGTAGCGCTTGATGAGCGCCAGGTTGACCCCCACGTCGGCGGCGACGTCCCGCAGCGTCGTGCGGTCGTAGCCCATCCGGAGAAACCGGCTGCGCGCCGCCTCCAGCAGCTCCTGCCGGGTCGCCTCGGCGTCCCGGCGCCGGCGCTGCGGGGCGGGCTGCCCGGACGTCGTTCTCGTCGCCATGCCGCAGCATAGCCGACCAAGTAATCGCTCGTTGACATGCCTCGAACGGCCGAGCTAGGGTCCAAGTAATCACCTGATGACTTAGCTCTGGAAGGGCGACCGTGACCAAGCAGGCGCTCCTGGTAATGGATGTTCAACAGGTCGTGGTCGACCGCTACCCCGATCCCGGGTACCTGCCACGCCTGGGTACGGCGATCGACGCGGCCCGGACGGCCGGCGTTCCGGTGATCTACGCGGTCGTCGGGTTCCGCCCCGGCTACCCGGAGGTCAGCACCCGCAACAAGATGTTCGGTGCGCTCGCGCTGCGCGGGCCCGCGGCCGGCGGCGACGACGCCACCCGGATCCACCCCGACGTCGCACCCGAGCCGGGCGACGTCGTCGTCACCAAGCGCCGCGTCAGCGCCTTCGCCGGCAGCGACCTCGACCTGGTCCTGCGGGCCGGCGACATCGGCCACCTCGTGCTGACCGGCGTCGCCACGAGCGGCGTCGTGCTGTCCACCCTGCGCCAGGCCGCCGACCTCGACTTCGGCCTCACCGTCCTGTCCGACGGCTGCCTCGACGCCGACCCCGAGGTGCACCGGGTCCTCACCGAGAAGGTCTTCCCCCAGCAGGCGGACGTCACGACCGTGGCCGCCTGGGCGGCGGCAACCTAGCCGGGGCACTTCGATGCTGGCGGCAAAGGCATCCGGTGTTCATCAAGGCGATGCCCCTCGCGATTGTCCGATATGGACGGAGGAATTATTCCACCGCTCGGTGGCTGAAGGGACATTCGGAATACTGGTCTCATACCGCCGGACGGGACAGTGATCTTCGCACGCCTGTACGAGAATGTAGGAGTGATGCCGGATGTGTTGACGCAGCTCAAGGCCACGGCCGACGCGAGCGTCAGCACACCCACGTGGTCGTTGCGCGACGAGGATCTGGTCGAGTGTTTGGACGCCGTGCACGCGATCACGCAGGCGGTGGCGGCGTTGCAGGCCCGGCTGGTTCGGGAGATCGACAGCCGCGGCCTGGCCATCACGCAGCACGCCTCCAGCACCAAAGCCTGGCTCCGAGAGCATCTGCGGATCAGCCCGCACGCGGCCAAGCGGATGCTCGAGCTCGCTGAAGCTCTCGACGCGCGGCCCGTCCTGGCCAAGGCGGTTGCCGACGGTCTGGTCAACACCGAGCAGGCGCAGGTGATCGCGGCCGCGCTACAGCAGCTTCCCGCTGAGGTGGTGGGCAAGGCGGAGAAGGCCATGATTGGTCGGGCCGCCGAGTTCGAGCCGAACACGCTCCGCCGCTACGGCGAAGGCATCCTCGCCTACGTCGCCCCCGAACTCGCCGAGGCCGCCGACGCGGAGGCGTTGGAACGCATGGAGGCCAGAGCGCGGCAGACCAGGGCGTTCCACCTGACCCGGCACGGCGACGGACGGGTGCGGCTGACCGGATGGCTGGACGAAGACGGCGCCGCCACCGTCAACGCCGCCCTCGACCCGTTATGCGCACCACGCCACGACGTAGACGTCCGCACCCCGGCCCAACGCCGCGCCGACGCCCTGGTCGAGATCTGCGACCTGGCCATGCGGACCGAAGACCTACCGGAGAGCGGTGGGGAGCGGCCGCACGTGGTGGTCACCGTGTCGTTCGACCTGCTGCGCCTAGCCCTCGGTGTCGGCACGTTGGACACCGGTGAGCGGCTCAGTCCGGAGCAGGTGCGCCGGCTGGCCTGCGACGCCAAAATCATTCCCGCCGTGTTGGGTGGTGACGGGCAGATCCTGGACCTGGGCCGCACCCGCCGCCTCGTCAGCGGACCGTTGCGGCGGGCGCTGGAGTTGCGGGACAAGGGCTGCGCGTTCCCCGGCTGCGACCGGCCACCGCGCTGGTGTCACGGGCACCACATCGTGTCGTGGGCCGACGGCGGACCCACCACCTTGGACAACAGCGTCATGCTCTGCGGCTACCACCATAGGCTGATCCACCGTGGACATTGGATCGTCCGGATCGCCGCCGACGGGATGCCCGAGTTCATCCCACCCGCGTACGTGGACCTGGAGCGCCGACCACGGCGGAACACCTACCACCGCCGCGAATGACCGCTACGGTGGGGGCTCCACGACATCCCCAGGCCGATCGGCAGGATGCTATGGACGACTGGTCGCCTGCGTGGCGAAGGCCGCTACGTCGGCTGCCGCACGTGCCGGGTCTTCCCAGTAGAAGGCGTGCCCTGCTCCGGGGTAGATCAGTAGCCGGGCGCCTGGGATCGCCGATGTCAGTCGTTCCTGGTCGTGTCTGGTCAGGATGGAATCCTGATCGCCCCAGATCACGAGCGTCGGGGCAACGATCCGGTCGAGCTCGGCGAATGAATCGTCCTCGATCAGACCTTCGAACGTCGATCGCCAGACCCGCGCTGAAACCTTCAGGTTCTCCTGCACCATGGTCTCCATCAGCCCGGCAGGTAGGGCATGCACGACGACACTTTCGGCGAATCCGCGCACCCAGTCGGGATCAACGGGGTCGGTCAAGGTGGAGATGGTCGAGTCCCACAGCTGGCGCAGCGCTGGCTTGTTCGCCAACGTGTCCGGTGAACCCAGCAATACAAGCCCACGCGTGCTGTCCGGGTGATCGATCGCGAAGCGGCGAGCCACGACGCCACCGCTCGAACCCCCCACAACTACCGCCTCGTCAAGGTGCAAAGCATCGAAGAACGACCCCAGGTCAGCGGCGAAATCCTCGGGACGGTAGCCGTTGGTCGGCTCGCTTGCGCCGGCGGAACCACGCTGTGTGAGCGCGAAGGCATGGATTTCCGCGGGCAGGTGCGCCAAGAGTGGTTCAAACGCGCGCCACGAGTCGGCGACGGCGTGCACGAACACGACCGGCACCCCGTCGTGGTCCCCTTGCTCAACGAAGGGCAGCGTCACGCCGGAGGCCACCTTCACCGAGGTGGTAGCCACCACGTGTTGATCATAAGGTGCCCCGGACGCCGTCGGCATCGGCGACTCAGATTTCGCGGACCACGCGCCTCAAGCCCACATCGACGCCGACCCGACCGACTCGATCACGAGGATAGGCTTCGCCGGATGGAGGATCTCCTAGTGTTCCTGGCTGTCGCTGGCGGCTTCGCCGCCATCCTGGGAGCCGTCGCATGGTTAGGAACCCGGATTCGGAGACGCGGCATCGGCGGCGGTCTCATGGGCCCGATCGACGAGATCTACAACCCCGGCGCCCATCGGGCCCGCCTGGACGTCCAGACACACGAGGAACGCGTGGCGCCCATGCCGTCGCCCGACGACCGGTGGAGCCGCGTCCGCGCCCGTCATCCGAAACCAGGCGACGGACCCACCACGGGTGACCCGCCGCCACTGGATGCCGGCTGACCCCGGAACCGCAGCACCGCGATCCAACCGCCAACCGCAAGAGCCTCAGCCCCGTGGGCGGTTGGCACCCGGAGCGGGAGCCTGAGCCGGCGACGAAGACGGCGTCGGCTCTTCGGCGCGGACGCCCATCACCGCGGCCAACGGGGCCCCGCGTCCGTACCGGCCCGCTTCGCGCGGAAGCCGTTGAGCGCGCCGTACAGCACGAAGAACGCCACCATGCCGGCCAGCAGGCCGATGGCGTACAGGCCGAACAGTTCCGTCCCGGGCTCGAAGAGGCCGGTAACCGCGGCGCCGCCGACCACGCCGACCACGCTGGCCAGGTCGCCGATCGCGGCCCGCTCGGTGTTGCGGGCCAGGGTCCGGTAGGTGAGGTAGCCGATGACCAGGCCGAAGCATACGGCTCCGGCCTGGGCGAGCAGGCCCGGTTCGGGGTTCACGGTTCGGTCCTTTCCACAACGTCCTGGGCAGGAAGGCGGGCCGGACGGATCCGCAGGCCCGCCAGGCAGTACGGGGTGTAGGCGAGCCCCGTCACGTTGCCGCGGGCGACCAGGTCCCAGCGTGCCCGGCGCAGGGCGTCGCCGGCGGTCGCGCCGCGCATGAAGCGGGCCAGGAAGGACTCCATGAACAGGCTGGCCAGGCCCTGCTCGACGGCGACCTCGGTGCCGATCATCCCGGCCGCGCCGGCCCGCCGGACGAACGCCTCGACGAAGTTGCCGAGGGTGCCGCTGGTGACGTCGACCGTGTGGCAGCCGTTGAGCACCACCAGCGGCCGGCGGGTCGCCCAGTGCCGGCTCGGCCAGGGCGCGTACGTCCAGGCGTCGACGTCCAGCGGGTCGACGTGCCCGCCGCCGAACACCAGGTACGACGAGGGCGGCTCCCGGTCGCTGGTCTGCCGGTATCCACAGTGGCAGTACAGGTAGGCGACGTCCATCGACTCGCCGGCGAGGGCGTGCGCCAGTGCCGTGGAGGAGTCGATGGTCGGGCTCGCCACGGCCGCGGCGCCCAGGGCGGCGCGCAGCGCGGAGACGTGCCGGACGGTGATCTCCGGCTCCAGGTCGGAGCCGGCGGCGAGCAGCACGGACGCGGGCGGGTCGGTTTCGGTGACGACGGTCGCCGGGTCGCGGTCGCCGGTGGGCGGCTGCTCCAGTTCACAGGACAGTCCCCAGAAGCCGAACAGGCACAGGACGTTGGTCGGCTGCGGGTGCGGGAAGGGGCAGTGCGCCGGCGGCGGGCCGCCCTCACCGCCGGGGCCGAACCGGTACACCGACTCGCACACCTGGTACGTGTCCGGCTCCGAGCCCACCGGCAGGTCGTACAGCATGGCCCAGGGGACGAGGCGCTTGCCCTGGGCGGCGACGGCCTCGGCCACGCTGAGCACGGCGGGCCGGCCGCGCGCCCGCGCCTCCTGGCGGATCAGGTCCGGCAGCGCCCGCTCCACGTCCAGGTGCGGGAAGAGGCGGGTGTACACGCGCCGGCCGAACTCGGCCAGCTTGCGCAGGTCCGCCACGAACTCCTCGCGGGCTTGCGGTACTCCGCGTCGTACCGGCTGCTTTCGGCGCCGTTGGCCGCGGCGCTCAGGTGGGCGTCGTACAGCAGGTCGCGCTCGACGCGGACGGCCGCGTCGGCGAGGTTGGCTTCCACCGCGAACGGGTTGTCCACGAAGGACAGGCCGTTCACGATCAGCCGGGCGGCGGGGTCGTCGGGCACCAGGATGCTCGCGGTGCGCTCGGCGAGCGACCGCAGGTTCGCGAACGTGGTGGTCAGCCGGTAGATCAGGGTGGCGGTCGGGCCGCCGGCGGCGTCGCCGACGGGCAGCGCCAGCCGCTGCACGTGGACCGCGACGGCCTCGTAGTAGATGATCAGCTGGCCGCGCTCGGTGCCGCCGGCCGGCGTCGTCAGGCCGAAGCGCACCCACGGGCGGGGCGCGCACCGGGCGCCGTGCCCGCCGCCCGCGGGGCAGTCGCAGGCGAAGCTCTCCCCCTGTGCCGGCAGCGTGAACGCCGCGACCAGCGGCTGCGGCCGCGAGTCCAGCAGCAGCACCGCCCGCAGCGCCAGGTCGCCGTCCGGGAGCAGGTCGTCGGGCCACCCGCCGTCCGTCGTGGACAGCAGGCTGCCGCGCCGCGGGGCGCCGATGTTGACCAGCAGCTCGTAGCGCGCGTCCGGGTACAGCGGCCGGTCCGGCGGGACCGGCTCGTCGGTGCCGCCGGCGGCGAGCACCGTGTTGACGAACCGGACCGGCGGCGGCGCCACGCGCTCGGCCGACGACGACGGGACGTCCGGCCGGTGGGTGGAGCCCGGCGGCCGCACGACACCGCCGACCCAGGCGGCGTGGCGGCGCACCGGCTCCGGCGCGGATACGGTGCTGTGCGGCTCGAGCCTGCTGTCGCGGGGGCGCAGCCGGTCGAGCTCGTCGAGGGCCAGTGCGAGCGCTTCGACGTCGCCGGCTTCGGCGGCGCGGTCCACCTCGTCGAGGATCTCCTCCACCCGCAGCCAGGCCGCTGGCGTGAGCCTGGCCCTCGCCACCAGGTCGGCGACGGTCGCGCGCAGCAGGGCCAACGCCTTGGCACGGGACACGGTCACGGTGCCGTATGGTATCCGCACCTGGTGGCCGGCGCCGCAGTCGCGAACACGACAGGGGTACAGCACTTGAAAGCCGCCGCCGTGTGGGCTCAGCTAGTTCGATGATGTCTGTGGACGAGCTGCGGGAGCGTGCCGTCGCGTTGCGGGAGCGGCGGGCCGCCGCCGACGCCGACCTGGTCCGGCGGATCGCGTCCGATGTGGAGGAGTACCGCGGCCACGTCGGCGAGCGCCGCACGCCGGAGCCGCCGGAGGAACTGACCCAGCGGCTGTGGCTGATGGGCTGGCTGATCTACGAGGCGTCGTGGGAGGCGGTCCAGCGGGTCGAGCCGGCGTTCGAGTCGCTCGGCGGGCAGCGGCAGGAGGACAGCGCGGCCGCGTACGAGCTGATCGCCCGGACCGCCGACGCCGCGCGGGGGCTGCCGTGGCCGGAGTTCGCGCCCCGGGCGCTCGGCGCCGTCCGCGCCCAGGCGCTCGCCGCGTCCAAACGCGACACCCCCATCGGGTACGACGAAGCGTGGATCCTGCACGACGAGGCGCGCGAGACGCACGACAACTTCAGCGCGGCGCACGCCGGCGTGCGCGGCCCGAAGGACGAGTCCCCCGGGGACCCGGATCACCCGCGGGCCCGCTACCTGCTCGCGTTGGACGAGTTGGTGCTCCAGTTGGCGCTCGCCGAGACCGGCACGGCCTGCCGTACGGCGGAGCGGGTGATCGGCCGCTGGTCCGAGGAGGTGGCGGAGGCCGGCGGGGACTGGACCGAGAACGACGACGCGCTGTGGACCCAGAAGCTGTTCCGCCAGCTGCACCGCGGGCTGCGCTACGGCGAGCAGGCGCTGGAGATCGCCGACGAGATCCGCGACCGGCACCGCTTCGCGGCCAAGGTGGACGAGGACCGCCTCGCGTTGAAGACCGCCTACCAGAACCCGGGCATCATGACCGCCCGGGCGGGGCTGCTGGTGCTGGCGCTGTGCCCGGAGATGGAACGGCTGGGCCGCGACCCGGTGGATGGCTACGACACGTGGCAGCTGGCCCGCAAGGCCATGCTGGCGCGCGCCGCGCACGCGTACGCGAAGATCGGCGAGCGGGACGAGGACGGCGAACCGGTGCCGCTCAACAAGGCCCACCAGCGCTCGGCGGTGCAGCTGCGGCTCAACTTCGCGATCCAGGCCCCCGGGTACGCGCCGGCACGCGAGCCGCTCTTCGACCCGGATCTGGAGCGGGACCCGCTCGACGGCGCGGCCCTGGAGGCGCTGTCGGGGTGGCTCGCCGAGGAGGTCGACGGCCGGCAGCGCGGCGACGCGAACGTCATCGGCAGCGCCACCATGCCGAGCTTCATCCGTTCCGTGGAGGCCGGCCAGGTCGCGTTCGGCGCGCCGGCCGGATACCGGGACTGGCGGCGGCGCTGGCCCCAGCTCGACCGGTACGTCCACGAGTCCGGCCGGGCGGAGCGGGTGGCGCGGGCGCTGGACGCCAGCGCCGCCTGATCAGCGCACGTACGCGGCGAGCAGGGCCCACGCGTACTCGCTGCGCCACAGCATCGTGCGCTGGGCCCGGCGCAGCGCCACGTCCAGCCGTACCCCGCCGGCCCGGACCTGGACGACCAGGTCCGCGGCGAGGCCCGCCGTCGGACGGTCCCACACCGTGTCGATCGCGGCGACCACGCAGCGGCCACCGCCGGTGAGCACCGCCATCACGAAGCTGAGCGGTTCGGCGTCCTCCGGGTTGACCAGCCGGCCGATGTGGCAGGAGGCCATCAGCACCGACCCGGGCCAGGGCAGGGCCAGCGCGTGGCCGGCCGACAGCCGCTCCGGCAGCCGCACGTGCTGGCTCAGGTCCAGGCCGCCGCCGTGCGCGGCGACGTGCACGAACCCCCAGCCGGCCGCCGGATCCGCCAGGGCCTCGGCCAGCCCGCGACCCAATGCGACCGGCGCCGGGTTCGGGTCCGGGGCGACCGTGCAGTGGTGCGGCGGGACCCGACCGCCCGGCCGGATCCCCCAGGCGGCGCACTCGTCGTGGATGTCGATGGCCTTCAGGCCGGCATCCGCGTTCTCGTCGGCGCCGACCAGCCGCACCAGCGCCGGGCCGGTCACCGCCGGCGGGTACGCGTCGGACAGGCAGGTGAGCACCGGGGTCTGGGCCACCACGGCGCGGTCGATCAGGCGGGTGCCCGCGTCGAGCCGCAGCGCCGGCCACGGCAGCAGGCTCAGCGCCGAGTGGGCGCAGATGAGCAGCTCGGCAGGGTCGTCGTCGGTGCGCGCCAGCAGCTGGCCGGTCAGCGCGGCGGGCAGCAGCTCGCCGGCGAGCCCGCGCCAGTCCGGCCCGTCGCCGGGTGTGGCGTCCGCGAGCCGGTTCACCCACGGCCTCCGGCCGGGGGCGTCGTCGAAGTACGCCTCGAACGCGCCGCCGGGCTCGAAGCGCTCGAACGTCACGTCGCCGTCCGGGGTGATCAGGGTCCGGAACCAGTTCAGCGCCGCCGACCCTGCCCGGGGCGGGGTGAGCGTGTCGGGCAGGGCGGCGTAGTCCACCGCGTACCGGCGGCCGACCCGCTCCAGCAGCCGCGGCAGGTCGGCGGGCGTGGGCAGCACGGTGTCGGCGAGCATCGCGGAGAACGCGTTGCGCAGCTCCTGCCGGCGGTCGGCCAGCTCCTCCTCGGCCACCCGGGTCGACGCGCCGCTGGTACGGGGGTCGGCCAGCTCCTCCTCCGCCGTGATGATCTCGTCCAGCACGGTACGGACGCGGTCGTTGACGATCAGCGTCCTGCCTGTCCGCATCCGGCTGGCGAAGCCGGTCTGCTTGGCCGACAGGGTGACCCGCAGCCCCAGCTCGGCGGCCGCCCGGCCGGCCAGCCGCGAGGTGAGCAGGGCGATGTCGCCGTACAGCCGGCGGAAGGCGATCGCCAGCGGCCCCTGGGACCGGGCGATGACGCGCCAGCGGCCCCGGATGCGGTCGGCGATGGCCAGCGCCTCGTCGGCGAGGGCGACCACCGCCGCGGCCTGGGGCTCGTCGCGGGCCGCCAGGTACTCGCCGAGGGCAAGCGTGACCGACAGCAGCCGTACGTCGCGCTGCTCCTCCTGGCTGCGGGTGCGCCGCGGGGGCAGCCCCACGCCGGCCACCAGGTGCTCGCGGGCCTGCACCAGGCGGCCGAGGGCAGCATCGGGACCACCCGGGCCACGCTCGCCGTCCGCCCACGCCGCCAGCCCGAGTACGAAGTGGACGCGGTCCCGGGTGTCCAGGTTGGCCACCCGGTCCTGGGTCCAGTGCAGCTCGTCGGACTCGATCAGCGCCTGCCGCACCTGCGCCGGCTGTCCCTTGCGGATCAGGCAGACGCCCAGCTCGTACTCGTACATCGCCCGGTAGCGCTCGACGGCGCCGGCGAGGAAGTAGTCGTCCGGCCGGGTCGCCAGGTCCTGGGCGCCGTCCAGGTCGCCGCGCAGCCGGCGGTCCCGGACCGTCTCGTACGTGGTCATGACGCCGAGGCCCAGCGAGCGGTCCAGCGGGGCGTCCCACCGCCGGTCCGCGGGGTCGACCAGCTCGGCCGCGGCGCGCTCGTACAGCCGCTCGGTCTCCTCGTCGGGCACCGGCACGCCGTCGACGGTCGGCGTGATGCCGACCAGCCGGCAGAACCGGACGATCACGGCGGCGTGCCGGTAGGCGTGGTTGCGAACCGCCCACTCCTGGGAACTCTCGGCGAGGGTCAGTTGGCGCCGCAGGGCGTACCCGAAAAGGTCCTGCTCGCCGCCGATCACGCGCTCCAGGGCGGCGCGCTGAGCGGCGCCGGCGCCCAGCGGGCGCGCCGGGGCGTCCCGCTCCTGCACGATGCCCACCGCCGCCTCGGCGTCCTGGGCCAGCGACAGCAGGTCGTCGCGGGCCAGCACCCGGCGGACCGGGGCGGAGACGGGATCCTCCGGCGCCACCGCGGTCACCGGCGCGAGACCAGCTCGGCCAGCGATCGCAGCGCGGCGTAGCTGTGCCCCGGCACGACCTCGTGGATGTCGCGGCGGCCGTGCCGCAGCACCGGCGCGGCGTCCACGTGCCCGTGCCGGCCGGCCAGCGGGTTGACCCACACCAGCCGGTACGCCAGCCGGGACAGGCGGGCCACCCGGCGGATCAGGACGGCCGGCTGGCCGCCGTGGTCCCAGCCGTCCGAGGCGATCACGACGACCGCCGACCGGACCGCCCGCCGCCGGTCGCCGGGGCGCAGCAGGTCGGCGAGGCCCGCGCCGAGGCGAGTGCCGCCACCCCGGGGGCGCAACGCGAGCACGCCGCCGAGCGCGGCCTCCGGATCGGGGGTACGCAGCGCGGCGGTGATCGGGACGAGCCCGGTGCCGACCGTGAAGACCTCGGTCGTGGCCGGCCCGGTACGCACCGCCGCGTGGGCGAAGCGCAGCAGCGGGTCGGCGTACGCCGCCACGGACAGGCTGACGTCGATCAGCAGCACCAGGCGGCGGGGGCGGCGGGTCCGGCGCCGGTACCTCAGGCGGGCCGGCTCGCCGCAGGTGCGCAGCATGGCGCGGGCGGTGCGGCCCAGGTCGACGCGGTGCCGGCCGCCGGGCACCTGCCGTACCGCCCGGCGGGTCCCGGGCCTGGGCCGCAGGGCCGCGATCCAGGCGTTCGCCTCGGCGCGCTCGGCCGGCGCCAGTTCGGTCAGGTCGCGTTCGGCCCAGCCGGCGGTGCCTACGGGCGTGGGCTCGTCGGCGGCGGTTGCCGTGCCCGGGACGGGCGCGCCGCCGGCCGGCGGGGGCGCGGCGCCCTCCCCCGGCACCTGGACGGCGACCAGCGGCACCGGCTCGCCGAACCAGGCGCCGAAGACGGCGTCGAACACCGGCAGGTCGTCGCGCCGGGAGCAGAACGCGAGCCGGGTGGCCCAGTAGATGCCCGCCCGCCCACGCGGGCCGAGCTGCAGCAGCGCGCGGGCGGCCAGGCCCAGCCGCGCGAGGTCCGCCTTGAGGCCGGCCGCGCGCAGGGCGTTCGCGAACCCGGTCAGCTCGGCGGCCAGGTCGCCGCCGGTCATCCCGGCATCAGGCGGGGCAGCAGCGCGCGCACCTTCTCCCAGTCGTCGCGGTGCTTCACCACGGTGCCGAGGGCCGCCGCGGTGCGCCGCGGATCCAGCACGTCCGCGCCCAGGGCGAGCACGCCCTGGGCCAGGCAGACCGACTCGGCCACGCCGGGCTGCTTGACCAGCTCGACCCGGCGCAGCTCGACCATCAGGGTGGCGACCTGCCGGGCCAGCGGCTCGCAGCCGTCCGGCAGGTTACGGCGCACGATGTCGGTCTCCCGGTCCAGCTCCGGGTGGTCGATCCAGTGGTAGACGCACCGGCGTTTGATGGCGTCGTGGACGTCCCGCGTCTGGTTGGAGGTGAGGACGACCATCGGCGGCGCGGGCGCGCTGATCCGCTCCCCCAGTTCCGGAATGGACACCGCGTAGTCGTCGAGCACCTCGAGCAGGAACGCCTCGAACTCGTCGTCGGCCCGGTCGATCTCGTCGATGAGCAGTACCACGGCCGGGCTCTCCCGGATCGCCTTCAGGATCGGCCGTTCGATGAGAAACCGTTCCTCGTACAGCGAGGCGCTGGACGGCTTGCGGCCGCCCGCCTCGGCCGCGCGCAGTTCCAGGATCTGGCCGGGAAAGTTCCAGTCGTAAAGCGCCTGGGACGCCTCGATGCCGCCGTAGCACTGTAGGCGGCGAAACGGCACGCCCATCGCGGCGGCGAGGGTACGCGCGAAGACCGTCTTTCCGACGCCGGGCTCGCCCTCCAGGAATAGCGGACGGCCGAGCTTGCGCGCCACGAAGGCGGCGGTGGCGAGTCCTTCGTCGGCCAGATAGTTCTGCACGTCGAGAGCGGCCGCGAGCTCCTCGGGGCTGGCGAAGTCCGGCGCGGTCACCATCCGAGCATCGCGGGACGGAAAGACGATGTCGATCGGCTGGACGGCGGATCCCCGACGGGTACATTCTCCTCAGTGGACGGTGTGCGCAGTCGGGTTTTTGACACCCCGATGTCCGGCGCGTTCTCAAGGACCCCGAGCGGCTATTGCGGAACCTCTCCTCCGAACGTAGGAAATGGCGCTCGTCTTCTCCTTGATCGACAATAACAACGGCGGTAATCGCGGGGCAGCCAACGGGATTGACACGATAGGTAGCCTGTGCTCAATCTTTCGATACCGCGATTGTTCGCGATTCTCGCGTGCTCCAGAAAGGCATTGATGAGCGCTACCGTCACGTTCCGGAACGCGATCACGGACGCCCGCCAGGAGGTCCAGGTCGCCCCGGGACAGACCGTACGGCAAGCCGTGGAAAACAGCGGCTTCGTCGCCGCGGGCAGCGCGTTCAGCGTCCGCGACAAGAATGGCCAGGTAGTCGACGACCAGCCCGCGACCACGCACGCGAACACCGTGCTGTCGGTGGGCCTGCCCGGCGACCGGGTTGTCGGCGGCGGCCTCCGCCCACCCGACTGACAGCCGGGGCCATGGACAGATACGCACGCCAGCGCGGGCTGGTCGCGCAGGACCTCGTCGCCGACGCGGTCGTCGAGGTGCACGGCACCGGGCCGGCCCTGCCGTACCTGTTGCAGTGCCTGGCGCTGGTCGGTGCCGGCACCCGCCACGGCGGCATCCGGCTGCACGTCCCGGACCGGGTGGTCGAGGAGGCCGACCTCGCCCATCAGTTCCTGCTCGACCGCGCCGACGCCGGCCGCCCGCTCGCCGAGGCGCTGATCGACCGCGTCGAGCTGCTCAACCCCACGGTCGACCTCCGTACGGCGGACCACGGCTCGGCGCGTACCCGCGGGCGCGGTCTGGGCGTCGCGGTGCCCGGCGCCGCGGAACGGCCCGCGCTGGTCGCCGCCCTCGGCGCCGACCCGGCGATCGTCGCCTGGGGCGAGGTGCTGCCCACCGCCGTCTACGTGGGACCGGCGCCGCTGCGTGCCGGCACCGGCGGGCACCCGACGCTGCTGACCGCCGCGCTCGCCGCCACCTGCGGCGGCCTGCTCGCCCAGGTGCTGCTCGGCCAGCTCGGTGCGATCATCGACGGCCCCACCGTGCTGTCCCGGTGGTTCGAGGAGCGGCTCTGGATCGCGTACCCGGACATCGGCCGGCACGCGATGGCGGCCGAGGCCGAAGGGGCGCTGGCCCCGGCGCTGCGCGGGGTCCTGGAACGGTTCGACTCGCCCCGGGTGGCCGAGCGCTTCCAGATCCTGCTGGACGGGCGGACGGCCGACCCGCGGGTGACCACGGTCGTCGACCACGACGCCGTCGTCGTCACCGTGCCCGCCCCGCAGGCGAGCATGACCGGCGCCGCCGTCCGGCCAGGGCTGGCCGACCCGCCGCCGGTACGCCCGCTGCTCTGGTCCCCGGTGGACGGCCCCACGCTCGACGGCGGCACGGTCACCGGGATGGCCGCCGCGCCCGTGCCACCGCGGACACCGCCGCGCGTCGTCCTCTGCGGCGCCGGCGCGCTCGGCAGCTGGGCGGCGGCCGTCCTGGCCGCCTCCGGCCTGCCCGGACTGGATCTGTCCATCGTGGACATGGACGACACCGTCGAGAGCCACAACCTCAACCGGCAGGTGCTCTTCGACGACGCCGACGTGGGGCTGCCCAAGGCCGCGCAGGCGATGGCACGGCTCGGCAAGATCAACCCGCGGCTGGCGCTGCGCGCGCTGCCCGTGATGGTCAGCCCGGAGACCATCGAGGACCTGGTCGGCGGCGGCACGCAGTACGAGCTGCTCGCCGACGACCCGCGGTGGCGGGCGTACCGGGAGCAGGTCGACCAGCTCGCCGGTGCCCTGAAGGACGCCACCGCGATCCTGTCCTGCCCGGACAACCACCAGACCAGGTGGAGCCTCAACGTCATCGCCGAACGGCTCGGCATCCCCCTGGTCAACGGCGCGGTGGACGGCTTCGTGGGCCGGGTGCACGTCTGCGACCCGGGCGACCGCGGGCGCTGCCTGGTGTGCTGGCTCGGCGAGTCGATCGCCGACGAGCCGGAACGGCGTTCCTGCACCGACGTGGTGGGCACCGCCCCGGTCCCGTCGATCGTCACCAGCGCCGCGGTGATCGGCGCCGCGCAGGCCGCCACGCTCCTCGCCCAGCTCGGCGGGCCCGCGTCCCGGGTACGCCGGTTCCACGCGTTCGACGGACTGGCCGGCACGCTGGACGGCTACCGGGCCGCGGACCGCGACCCGGACGAATGCCCCGCCCATCTCGTCGGGGCCGGGCCCGACGGCCGGGAGGCGCGCTGATGGCCGTCACACCCGCCGACTTCCACGCCGTCAAGGGCCACTACCTGAGCCTGGACGCGCTGAGCACCGACCAGGACGGCTGGATCACCGCGATCGCGGTGACCGTGCAGGGCATCGTCGGCTCGGCGGCGGAGAAGCACCGGCGGGACCGCATGCAGTACCGATTGCTCGCCTCGGTACAGAACCTCCAATCGGGGCTGCCGGTGGTCTGGATCGCCTCGCCGGACGACAGCCAGATCAAGCACGTCAACATCTTCCGGCCCCGGGAGCGCTGCCCGTTCGTGGGCAAGAAGCTCCCGGACATCTGCTGGGGCACCAGCTCGGCCGCCTGGAAGGCGGCCAGCCCCGGCGAACGCACCCTGGCCAACCTCCTGGAGGCCGCCCGCCAGGTGCTCGACAACGCCAACCTCAACAGCCGAGCCCGCTGACGATGGGGGTGTCCGAAGCGTCCATCGCCCGCCTCCGCCGCGAGTACCCGGACATCGCCGTGCTGGCCCGCGCGAGCGGTCCGGCGCGTCCACGCGGCGGGTTCCGGGCCTGGCTGCACCGCACGTTCCCGAACTGGAGCGCCCGCCGGACCGGAGGCGGTCCGGTCCTCGCCGTCCGGGTCCGGGTCGAGGGCATCCGGGGCATGCGCAGCACCGCCCGCTGCCGGTACGACCTCATCGTCGACACCACCAACCTGACCGCGCTCCTGCCGGCGGTCTGGATCGCGGCGCCACCGGACCACGAGATCAGGCACGTCAACGTCTGGCCCGCCCGGAACAGCTTCTGCCGGTGGTCCGGGCGCAAACTGCCCAGCCTCTGCTGGCACACGTACGCCCGCGGCTGGGCCGAGGCACCGCCACACGCCCGCACGCTGGGCGCCGCCCTGGAGTACGCCAAGCAGCTACTCAATACGGAGAACCATGACAGCCCAGCCCGCTGAGGTCGCCCCTGTCCCCATCGGCCCGCCGTTCTGGCGCCTGGCCTTCGGCACGCTCGGCTGGGTGACGTACCTCGTCACCCTCATCGGGATCTACGCGCTCGCCTACCAACGCGACAGCATGCCCGGCCAGATCGCCGCCGGCTGGGCGCTGTCCATCTCGCTCTCGGTGGCGCTGCTGGTGTTGCCGGTCGCCGCCGGTCACGTGGACGGGCGCGGACTGCGCCTGGGCCGGATCACCCGCCGCGTACCCGAGGTGGTGGCCGTGCTCCTGCTCGCCGCCGGCTCGTTCGCGGTGATCTGGGTGGCGGTGAGCCTGACGCTCGCCGACGAGGCCGCCGGCGCCTGGACGCTCGCCGCGCCCGCGTCCGCGGCCCCCATCGCCGTACTCACCGCGGCGTCCGGGCGGCGACCGCGCAAGCGGGCGGCGCGGCCCGACGGCGCGACACCGCAGCCACCGCCGGACGAGGAGGACGCGCGGCCCCGCGGGCTGCTCGGCCGGGACTGGGCGGCCGGTTTCGCCGAACGCCAACTCTCGGTCGCCCTGGACGACGGCTTCTGGCAGGCGGCGATGGACGAGCTGGCCCTGGACGAGAAGGAACGCGGCGGAGTGGCGCTGCTGGTCCGCCGGGACGACGCCCTGCTCGTGCTCGGCGCGGTGTTCCCGCCGCAGGTGTCCGCCACGTCGGTGCGCTGCGAGTTCTCCACGGTCGACGTCGACCGGATGCGCCGGGCCATGGACACGATCGCCGACGATCTGGGCATCCGGCCCGGCGAGGTCATCGTCACCTGGGTGCACACCCATCCGGGGCTGAGCGTCTTCCTCTCCGGGACGGACGTCGCCACCGCCGACGATTGGCGGCAGCTCGACCCGGACTTCACGCCGATCGTCATCGACCCGCACAAGAGCCACCTGCGGCAACAGATCGCCGTCTTCGACGCCGGCGGCGAGCCGATCCGCCCGATGGGCGTGGTGAAGGGGCTCGTCGACGAGGCCGCGATGGCACGGCTGGCACGGGCGGTCCGGGGCACGTACCGGGCGGACGGGCTCGCCGCGCCCATGGTCCTCTTCGCGGGCGCGTAGGGTGCGTGCGGCGGTGGACGAGACGCGCGGGGACCAGCGCGCCATCGAGGTCCTGTTCGGCCCGGGGCTGGTGCGTTCGCTCCTCGCCTACATCGGCGGTGCCCGCCAGCACGAACGCGGCGGCGTGTTGCTCGGTCGCCGGGACGAGCGTGCCGTGCGGATCGGCGCCGCGGTCTTCCCGCCGCAGCTGGCCCAGGCCCGCGACCACTGCGCCTTCGACGTGACCAGCATCGATGTGATCCGCAAGGCGGTGACCGAGCTGCCCGACCGGCGTACCCGGGAGATGGTCGGCGCCATCGTCGGCTGGGTGCACAGCCATCCGGGCCACGGCCTGTTCCTGTCCCGCACCGACATGGTCACGCTGAGCGCGTGGGCGCAGCTCGACGAGCGGGCGATCGCGGTGGTGGTGGACCCGTTCCTGCACGGCCCGCCGGAGGAGCGGATCGCCTGGTGGCCCGCCGTAGGTGGGCGGGGGCGTACGGCCGGGACAAGCGGCGGAGAGGACGATGGCATGACCGTCACCATGGCGTCCGCCGTGGCCGACCAGATCGCGGACGCGCCGCGGGCGTCGTACGAGAGCTGGGACCTCGTCACGTCGTACTCCATCATCAGCGTGTTTCCGCGGCCGGCGGCGCCGGGTGGCGGCGGCCACCGCGCCACGCCGAAGCGGCGGGAGCCCCGGTGGTAGCCGCGACGGTGCAGGGCGCGGCCGCCGGCGACGTGCACCACGGGCACTGCTTCAGCAACGTGAACGGCCTGCGGGCCGGCGACCCGGTCAGCATCTCGACCGGCACCGCCACGATCTACACCCGGCTGGCCTGGGATTTCACCAACCGGTTCGGCGCGGCCGACCTGGTCGCCCTGGACGGGTGGCAGTGCGCGGCCCTGGGCGTGCAGGACGGCGCCCGCGTCGACGTGACCGGGCTGGACCCGGCCGACCTGCCCGTCGCCGACTTCGCCGAAGTGCAGCTCACCCGCTGGTCCGGGCCGCCGGTGGAGCACCGGGCCGGCCTGCCGGACTTCCTGCGGACCGGCAAGTACCTCCTGCACCCCGGACTGCGGTTCAGCTACACCCCGCTCGGCGGCACCGGCACGGGCGAGTTCCGGGTCACCAGGATCACCGCCGCCGGCGAGAACGCGCCGGTCGCGCTGATCGGCGACGGCCTGTCGCTGGCCGTACGGCGGCTCGCCGGCGTGGGCGACTGGCCACCGTCCTATGAGGACATTGGCGGCCTGGACGCGGTGATCGCCCTGCTGCGCCGGGAGATCGAGCTGCCGCTGCGCCGCCCGCAGGAGCTGCGCGAGATCGGCGTGACCGCGCCCTCCGGGGTGCTCCTGCACGGCCCGTCGGGCACCGGCAAGACGCTGCTGGCCCGCGCCGTCGCCTACCACAGCGGGGTACGCTCCACCGTCCTGCGCGGCGCGGAGATCGCCAGCTACTCGCTGGCGCAGGCCGAGCAGGTGCTCCGGGCCGCGCTCGCCCCCGACGGCGAAGCGGACGCGCCCCACCTGGTCATCATCGACGACCTGGATTTCCTCGCACCGAGCCGGACCCTGCCGCTCGCCTCCACGTCGCTGCTCGGGCTGGTCCAGAGCATGCTGGAGGGCTCGGGCCGGCCGCTCGTGATCGCCACGACCAGCCGCCGGGACGAGATCGACCCGGCCATCCGCCGGCTCGGCCGGATCGGCCACGAGATCCCGGTGCCCGCGCCGAGCGAGGGCGACCGCGCCGCGATCCTCGCCGTGCACACCCGCGGGCTGCCGCTGGCCGACGAGGCGGACGACCGCGACGCGCTCACCGCCGACCTGGCCCGCCGTACGGCCGGGTTCGTCGGCGCGGACCTCGCCGCGCTCTGCCAAGAGGCGGGCCGCCTGGCGCTGCGCCGCGCGTTCCCCGTCGAGACCCTGGAGTCGCAGTCGCCGCAGCCCCAGGCGCCGCTGGTGATCCGGGCCGAGGACTGGACGGAGGCGCTGCGCCTGGTCACCCCGTCGGCCGTCGGCGGCGTCGTCTCGGACGTACCGCCCACCAGCTTCGCCGACGTCGCCGGCCTCGACGCGACCGTCACCACGTTGCGGGAGCGCTTGGTCCTGCCGCTGTCGCGCCCGCACGTCTTCGCCGAGGCCGGGCTACGGATCGAGCGCGGCGTGCTCTTCTACGGCCCGCCCGGCACCGGCAAGACGCTGCTCGCCCGCGCGGTCGCCCACGAGTGCGGCGCGCGGTTCATCTCGGTACGCGGCCCGGAACTGCTCACCAAGTGGTTCGGCGAGTCCGAGCAGGCGGTCCGGGACCTGTTCGAGCGGGCCCGCTCGGTGGCCCCGTGCGTCATCTTCTTCGACGAGATCGAGGCGATCGCGCGCAGCCGCTCCCGCAACTCGCACGACTCCGGCGCCGCCGACCGGGTCGTCAACCAGCTCCTGGCCGAGATCGACGGCCTCGTCGACCTGGGCCAGGTCTCGATCATCGGCGCGACGAACAACCCCGCCAGCATCGACCCGGCGCTGCTGCGACCCGGCCGCCTCGGCCTGCACATCGAGGTCCCCCTCCCCGACGCCGGCGGCCGCCGCGACCTGTTCGCGATCTACCTGAACGCGGACGAGCTGGCCCCGCGGTACGCCGAGTACGCCGCGATGACCCCGGGCCGCTCGGGCGCGGACATCGCCATGATCGCCCGGGAGGCGAAGCTCAACGCCCTGCGCCGCGAGCGGTTCGAGCGGGCGGTGCCGGTGACACACGCCGACGTCGTGGCCGGCATCAACGCGCCGGCGCCGCTCACCGCGACGGACTAGCCGCGCTGCCGTTCTCGACGACCACGGGCAGCAGCTGGGTGGACGGCGGGTCGGCGGCCGGGATCCGGTCGAGCAGCCGCCGGATCAGCTCGGCCTGCTCGCGCTGGAGCTGGATGAGCCGGGCCAGCCACGAGCTGAAGAAGATCAGCGCGCCGCTGACGGTCAGCCCGAGCCCGAAGAGCCCGCCGGAGACCAGGTACGGGACCTGCTCGAACACGTACCCGGTGTGGGCCGTGCCGTACCAGCCGATGCCGATCACGGCGAGGCCGAGCGGCATGAGGAACCCGCCGGCGATCGTGAGGACCTGTTGCAGACGCTGCTCGGATCGCATGGCTCAGCTCTCCTTGGAAGGGTCTCGCAGGTCGGGGACGCCGGCGGGCACGCCGAGGTCGCACCCGCCGGCGCCGAACATGAGGGCCACATATCTACGCAGCCCGTACGAGACCGCGGCGGCCGCGGCGAAGCCGAGGACGAAGGCGTACCAGGGGACGCCCGGGAAGACCGGCCACTGGTGGCCCGCGACCGGCGTGACGGCCTCGCCGGCCGCGTCCCCGGACGGGGTGTCGCCGCCGGTGCCGCCGACGCCGGAGCCGCCGGCCGAGTCGCCCGTGCCACCGGCCGGACCGGCGGCGGGCGGCGCGGCCGGCGGCGGCGCGGCGGCGGCGGCCGCGGGGGTGGCCGTCGCCTGGCTGGTCGCGGTGCCCAGCACGAAGACGAACCGGGGCGCGAGGTTGAGCCATGGGGTCAGCTGGGTGCGCACGTCGGCCGGGAGCAGCGCGAGCAGCGGCTCCAGCAGCGTGGTCAGGTTGAGCCGGCGCAGCAGCGCGCCGGTGTCGAGGGTGACGGTCAGGCCGCGCCCGGTCGCCTTGGCGCCCGCGCCGTCCACCTTCTTGTCCACTGTGGGCACGTTGACGGCCAGGCCCAGGGTCGCCAGCTGCTTGGTGAGGTCGGCCGGCAGCGTCGGCAGCTTGGTCACACCGGTCGGGGCGGCCACGCCGTCCTGGTTGACCGCCACCTTCTGGCCGGCCAGGGTCAGCGACTGCCACACCACGGTGCCGGTGGTGGTGCCGCGGGCGCCGTCGCTGGCCGCCTCGGTGTCCACCCGCAACCCGTCCACCTTGACCAGCCCGCCCAGCAGCGAGACGGAGCCCGCGGTGGCGTACGAGACCGCGGTGGCCCGGTCGCCGGTGACGGTGGTCCTGCTCTGCGACGAGAAGCCCTCCATGGCGACCAGCACCGGCGGGATCGGCAGGCCGGGCACGGCGACGGCGGGGCTGGCGTGCTTGGCCCCGTGCGCCTCCGCCTGGACCGACGTGGCGTCCGCGTGCGAGGTCATCGCCGCACCCGGGGCGATCTCCTGCTTGGCGTCCTTGGGCCCGGACGGGTGTGCGGCGTCGACCTTGACCGGGTAGGTGGCGTCCGGGCTCTGCAGCAGCTCCGGCAGGCCGTACCCGACCGCGTCGCCGGGCCACATCAGGCTGGACACGGCCCGGCCGGTCGGGCCGCTGGACAGCTTCGCCCGGGAGTACGACAGGTTCAGCTCCAGCTGCGGCTCGGCCGGGATCGGGAGGGTCGGCTCGAAGATCTGCACGGCGATCGGCGCCGCGTCCGCGGTGAGGGTGAACCCACCGAGATCAGCGGCCTTGGCCGGTGCCGGCACGGCGAGCAGGGCGGCGCCGACGGAGATGGTCACAAAGAGGCTCTTCATACGGCGCTTCCCAGGTAGAGGTTGGCCAGTTCGTCGGCGATGTCGTCGGGCCCGCCGGCGGCGACGACCCGGCCGTGGACCAGCACGGCGGCGCGGTCGGCGACCGCGAGCGCGGCGTCGGCGAACTGCTCGACCACGAGCACGCTCACCCCGTCCGCGGCCAGCCCGGCGACCACCTCGTACAGCTCGCGCACGACCAGCGGGGCCAGGCCCATGGACAGCTCGTCGATCAGCAGCACGGCCGGGTTGGTGGCGAGCGCCCGGGCCATCGCCAGCATCTGCTGCTCGCCGCCGGACAGCGAGCCGGCGAGTTGGCCGGCGCGCTCGGCCAGCCGGGGAAACCGGTCGAACGCGGTCGCGTACACGTGCGCCGCGCTCACCCCGGCGTAGGAGGCGAGGCGCAGGTTCTCCCGCACGGTGAGGTTGGGGAAGACCGAGCGGCCCTCCGGGATGGTGCACAGCCCGGCCCGGGCCAGCGCGTCGGGTGCGGCGCCGTTCACGTGCGCCCCGCCCACGTGTACGTGGCCGGCGGTGGCCCGCACCTGTCCACTGGCGACCTTCAGCAGGGTGGTCTTGCCCGCGCCGTTCGGGCCGAGCAGCGCCATCACCGCGCCCCGGGGCAGCGTGAGGTCGACGCCGTGCAGCACCTCGATCCGGCCGTACCCGGCCGTGACGCCGACCAGCTCCAGGATGGGCGTCATTCGGCCCCGCCCAGGTACGCCCGCTGCACGTCCGTGTCGGCGCGGACCTCCGCGGGGGTGCCGGACGCGATGACCGCGCCGAAGTTGAGCACGGTGACCCGGTCGCAGACCCGCATGATGAGGTCCATGTCGTGCTCGACGATGAGCACCGCCTTCCCCTCCCCGGCCAGCTCCCGCAGCAGCTCGCCGAACGCCTCGGTCTCGGCCGTGCTCAACCCGGACGACGGCTCGTCCAGCAGCAGCAGGCGCGGGTCGAGGGCGAGCGCGCGGGCCAGCTCCAGCAGCCGGGCGATGCCGGTGGGCACGGTGTCGGCCGGCCGGTGCGCGTACCGGTCCAGGCCCACCCGCGCGATCAGCCGCTCGGCCACCTGCGCCGGCGACTGCTGGTGCCGCCGGCGGCGCCGCCCGTGCCGGTGGTGGATCTCCGCCGCCACGAGCACGTTCTCCCGGACCGACAGCGACCCGAACGCCTCCAGCCGCTGGAACGTGCGGGCGATGCCGCGCCGGGCCCGCTCGTGCGTGGCGCGCCGGGTGATGTCCTCGCCGGCGAACCGGACCGCGCCGCGGGTCGGCCGCTGCAGCCCGGTGATCACGTTGAACAGCGTGGTCTTGCCGGCGCCGTTGGGCCCGATCAGCCCGGTCACCTGGCCGGCCGCGGCGTCCACCGTGGCGGCGCGTACCGCGGTCACGCCGCCGAACCGCACGGTCACGTCGGCCGCCTCCAGCAGCGTCATGGTCGGGCTCCCGCGTTGGAGGGGCGCAGCGCGGGCTGGATGTCCCGCGAGCGCCAGCGGCCCAGCCTGAACAGGTGGCTGACCACGCCGTTCGGGTCCCGGCCGAGGCCGACCGAGGCGATGCCGACGCACAGGTAGACCAGCCCGCCCAGCGCCGGGAACTCGCTGGCCAGCACCGGCAGCAGCATCAGCGCCATCCCGCCCAGCGCCGCGCCGGAAACCGAGGTGACGCCGGCGACCACCGCGAGCAGCAACAGCGGCAGGCTGTTGAAGAGCTGGAAGTCGGTCGCCGCGACGGTCTGCCGCAGGCCGCCGTAGAGCCCGCCGGCGAAGCCGGCGATGCCCGCGGAGAGCGCGAACAGGCGCACCCGGGTCCACCGCATATTCAGGCCGAGGGTGGCGCAGCCGGCCGGGCTGTCGCGCATGGCGAGCAGGATCCGGCCGTACGCGCTGCGCCGCAACGCCAGCACGCCCAGCCCGACCAGGACGAACGCGGCTGCGCAGACCACCAGGTAGGCGCGCTCGCCGCGCAGGTCGAGGCCCGGCAAACCCAGCCGGGGTACGGAGCGGCTGCCGTTGAAGCCGAACGCGAAGCTGGACTGCAAGACGAGCTTGTCCATCAGCAGCCCGAACGCCAATGTGGACAGTGCGAGGTAGAGCCCGCGCAGGCGCAGCGCGGGCAGCGCCACCAGCGCGCCGACCACCGCCGCCACACCGGCCGCCGCCAGCAGGCCGAGCGGCGACGGGGTGCCCAGCCGCGCCACGGTGACCGCGCCGACGCCGACGAAGGTCAGCTGGGTGAGCGAGACGAAGCCGCCGTACCCGGTCAGCGGCACCAGCGACAGCAGCACGATGCCGTACACGAACCCGAGCGCCAGCCGGTCGCTCTGCGCGGCCGGGACGGCGAGCGAGGCGGCCGCGGCCGCGGCGACCACCGCCGCCCCGATGGCGGCGGCCCGCCGGGCGCCCGGCACCGGCACCCCCGCGACTCCCGTGATCTGGCCGACCCGCAGTGGCGCCTGCGGCGACAGCAGCAGCGCGGCGAACAGGAACAGGGCCGGAATCGCCGCGCGCAGTCCACTGAGGACCTCGGAGGGCGGCAGGTAGCCCACGGCGTACGACTGGGCCAGACCGAGCAGCAGCGCGCCTACGAACGTCCACGGCAGGCTGCGCAGCCGGCCCACCACGGCGGCGGCGTACGCGCTGATCACCAGCAGGGTGAGGTCGTAGTAGCTCAGGCCGACGACGGGCGTCAACAGGATGCCGGCGAGCGCCGCCAGCGCCGCGCCGATCGCCCAGCTCAGCGCGGAGATGAGCGAGGTGCGCCCGCCGTACAGGCGGAGCAGGTCGCGGTTGTCGACGGACGCGCGCATGGCCGCGCCGATCCGGGTGTAGGCGAGCAGTCCATAGAGGACACCGGCGGCGGCCACGGCCGCCGCGACCATCACCAGGTCGTGGAACGTGACGAACGCGCTGCCCACCCGGAAGCCGCGCTGGCCGAAGAACGGCTCGACCGGCCGGGCGGTCGCCGGCCAGATCGCCTGCGCCGCACCGATCAGCATCACCAGCAGCCCCACGGTGACAACCAGCGCGGTGCCGTCGGGGCGCCGGCCAGGTGCCGCATCATCACCCGTTCCGCGAACGCGCCGAGCAGCGGCGCCGCGACGCCGACGACCACCAGCACGGCCAGCCAGACCGGCAGTCCACGCTGGACGGTCAGCTCCCAGCACAGGAACGCCATCACCATGCCGATCGCGCCGTGCGCCACGTTGAAGACGCGGGACGTGCTGTACGTGAGCACCAGGCCGCTGGCGGCGACCGCGTACCCGGCGCCGGTGACGAGGCCGAGCACGGTGAACGCCAGGAATCCCGTCATGCGCCGACACCCGTGTTCATCAACTGCCCACAGCGGAACCCGGATCCGGGCGCCTCGCGGGACCACCGCCCGCCCTGGAGGCGGATGAACGCCCAGCACTTCGCGGTCCGCTTGCCGCCCACGTCCTGCGGCGAGAAGAGCCCGTTCGCGGTGTACGCGTGCACGCCCTTGACCGCGTCGAGCAGCGCCTTGCGGGTGAGGTTGGGGCCGATCTTCGCGGCCAACTCGACGAAGAGCTTGGCCGCGCCCCAGGCGAAGAAGCCGAAGTAGTCCGGCGCCGCGCCCGGCGCGACCCGGGCCAGCCAGGACCGGTAGAGCTTCATCTCGGCGTTCTTGCCGCCCTCTTCGAGCAGGGCGGTGTTGGTGAAGACCGCGACGCCGTCGGCCGCGTCGCCGGCCTGCTTGACGAAGTTGGCGTCGTACGCGACCGGGTCCATGACGAAGACGTCCGGCTTGAAGCCCTGCTGCTTCATCGCCTGCAGCAGCCGGGCCGCGTGCTGGTACGAGCCCAGCCACTGCACGTATCGCACGCCGCGGTCCTTCATCTGCACCACGTACGGCGCGTAGTTGAAGTCGGCCACGTCGATCGCCTGCTCGTACACGAAGGAGAAGCCGCGGGAGGTGAACGCCTTGACGAAGCTCGCCTCGTTCTGCTTGGTGACCTCGGAGTTGAGGTAGAGGAAAGCGGCCTTGGACGCGGCGGCCGGGAACTTGCTCTTGAAGTGGTCGGCGACCGCGGTGGACTGGAAGTTGACCTTGTTGGAGTTGACCCCGTACGTGACCGCCACCTTCTGGCGCTGGGCGGTCGTGGTCACCGCCCGCAGGTCGGGGATGCCGCAGCCGCCGGCCGTCGCGGCGCCGCCCTGGTCGTACGCCGACATCGAGCCGACCAGCGCGAACGCCTGGGAGCACGCCTGCGCGGTGCCCTCCTGGTCGCCCCGGGAGTCGGTGCGCGAGTCCAGCGCCATCAGCTCGAGGGTGCGCCCGCAGACCCCGCCGGTGCTGTTGACGTAGCCGACGTACGCCTTGACCGCCTGCTGCGCCGACTCGAACAGGCCCTGCACCGGGCCGCTGACGTCGGAGACGTTCGCAATCTTGATCTTGTTGGCCGTGACGCCCGGCGCGGTCGCGCCGCCGGTGCCCTGGCACTTGACCGGGGCGCCGCCGCCCCCTGGGCCGGCGCCCGGAGCGCCGGCCGGGCCACCGCCACCGGACGCGGGTCCATCGCCGGTGCCGGACCCGGCCACCGCGCCGCCGCCGTCACTCCCGGCACCCGACGCGGCGCCGTCACCGCCGCCGCCGGGCGCGCCGAGCACGTCGGCGCGCTGCTCCGGGGTCAGGGCGGACCCGCACCCCGGCAGCACGAGGCACAGCACAATAGCCATAAATACGCACGATCCTGGTCGCACTAGGACAGTAGAACAGGTTCTAAGAGCTAGAACAAGGGCTGAAGTGCGCCTTACTTAATGATCTAGAAACACGTTCTAGCTGCGCCTACGTCGCCGCCATCTATCTATCGCCGGCGCGGGCCGGAACGTTACCGACGACTTCGCGGATAAGGTGGCGCCCATGTTCGCGCAAGCCCTGAGGGACCTGCTGGCGGCGCTCGGCGAGCAGAGCCCGCCGCCGGACTGGCCCGGCGACCTGCGCGCCGCCGCGCGGCACGCCCTGCGCGGCCGGCCGGCGCGGGACGAGTGGTTCGCGCCCCTGGTGCGGGCCGCCGTCTACGACCCGAACCCGAGCTACAACCGCCGGCTGATCGAGCCGGCGCTGAAGGCGTTCGGCCGCCGCCGAGTGCAGGCCGCGGTGCTCGACTATCTCCGCACCGGCACCAACGCGGAACGCGCCGGCGCGGCCCGCGCCTGGTATTGGACGCAGGCGCCGCTGACCTACATCGGCAGGTCGCCCACGCCGACACCGGAGAGCCAAGCCGAGTACGACGCGGTCGCCGGCCTGCGGCAGCAGTGGCGCGACGCGGCGCTGCACCTGTTCGTCAGCACCGACGACCTCGGCCTGCGGCGGCAACTGTTGCCCGGACTGGACCTGCGCACGGCGCACTACCCCGCGGAACTGCGCGAGACGGTGGCGCAGGCGATCCACATCGCCCGGACCCACCCGGACGAGTACCTGCGCCACCGCGTCGAACAGCAAATCTAAGTAGCGGATCTGAGCATCGACTCAGCCGGCCGGCAATATCCGCGCGATCTTGATCGACGTGCCGCTGCCGGCCGCCGGATAGGCGACGCTCCCATCGGGGTACGCCTTGAACGCCTGGTAGCTGTGGTCCCGCACGCCGATCGTGAACTTGCTCCCCACCGTCTTGCCGGTGCCGGAGTCGTACACCTGGGCGGCCATCGACGAGCCCGACTCCCACGCCAGCAGCATCCGGCCGGTCCCGTAGCTGACCAGGTGCGGATGGCTCGACTTGGCCGCGGTCTTGACGGTGGAGTCGGACGCCCCGGTGGTGAAGTGCTCCAGGCGTACCTGGCCACCCTGGCTCCACGCGGTCCAGTAGCCCTTGGACTTGGCCAGCACGAGGTCGCCGCCGAAGAGCGTGCCGTCACAGGTGCCCGCGGCCACGCCGCGGTACGGGTTGGGCCGCGCGATCCGGCACGCGTTGTCCGTGGCGCAGACCATCACGTAGTGGCTGGTCCGCGGATCCCACACCACGCGCGACGTCCAGCTGTGACTGCACCCCACCTCGAAGCTGTCCCGGTGGTTCGAGGCCAGCGACCCGTTCGCGTTGACCACCTGCATCCGGTCGCCCTCGTGGATGTCGACGCAGTTGCCGTTCTTGACGGTGATCGCCACACCGAAGTACGCCGCGTAGCTCTTGCCGTCCGAGGCGAGCCTGCCGTGGTGCTGGTACCACCAGATGAACCGGGCCCCGTCGTCGTACCCCTGCCGGCTGCCGCTCAGGTTGGTGACCTGCCGCTCCCACACCTGCTTGCCGGAGTTGTCGAACCGGATCATGTGCATCGTGTTGCACGGGCTGGACGAGCCGCCGCACAGCGGCCCGGTGCCGCAGGTGCCCTTGCGGGTCAGCAGCACGACGCCGCCGTTGGCGTCCGCCTGCACGTCCTGCAGGTCGATGCCGACGAAGCTGGTGGGCGTGCCGACCAGCTTGTCGTTGCAGTCCAGCTTGCCCAGGTACACCCGGCCGTTGGTGCCCAGCCACGCCAGCCAGGAGCCGCCGGCCGGCCGGGACGCGATCGCCATCGGCAGCGGGTCGGTGTCCCCCTCCGACCCGTAGCCGGTCACCTTCACCCCCACCTTGACCTCGGTGACCTTCACCGCCGCGGCCGCGCCGACCGTCCGCCCGCACGGTCCCTCCGGCTTGGCCGCCGGCACGCTCGCGCTGGCCGTCGCGGTCGGGATGGGCGTCGCGGCGGCGGTCGCCAGCGTGCCACCCGGGGTGGGCGAGCCGCTGACCTCGGCGGCCGCGGGCGAGGTGGACCCGGACTCGCCGCCGGCCTTCTCGTCCGGGGCGACCGCGGAGAGAGCCGCCGCGGCGCCCAGGACCGTGGCGGCGGCGAGGCCGACCACGGCCGCGATCACGACCCGCCGCCGCGTCGGCACACGCCGTCTACGGCGGCCGGGTGGATTCTCCGGCGTTTCACTCATGTCAATGTCCTTCGCATTAAATTGTCTTTATGAGCGACTTAATTTGTCCTTACGAGCGCGAATTGAATTCACACCCGGAAAGACTTTACCTATCGCTCTCGCGCTTTTGTCGACTGGGTAACCGAGCGCCGGCCTCCGCCGACCTCTTGGCCGTGTCCTGGCCGTGTCCTGGCCGTGTCGATCAAGGACTTCCGCGTCGATCAAGGGCAAACGGCCGTGCTTCGATCTCTAAACCACGACCATATGCCCTTGATCGACGCGGAAGTCCTTGATCGAGAGGGCTCGGCGGTGCAGGCCCGTCCCGCCCGGTCCCGCCCGGTCCCCGGCCCAAAAGGGCCACCCTCTTGGGTGCCGCGACGTGAGTAGGGCTCCCCTATGCCTGCCAGAGCGTGCATAGGGGAGCCCTACTCACGCGAAACCAAGGCCGGCGCCGTGCCGTGGGGCGCCCGCCCACCCGTGAGTGGAACACCATTGCTGTCAAAGGGCGCCCATAACAGCCCTGGTGTTCCACTCACGTCGTCGCGATGCGCACGACCGTATGCCCTTGATCGACGGGGAAGCTCTCGATCGACGGGGAAGCCCTTGATCGGCGCGGCCGAGCCGGCCGAGGCCCGCCGGGGCCCGCCGTAGCCCGCGAGCCGGCCAGCGCGGCCGGGCCGTGGAGGCGGCGGGGTGGCGGGGGCTATGCGGAGTGGACCGGGTCGCGTTCGTGGATGACCAGGCGGCGGGCGATGTTGTCCAGGGCCTGGTCGAGGCGGGCCCGGTCCGCCGGGTCGGTGACGGACCAGTCGTCCAGTTGGCTGTCGAGCCAGCGCCGCCACGCCGAGTACAGCAGGCCGAGCTGGGCGCGCCCGTTCGGGGTGAGCTGGACCCGGTCGCCGTCGCGGGTGGCGTACCCGGCGGCGATGACCCCGGCGAACGTCGGCTCCAGCACGTCGGGGGCAGGTGGTGGGCGCGGGCGACGGCGCCGACGGTGGCCGGCACCTCGGCCCGCTCGCGCATGCGCAGCTGGTGCAGCGTCCACGCCTGGCCGGGGCTGAGCGCGGTACCCGCGTCGACGAAGATCTGGTGCCCGAACTCGGGGTCCCGCTGGGCGCGCCGCATCACCGCGCCGACCGCCCGTTCCAGTTGGGCCACGCGGTCCGCGGATTCCGGCGCGCCGAAGCCCTCGCCCAGGTCGGTGGCGGCGGCGCGGGCGGTGTCGCGCAACGGCACCTGCTTGAGGAACCAGGCGACGACGAAGCCGACCACCGCGACGGGTACGACCCAGCGGAACACGAAGGCGATCGTGTCCGCGTACGCCTGGACGATCGGCGCGGCGAGCTGGGCGGGCAGCGCGTTGAGCGCGGACGGGTTCTGCGCGACCTCGGCCGTCACGCCGGGTGCCTGGGCGAGCGCGGCGCGCAGGTTCGGCTCCAGCTCGTTGCCGTAGAGGGTGCCGAACACCGCCGTACCGAAGGAGCTGCCCAGCGTCCGGAAGAACGTCACGCCGGACGTGGCGGTGCCGAGCTGGGCGTACGGGACGGTGTTCTGCACGACGATGGTCAGCACCTGCATGGCCAGGCCGATGCCCGCGCCGAGCACCAGCATGTACAGCGACTCCAGCCACGCGCCGGTGTCGGTGTCCATGGTGGACATCAGGTACAGGCCGACGGCCATGACGGCCATGCCGGCGATCGGGAACGCCTTGTAGTACCCGGTGCGACTGACGACCGTGCCGGAGATCATCGAGGTGCCCAGCAGCCCGATCACCATCGGGACGGTGCGCAGCCCGGACTCGGTGGCGGACGCCCCGTCGACGAACTGGAGATACGTCGGCAGGTAGGTCATCGCGCCGAGCATCGCGAAGCCGACGATGAAGCTGAGCGTCCCGCAGACCACGAACACCGGGTTGCGGAAGAGCGTCATCGGCAGCATCGGCTCCCGGGCCCGCAGCTCCACCAGCACGAACGCCGCCAGCAGCAGCACCGACACGGCGAACAGTCCGAGGATGACGGGCGATCCCCACGCGTACTCGTTGCCGCCCCACTCCAAGGCCAGGATGAGGCCGGAGGCGCCGAGCGCGACGAGCGCGATGCCGGCGTAGTCGATGATGGGCCGCGTCGCGGCCCGGACCGACGGGATGGTGCGCGCCGCCATTGCGATCATGACAACCGCGATGGGTACGTTGACGTAGAAGCACCACCGCCAGCTCGCGTGGTCGGTGAAGAGCCCGCCCAGCGTCGGCCCGAGGACGGTGGTCACGCCGAACACGGCGCCCAGCGCGCCCTGGTACTTGCCGCGCTCGCGCAGCGGGATCGCGTCGGCGATCAGCGCCATCGCGGTGACCATCAACCCGCCCGCGCCCACGCCCTGGATGGCGCGCGCCACGATCAGCATCAGCATGCTGCCTGAGACACCGGCCAGGGCGGAGCCGGCGATGAACACCACCGCGCTGATCTGGAACACCCGCTTGCGGCCGAACAGATCGCCGAACTTGCCGGCCAGCACCGTCGACACGGTCTCGGCCAGCAGGTACGAGGTGACCACCCACGACATGTGCCCGGCGCCGCCCAGGTCGGCGACGATCGTGGGCAGGGCCGTCGACACGATCGTCTGGTCCAGCGCGGCCAGCAGCATGCCGAGCACGATCGTCACGAACACGACGTTGGTCTGGCGGCGGCTCAGCTCCGGCGGCGCCGGGGCGCTCGGTTCGAGCGTGGCGGTGGTGCTCATGGTGTAGATCTTCGTACCAGTACGCCCGCTATGCGGGGTTATTCGCCAAGGACGCACCCTCGACACCTCGACCTATGGGTCATCATCAATGCATGACGACCGGGCGGCTCTTCGGCGCGCAGCGCCAGGAACTGCTGCTCGCCGAGCTTCGCGGGCACGGCGCCGTACGGGTGCGGGACCTCGCCCGCGAGCTCGGCGTCAGCGAGCTGACCATCCGCCGGGACATCGCCGTCCTCGCCGAGCGCGGCCTGGTGTGCAAGGTCCACGGCGGCGCCACGCTGCCCGCCCGCGACGGCGCCGCGAGCCGGCTCCGGCGGGCCGCGATGCGGTTCACCATCGGCATGGTCGTGCCGTCGCTGGACTTCTACTGGCCGCCGATCGTGGCCGGCGCGCGGGCCGCCGCCGCGGCGCTCGGCGTGAGCATCCAGCTGCGCGGCTCCAGCTACGACCAGGACGAGGACCGCCGGCAGATCGGCCGCCTGGTCGACGCCCAGCAGGTGCAGGGGATGCTGCTGGCCCCGAGCCTGGAGGGGGAACGCGCCGACGAGGTGATCGAGTGGATCGGCCAGCTGCCGGTGCCCACCATCCTCGTCGAACGCCAGCCGCGCCGGTGGACGCCGGCCGCGCGCCACATCGAGTGCGTACGCAGCGACCACGCGCTCGGCATGGAGATCGCCGTGCACCACCTCCGGCAGCACGGGCACCGGCGCATCGGGCTGGTCCTGTCCCCCGGCAGCCCGACGTCGGCGTACCTGCTGCGCGGCTGGCACCGCGTCGCCGCCGATCTCGGCCTGCCGGACGCCCTGGTCGTACGGGAGGCGGTGGCCCCCGCCGTCCTACTCGGCGAGTGCCGGCGCTCGAAGATCACGGCGCTGGTCGTGCACAGCGACCCGGACGCCGTGGCGGTCGCCGAGTACTGCGCCGGACACGGCGTCGCCATCCCCGACGACCTGGCCATCGTGTCGTACGACGACGAGGTGGCCCATCTCGCGGAGCCCGCGCTCACCGCGGTCCGGCCGCCCAAGAGCCACGTCGGCCGGCTGGCCGTGGAGCTCATGGTCGGGCGCCTGCTCGGCGGGGAGCGCCGGCCCGCGCAGCGGGTACTCGTCGCCCCCGAACTGGTCGTGCGCGCCTCCTCGCTGCCACGCTCCCGCGTGCGGTAGCCGCCCGCCTGTTCGTTTGTGAACGTTCCTGAATGACCCGGAACGGATCGTGGTGTATCGATTCAATGTCGGCTACCAAGATGACGTGCGAACGAATAGACGGTTCCTTCCGTTCGGGGTGGCGCTCGCCGTGGCCGCGGGCGCGGTCGTCACGTGGGTAGCCGTGACCACCGCGCCCGCCCAAGCCGCGACCAACGACTTCCGCGGCGTCAACTGGGCCGACCAGCGCGACAACTTCGTCAACGACACCCTCGTACTCGGCGGTCTGGCCACCTCGGACAGCTACGCGACGACGCAGGCCAAGGCCGACCGGATCCTGTCCGGATTCCAGGCCAACCTGGGCGCCAACACGGTGCGCCTGCCGGTCAACTACCCCACCGTCTCGGGGTCCTACTGGAACTCCTACGTCGGCGCCATCGACATGGCCACCAGCAAGGGCATGAAGGTCATCCTCAGTTACTGGGAGGCCGACAACTCCCGGGACGGCCTGGTGGACAACACCACCCAGTTCTGGTCGATGTGGCAGACGATCGTCAACCGGTACGCCGGCAACGGCCTCGTCTACTTCGAGCCGATGAACGAGCCGCACGGCTACAGCGACGCGGACTGGAAGAACGTCGCCGCGCAGTGGCTGAGCAACTACCCGAGCGTGCCGCGCGGCCGGATCATCGTCAGCGGGGCCGGGTACAACACCCGGCTGATCACCATCGGCAGCGACAGCCGCTTCAACGGAACGCTGATCTCGCGCCACATCTACCGGTTCTTCAACAACAACCTCACCACCGAGGCACAGTTCCGGGCCGAGCTGCGCACCAGCGTCGGCAGCTACGCCAGCCGGGTCCTCATCACCGAGTGGGGCTCGTTCATGACCGACGGCCGCAACTACAACCAGCCCTCGGCCGGCGACGCCTTCGTCTCGTTCATCCGCGGCGTCGCCGCCGAGGCCCGGTCGCTGCAGCTGGGCACCGTCTACTGGCCGGGCGTACGCATCGCCGACCCGTACCGGCTGCAGGAGGTCAGCGGCAGCGGCACGAACCTGACGGTGTCGACCACCAACGCCTCCGGGCGCGACCAGCTGCGGTACTCCTGGGGCCTCAACGACAACCTGCCGCCGACGCCGCCCGCACCGACGTACTACCGGGTGGTCAACCGCAACAGCGGCCGGGTCATGGACGTCGTCGGCGCGTCGACCGCCAACAACGCCGAGGTCAAGCAGTACGCCTGGAACGGCGGCGGGAACCAGATGTGGGTCTTCGAGGACGCCGGCAGCGGGTACGTCCGGCTCGTCAACGCGGGCAGCGGCAAGTGCCTGGACGTGGCCGGCGCCGCCACCGCCGACGGCGCCAACATCATCCAGTACACCTGCGGCAGCGCCACCAACCAGCAGTGGCAGTGGCGCGCCACCGGCAGCTACTTCCAGCTGGTAGCCCGGCACAGCGGCAAGTGCCTGGACGTGGTCGGCGCCGGCACCGCCGACGGCGTCGACATCACCCAGTACACCTGCGGCAGCGGCACGAACCAGCAGTGGTCGCGGATCCAGTCGTGAACGGAGGCGACGCCGGGTTCAGGCCGTACGCCAGTGCGTGGAGCGCAGGGCCTCCAGGCCACGGCTGGGCGCGCCGCCCCGTACGGCGGTCACGATCGCCGGGGCCTCGCGGGGCAGGTTGAGCAGCACCGCGCCGGCCACCCGGCCGTCGGACACCACGAGCCGGCCGTACGCGTACCGGTCCGGGTCCTCGTGCGTGAGCACGGCGTCCCCGGCCGCCGGATGCACCCGGCCGACCGAGACGAGGTCGAGGCCGATGCCCTTCAGCAGCATCGGCGTCGCCGTGCCGGGCACCGTCTGATGCTCGCCGAGCGCGTTCGCCGCCGCGGCGGTCGCTTGCGCCACCGCGGCCGGCCATAGCCCGCTCACCTCGCCCCGCACCTCGGCGCAGTCGCCCGCCGCGTAGACGCCGGCACTGCTGGTACGCAGTTCGTCGTCGACGACGATGCCGTGCCGGACCGCGACCCCGGCAGCCCGCGCGAGGTCGGCTTCCGGGGTGGCCCCGATGGCGAGCAGCACCAGGTCGGTCGGCATCTGGCGGCCGTCGGCCAGCGTCGCCACGCGTACCCGATCGGGGCCGTGTATCGCGGCCATGGCCGCGCCCGGCACCAGTGCGATGCCGCGGGCCCGCAGGTAGCTGGTCAGCAGTTGCGCCGAGCGCTCGTCGACGTACCGCCGCAGGACGGCCGGCCCGCGTACCACGATGGACACCTTGAGACCCAGCTCGTGCAACGCGTACGCGCCCTCGACGGCGAGCGGTCCCGCGCCGACCACGACCGCCCGGGTGGCCCGGTGCTCCTGCACGTACGCCCGGATGCGCACGGCGTCGTCGGCGTCGCGGAGCGCGAAGCAGCCGGGCATGGCCACGCCCGGGATCGCGGGCACGTCGGCGCGGGCCCCGGTGGCCAGGATGAGCCGGTCGAAGGCCACCTGCTCGCCGGTGCCGAGCGCCACCGTGCGGCCGGCGAGGTCGATGCCGACCGCCCGGGTGTTGAGCCAGCAGGTGATGTCGTGCCGCTCGTACCAGTCTTCGGCGAGCAGAAACAGCCCGGCCATCGCCGAACGCCCGTAGACCACGCGCGAGATGCCCATCCGGTTGTACAGCGGGTGCGGTTCGCGGCCGACGACGTGCACCTCGCAGTCGGGGTCCATGCGGCGGATCTCCTGCGCGGCGGTGACGCCGGCGATGCCGTTGCCGACCACGACCACCCGCAGGGTGACCGGCCCTCGGCGGCGCACGGCGACGGAGTCCCCGTGGTGGCCGCGGTGCCGCGGGTGTCGAGCGAGACCGTGACCGGTCCCCGGACCCGGGCGCAGCAGGCCATCCGGACGTGTGGGCCGAGGTCGAGGCGCCGCAGCGTGGCCCGTTCGTCCTCGGTCGGCGGGGACAGCTCGTCCGCGCCGGCCAGGATGGCCACCGGATCCGCGCCGCAGACACCCATCCGGCAGCCTGCCTCGATCGGCAGCCCGTCCTTCTCCGCCAGGTCGAGGAGGCTCTCCCCGGCGGCGGCGACCACCTGCCGCCCCTGGGGTTGAAACACCACCTCGCATCCGGTGCCGCCGGCCAGCTTGGCCGAGCCAGCCGGCGCGAGCCGCACCGCCTGCGTCTGCACCGACCACTGCAGGAACAGCCGCCGGATGCCGAGCGTCCGGGCCACCCAGACGGCGGCGAGGCCGAACACCGCGACGCGCAGCGGCCAGGCGACCGCCGCCGGTGGCGCACCGGTGAGGTCGTGCACTGTCGCGCCGAGCACGGCGGCCGCGAACCAGTAGAACGTGGACAGTGCGACGGCCCCGTAGATGACCGCGAGCGCGCTGGCGGGCAGGCGCAGCAGCGCGTCGAGGGCGAAGAACGAGCCGGCGCTGGCCAGGACGGTGGCGAAGAAGATGAGGTAGAACCAGGCGGGCGCGATGGCCGGCGGGCCGGGGACGACGAAGAACCCGATGACGACCCCCGGGAAGCAGCCGGCGAAGAACGCGCGCGGCGCGGTCCACCGCGGGTCCGCGTCGTGCAGGTCCGCCTGGTACGCGACCCGGGGGTTGAAGTCGTAGCAGTTCTTCGCGCACCCCACGCAGGGCCGGCAGTGGCTGTTGGGCACCGTGACGAACGGCGTCTGCCCGTACAGCCGCTGGACCGGCAGCAGCGGGCACACGCTGGAGCACCAGCCGCTCTTGCCCCGGAAGAGCAGCCCGCCGGCGAGCGCGCCGGCCATGACCCCGGCCAGCAGGACGGCGGTTGCCGGGCCGCTGTGGTCGAAGAGCACGCGCCGGCTCGGCACCAGGACGAGGAACAGCACGACCGCCACGACGTACCCGCCGTTGCGCAGCCAGGCCGGCGGCGGCGCCGGACGACCGACGCCGGTCCGTCGCGGCAACTGGTTCGTGGCCGCGAGCGGGCAGCTGTTGCGCCACACGCCCGGCGCGACGACCCACAACAACGGCAGCAGCGGCACCACCAGCTGCCACATCACCCGCAGGCCGATGGCCGGCCGGAGCAGGAGTACGACGCACAGCCCGGCGACCGTGACCACGGCGACGGCCTGCGGCACGACCCAGGCGCCGGCCGGCACCCGGCGGCGCAACTGGAGATAGTTGGGGAACGGCCGGGTCACGGCAGGTGGCTCCGCGGGCGGTTCGGCCGGCCGCTCGGGAGGCTGCGTGGCGGCCTCATGCGAGGTCCGCGCGCCGACCACGACCATGCCGACCGACCCGAGCTTGACGGTGTCGCCGAGCGCCAACCGGGCCAGCCCGCTGACCCGTACGCCGTTGACCAGCGTGCCGTTCATGCTGCCGAGGTCCGTGATGGTCAGCTCGCCGCCGAACACCTGGAGCCGGGCGTGGCGGCGCGACACGCTCGGATGCCGCACCGTGAGCATCCCCGACGCCTCGTCCACCCGCCGCCGGCCCACCTCGACAAGGTCCTCGATCAGCACCCGCCGCGGGTCCCGACCGGGCTCGCGGACCTCCACGAAGTACTCGCGCCGCACGCCGGCCCGCAGGTCCAATGTAGACACCAGCGAGCCATGCGCGCTCATCAGCGCACCACCAGCCTCCGGAGCCGGTGCAGCCGGATCGCGAGCACCCGTGCGAGGTCGAACAGCAGATGCCGGGCGAGCGTCGGGTCCTTGCCGGCCAACACCTCGAAGCCGGCCAGGCTCAGGCGCAGGACCGTGACGTCCGTGCTGGCGTGCACCGTGGCCTGCGCCGGCTCGCCGGTGAGGAAGGTCAGCTCGCCGAACACCCCGCTGGGCCCCAGCTCGTCGACCACGTGCCGGCCCGCGGCGACGGTGACCCGGCCCGCCACCACGATCCACAGACACCGCTCGGCGTCGTTGGCCGCGAGGATCCGCTCTCCCGACTCGTACCGCCGCCGCTGCGCGTGCTCGCCGATCATCGTCCAGTCCGCCATGCTGGCCTCGCGCAGGAGCACGCCGGCGTCGGCGGCGGGCTCGCGGCCCGGGTAGTCGAACAGACCGGAGGCCATTGGCAGTCCTCAATTCGGCTGGACTACCGCAGTATACGAACGCCCCGCAAGGCGCCCCTTAGTAGGAGCCGACGTCCTGGAAGTGGCCCCACGCACCGCAGGGGTCGTCGTACTTGCCCTTGATGTAGCCCAGACCCCACTTGATCTGCGTCGCCGGGTTGTTACGCCAGTCGTCCGCGATCTTCCCCATCTTCTCCGGTGGGTACGCCTGCGGGATCCCGTAGGCACCGGACGACGAGTTGCGGGCCTTGTGGTTCCAGCCGCTCTCCTTCGTCCACAACTTCTCCAGGCACGGGAACTGGTCGATCGTGAAACCCGCGGCGATCATCAGCGCGCAGCCGGTCTTGCGGTTGCCGCTGAACTCGTTGCAGGACGCCGGGATCGGACCGGTGTACGGCGTCGCCGGCTCGTTCCCCGCCGCCTCCTCGCGCTTCTTGCGGCCGGCCGCCTCCTGCGCCTGGCGGGCCCGCTCGGCCTCCGCCCTGGCCGCCGCGGCCGCCTTCTCCGCGGCGATCCGCTCGGCCTCGCGCCGCTGCGCCGTGGCGGCCATGTACTCGCGCTGGCGGTCCTTGAGGTACTGCAATTCCTCCTGGTCCGCCTCGGCGACAAGCTGGGCGCTCACGCCTTGCTGCTCGATCTTCTGGTGCTGACCGAGGTAGACCCCGCCGGCAACGCCCATGAGGAGCAGCACGACGGCGAACGCTCGAAGGCCGAACCGGCTCCACAGCCGACTCACGAAGAGGTCCCTTCGTCGGGGCAAGGACACAATCCGAACCGACGAACGGTACCAGTGGTGCAGTGGTGCCCGCTGGGCACCACTGCGCACAGTGAGACGGATGAGGGTGCCTAGTGGTCGAGGGTGGCTAGCCTGGGTGATTCGTGGTGATCATCAAGATGGGCCGGTTGTCGGCGTGTAGATAAGCGGAAGTGCCTGTCCTGTAAGGGAAACTTGTGATTGCGACATCTACAGGTTTCTCTGTTAGGGAGGCACTTCCGAGGTGCAGTCTACGGCGTGGTCGAAGGATCTGCGGGTTACCGCGGACGGTTCGGGTGTGGTGTCGCACGTCGGTGCGGTGCTGCTGCGGATGCTGGCCGATCGGGCCGGCCTGACCGAGGCGGTCTCCGGTGTTTTGGCTCGACGTGGCTGGTGGCCGGGCCATGATCGAGGTCGGGTGTTGGTCGACCTGGCGGTGATGATCGCCGACGGTGGCGAGGCGATTTGCGACATCGACGTGCTGCGCCATCAGGGTGAGCTGTTCGGACCGGTCGCCTCACCGGCGACCTGCTGGCGGGCCCTGGACGAGGTCGGCGACCGCCAGCTGCGGCGGATCGCCGCGGCCCGTGCACAGGTCCGCGCCCGCGTGTGGGCGCTGCTCGGGCAGCTACCGCGAGCACGGGCCGCCGGCCGGGACATCGGCGACGGGGTAGTCGTGCTCGATGTCGACTCCACGATCGTGTTGGCGCATAGCGACAAGGAAGGCGCGGCGCCGACCTACAAGCACACGTTCGGGTTCCATCCGATCCTGGTCACCTGTGATAACACCGGCGAGTTGTTAGCGGTCAAGCTGCGGCCCGGCAACGCCGGCGCGAACACCGCCGCAGATCATCTCCAGGTCCTGGCGGAGGCGTTCGCGCAGATTCCCGCCGCCCATCGCAGGCACTTGCTGGTCCGTGGTGACTCGGCCGCCGCGACGCACGCCGTGCTGGACTGGTTGGTCGAGCAAGGCAAGCGTCGCGGCCGCGCCGTGGAGTACTCGATCGGCTGGGCGATCGGCGAAGCCGAGCGGACCGCTATCGCCGCCATCCCCACCTCGGGGTGGTCACCGGCCATCAACGCCGACGGCGGCATCCGCGAGGGTGCGCAGGTCGCCGAACTGACCGGCCTGCTCGATCTGCCCGGCTGGCCGGACGGGATGCGGGTGATCGTGCGCCGCGAACGCCCGCACCCCGGTGCACAGCTGACCCTCTTCGAGGAACGCGACGGCTGGCGCTACACCGCGTTCATCACCGGCACCCAGGTCGGTGCACTGCAATGGTTGGAGGCCCGCCACCGCGCCCACGCCCGCGTCGAGGACCGCATCCGCACCGGCAAAGACACCGGTCTTGGCCGACTGCCGTCCCGCGAGTTCGCGATCAACCAAGCCTGGTGCACCGCCGCAGCGATCGCCGTCGACCTGCTCCGCTGGCTCCAACTGCTCGGCCTGGACGGCGATCTCGCCCTGGCCGAACCCAAACGGCTGCGCTACCGCGTGCTGCACACCGCCGCCCGTCTGACCCGCGGCCAACGCCGCCGCTGGCTTCGCATCCCCGCCACCTGGCCCTGGGCCACCCAGATCACCGCCGCGTTCGACCGGATCGCGGCGATCCCCGCACCCGGCTGACCATCTCAGCCCTTATCCCGCCGACCGGAGGACCAAGGAGACCACGCCACCGCCGCGACAGACGGCCCACCACCATGCCCGGAACCTCATCGCATCGATCACCAGCGATCAACGCCACCGGGTCGCAACATCCGACCTCAGGCGCGAATGATCGAGGCTAGTGGAGGATCTTCTCCTTGGCCACGGTGAATTCCTCGTCGGTGAGCAGGCCCGAGTTCTTGAGCTCGCCGAGCCCGCGCAGTTCGGAGAGAAGTTCGGCGCCGTTGCCCGCGGTCACGTCCGCCGGCTCCATCATGCGCACCGGCACGGCCGGCGGCGCGGGCGGAGGCGGCGGTGGCGCCTCCTGGTATCCGGTCAGGTTGATCAGGTCGGCCAGCGAGCCGGCGAACCTGTTCGCGTCCGTGGTGGGCTGGGTGCCGGTCACCGCGTCGCTGGCGAACTGCAGGATGGTGGGCTTTCGCCCGCTGTACGCCGACCATGACGAGGCCGGCACGCCCCGATACTGATCCTTGAACGGCCGTGGAGCGCCGCTGCCGGTGTAGTTGCTCGCCCACAGGTCATAGGGGAACGGCTTGAGTGAATTCTCGTACAGCCAGCGCGGCGCGTAGGCGATGAGATATCCCTTGCCACCGGTGAGCTTCCGCAACTGGTCCATGAAGGTGATAATCTCCGCCCGGTTCGGCGCCCGGTCCATGTAGTCGAACTTTTCGGCGTCGCACTGCCAGATAAACGGGACGTCTTTGAACCAGGGCGTATTCGCCGCGACGTGGTCGAAAAACACCTTCGCTTCGCGTTTGGCGTCACCCGGATGCAGCACGTGATAGGCGCCGAGCACGGGAATCCGGGCGGCGCGGGCGCGGTTTAGCGCCTCTTTGTAGTGCTTGTCCTTGAACGTCACGCCCTCGGATGCCTTGTGCGTGAAGAAGCTGATGCCGGCCGCGCGTGCGGCGCCCATGTTCATCGGGCCACGGCCCCAGTCGTGGTTGCTGGCGTCCCATCCCCATACCGCGGTCGACGCCGCCGCCGCGGGCTGGGTCGCGGGTTGGACCGCCGGACCAGCGCCGCCGAGCTTCGCCAGGATGCGGTCCGCGCTGACCGCCGACATCGCCACGTGTACGTGGTTCAGGTGGGCCGCCATGGTGCCGGGGTCGAAGTTGTGCCACCGTCCGTTCTGGATGTAGAAACCGTTGTCATCCGGATACGGCGTGGTGTGGATCAGCTCGGCCAAATCACGCTTGAACTTGTCGAAAAGCCATTTCGCGAAGTCTCGCATGTCGGCCTGGTCCTTGGAGTTCGGCTCCGGATCGTCGTACGCGCCGAAGTCCAGCGCCGCCGTCGGTGAACCGCCCCAGGACAGCCCGTTGTGGTGCGATCCCGGCTCGTTTCGGAAAGCGCTGGTTACGTAGAGTTGCTTGGCCTTTGGGTACTTTTCTGCGACGGCGAGGATCTTTCGCCCTGTCGGACCAATCGTCACACCCGGTTTAATCTGCATGACCGCTCCTTAAGACCGGTTCCCCCTATAACGAGGCTAGGCCAGCGACACCGGGCGCGTTCGGCAAATCGAGACCCGCTCCTCAGCAGGGCAGGAAGTTGCTGAAGTAGACAATGTCCGGGTACGCGTTGTCGGAGCAGTAGTCATCGCCCTCCCCGCCGTCCAGCACGTCGTTGCCGGAACGGCCGCCCAGCTTGTCGCTGCCGTGGTTGCCGAACAGCCGGTCGCCGCACGCGCTGCCGAGCAGAATGTCGTGGCCCGGACCGCCGACGAGCACATCCCCGCCGCCGTTCCCGTCGATGATGTCGTCCCCCGCACCGCCGAAGATGATGTCGGCCCCCGGGGTGCCCAAGTAGAGGTCGTCGCCGTCCCCCAGGAACACGATCTCGCCCGGGCCCGGATTCTCGCACCCGACCGGGATGGCCTGGGCCGGCGTCGCGACGACCGTCTGCCCGGCGGACATCAGCAGGACCGCCGCCGCCGTCGCGATCAAGGATCGTGGTCGCATGATTCGTTCCCTCCGCTTCCTCCCCGGCCACCTGTTGCCGGCCACCGAACGGTCGCAGCCGGGCATCATCGTGGCGTCAGCGTCGAGGGTGTGAGGTCGCGCTGACGCCGCGCTGACGGCGCCCGCCGACCCTGTTGCCGAACCGCCGCCCCATCCCGTGGGCGGGAGTCGAACAGGGAGGCAACACATGAACATGACCCCCGTACGGCGTGCCGCAGCGTCGGCCGCCGCCATCGCGATCGCCGGGCTGGGAATCCAGGCGGTTCCGGCGCCGGCCCTGGCCAACCCGGAGGACGGCGGCCAGCACTGCGTCGCCCGGGTGACCACCGGAACGCCGGAGGCGGTGTGCTTCGACACCTTCGCCGAGGCGCTCAGCAGGGCCAGCGGCGGCCGGCTCACCTACGGACCGAAGAACGCCGAGGAGGCGGCGCGGACACCCGGGTTCGCGGCGCGGGTGAACGCGGCGAACGCGGCCAACCGGGTCAGCGCCGCCGCGGGGTACGACACCGTCCTCAGCATCCACTACACCGCCAGCAACTGGGGCGGCTCCGACCTGATCTGGGTCGGCACCAGCAACTGCAGCACGTCGACCAACAACACCGACTACGAGATCGACACCATGCCGGCGGGCTGGGTCAACGTCATCACGTCGTACCTGACGTTCGCCAACTGCTGGGTCCAGCACTGGGAGGACACCTTCCAGGGCGGCGACCACGTCGGCTACCACGGCAGCCGCAGCTACATCGGCTCCACCATGGACAACAGGACCAGCTCGCTACGCTGGTCCTGACGCCCGAGCCGCTGGCGCTACACCTGGGTGCGGAGCCAGTGTTGGTTGGTGGTGGTGCCGCAGGTCCATTGGACTACCTGGGCTCCGTCGGTGGTGGCGGAGTTCAGGACGGCGAGGCACTTGTTGCTGTGCCTGGCGATGAGCTGCACGTAGCCGCTGCCCACGTCCTGCAGGCGCCACTGCTGGTTGGTGCCGCCGTGGCAGGCCCACTGGGCCACCCGTACGCCGTCGCCGGTCGCGCCGGTGCCGCCGTACACGTCGAGGCACTTGCCGCTGTTGACGCTGACCACTGTGGAGTATCCACCGCCGGCGTCCTGGAAGCGCCACCGCTGGTTGGACTGCCCGTTCGCGGCCCACTGGACCACGTCCGCACCGTCCGCTGTGGACGCGTTGTAGACGTCGAGCAGCTTGCCGCTGTGCCGGGCCGCCACCGTGTACGTGGCCGGCGTCGGCGTGGTGGTCTGCGGCGCCAGCCGGTACAGGCCGGCGCCGTGGGCCGGGATCGAACGGCTGAACGTGCCGCTCACCGTGCCGAGTCCGGCGCCGGACCACAGGTCGGTCGCGGTGGCCGACCCGATGCCGAGGTCGGCGAGGTTCATCGACACGGTGGCGGCCGCCGCTTCGCGGTTGAACAGGGCGACGTACCGGTGGTTGGTGCCCGGCACGTCGGCGGTCCAGACCTGCCGCGTACCCCCGACGAGCTGGCGGTTGTTGGCGCTGGACTGGTCGACGGCGAGCACCGCGGCGTTGGTCATCAACGCCAGCTCCGCGGCGCGGTTCTCGACCAGGTTGCCGCCCCACATCAGCGGAGCCCGGTTGATCGCCCACAGCGTCATGAGCGTGCGCTGCTCGTCGGCGGTCAGGCCGGAGTAGCGCGGCGAGCCGACCGGCCCGTACTTGGACAGCCGGCCGATCGGGATCATGTCCGGGTCGGGCCAGGCGCCGGTCGCCCGGTACGGCGTCCAGTTGCGCAGTTGGTCGAAGAGGGCGTCGAGGGCGCCCCAGTTGTCCCACAGGTCGTTGACGATCCGCCACATGTGCGCGTTGGCCTGCACGTGCGAGCCGCTGGCCAGCGGCGTCGCGCCGGGCGAGAGGCTCAGCACCATAGGGCGGCCGCTGCGCTGGATCGCCAGCCGGTACCCGTCGACCTCCGCCTGCCGGTAGGTCGGTGCCGCGATGTCGTCGACCTTCACGTAGTCGACGCCCCAGCCGGCCAGCAGCGCGAACACCGAGTCCAGGTACGCCTGCGCGCACGAGTTGGACATGTTCAGGCCCCACATCAGGTTGAGCCAGGCCGCGGTGGTGCTGTTGTTGATCTGGTTGGCCCGGCAGCTGGTGCCGAGGATCGGCACGTTGTCGGCCACGGCCTGGCGCGGGATGCCGCGCATCAGGTGGACGCCGAACTTCAGCCCCTGGGCGTGCACGTAGTCCGCGAGGGCTTGAACCCGTTGCTGCCGGCCGCCGACGGGAAGCGGGTGGTGTCCGGCAGCAGCCGCCCGTTGGCGTCCATCCGCAGCCGCGGGTTGAGGTTGGCGTCCTGGTTGGGGCTGTTGTTGTGCCGGCCGGGGTAGTACCAGGCCCAGTCGATGACGACGTACTGCCAGCCGTGCTGGCGCAGGTTGTCGCGCATGTAGTCGGCGTTGGCCCGGACGTCCGCCTCGGTGACGCTCCAGTTGAACGAGTCGTAGCTGTTCCACCCCATCGGCGGGGTCGAGGCCGTGCCGTTGTCCCACGCCTGCGCCCGTTCCGGCGGGCCGACCGCGAGACCGAAGGCGAGCAGCAGCCACACGATGGCCACGGCCGGGCGTACCTTGACGAGCTTCATCTGACCCTCCAGAGAAGACATACACCCGGCTCTATGTCATTGGTTGGCGCCGATGTTACCGGTCACATCCGCACTGTCAAGCGCCCCCGAGGCGCACCACCCTGGTCCACTCGGGCGGCCACTCCGTCGCCGGGCCCTCCCGTGGAAACAGGCCCACCACGGTCCGGCAGGCCGGCCGCGCGGCGCGCGGCAGCCCGTACCCGGTCGGGCACCAGCGCCGCCGCGACCAGCGGATGGAGCCGGTCGGCGTCGATCAGCCCGGCGCGCAACAACTCCAGGTCGGGCAGCGTCCACGTCGCCGCGTCGGGCAGCACCGGCGCGGTGTCACCCCGTGCCGTGGCCGGCCCGACCCGCAGCAGCAGCCGCCGCCGGCCCCACAGCCGTACGGTCACCGTTCCCGCGGTGCGCCCCTGGGCGCGGAGCAGGATCGCCGCCTCGGCCGCCCACCTGTCGACGGCGCAGCCGCGTTCCCGCAACGGATCCGCGGACGGCACGGCCGGTCGGTCCGCACCGCACCGGGTCCGCAGCTCGTCGCTGCGGCGCGCGTCCCACAGATGGCGGTGCAGGTCGAGCCGGAACCGCCGGTCGGGATGCGGATGCGGGTGGCGGCACGGGCCGGCCCGGTCCCACAGCGCGAGGCTGATCCGCTGGCCGGCGTCCGCCCAGCCCGGCGGGGTCCGCACCACCAGGTGCACCACGCCGTCGCCCGTGTCGTACCGGGCCAGCGCAATAGTCACCCCGGGCGCAGCAACCCGTCGGGAGCGACCCGCGGCAGGTGCCAGCGCAACAGGTCGGGAGCCAGCTGCCGCAGGTCGGCCCGGACCATGGCAGCCAACTCCCGGCCATGGTCGCGCGCCAGCGAGCGCAGACTAAGATCGACATCGACGCGTGCGGCGGCGCACGCGCCCGCCCGGTCCCCGACGCGGCGGCGCGCGGTCGCGGACTCGACCATGGACGGCGGCACGGCGTACTCGCGCACGCGCAACCAGAATGAGAGGCGAGAATCCGCAGTCGCGGCCCGGGAGCGCATCAGCACTCACCTGTCGCGAGCGGGACCCCCAATCTGCGAACAGAAGGAGTCATCATCGCCGACCAGCATAGCGCAGAGGGCGGGCTCCGGCATGATCGTGAATGATTCGCGTCGTCCCAGCGACCCGAATCCTTCACGATGACGTCGCGACCGTCGACCTACGTGGCCGCGCTGGCCGACGCGCTGCTCGCCGAGCCCGACGTCGAGCCGCTGGCGCTTTCCAAGGCGCCATTGTGGCGCTGGCGCAGCCGCCACTATGGGTTGGATCTTACTTGGTGGGCCATACCGGGATCTTGTGCCCGGCTATGTCGGGCATTTCCACCCGCAAGATCTCTCTGTGCCCCACCAAGAAAGATCCGAAGGCAGCAAGGAACGCAAGCCGCTTCGGCGTCAAGATGGCGTCAGGATTTGGGCGTGCGGCGCGGATTCGCGGGCCACGTCGATGCCGGCGCCGTACCGTCGAGGTGTGCCCATCTGGTTGACCCGGGACCGGCTCGCCCTCCTGCTGGCCGGGCTCGCGCCGCTCGCCGTCGCCGCGGTGCTCCTGCCGTTGCGCGGCAGCTTGGAGAACACCCACGTCGCCCTCATCATGGTGGCCGTCGTGGTGGCGGTGGCGGCCTTGGGCAACCGGGTGGCCGGTTACCTGGCGGCGGGGTTCGCGGGGCTGTGGTTCGACTTCTTCTTCACCCAGCCGTACCAGCGTCTCACCATCGACGTACGGTCCGACGCCGAGACCCTCGTGCTCCTGCTGATCGTCGGGGTCGCGGTGACCGAGCTCGCGGTGTGGGGGCGCCGGCAGGCGGCCGCCGCCAGCCGCGACGCCGGTTACCTGGCCGGCATCCAGGCGGCCGCGACGGTCGGCGCCGTCGGTGGCTCGTCCCACGATCTCATCCGGCAGGTGTCCGACCAGCTGGTCACCACCCTGGAGCTGCGGGGCTGCCGCTTCCAGCGGGGCGTGGCCGGCCTGGGCAACCCGCCGAGGCTGCAGCGCGACGGCTCCGTCACCTGGCACCGCGCCGCGTGGGACGCCGACCGCGAGGGGCTGCCCGCCGAGGAAGAGACCGAGCTCCTGGTGGAGAGCGGAGGTCGCCTGCACGGCCGGTACCTGCTCACCGCGACCCCGCACCGGCCGCTGTCGCCGGAGCGGCGCCGGGTCGCGGTCACCCTCGCCGACCAGGTCGGCGCGGCCCTCGGGTGAGCTAGTACACCTCCACCTTGCCGGTGGGGCGAGGGCTGTAGGAGTCGTTGAAGAAGTACTCGCCCTTCTCGGTGAAGGTGTATTGGAACGACTCGCCGGGCCGCAGCCGTACGTCGAAGAGGCCCTCGAAGAACTGCGTCGCGCCGTGCTCGTTGGCGTTGTCGGCCGGGTTGACGAACGTGACCGTGGTGCCGACCGGTACCCGCAGGTGGGTCGGGGCCATCGCGTTCATGGCGGTGGACTCGGTGGTGCCGACCTGGCCGGTCGTCGCGTTGTATGTGCGGGCGAGCACCACCGTGTTGTTGACGGCGCTGCCCTCGACCGGTCCGCCGGCGACCGGCCGGCGGATGACCGGCGGTGGCGGGGTGGGGGCCGGCGGGACGGTGCCGCCGAGCCGGAACGCCCACAGGAAGTCGCCGCGGGGCGCCGACTCGCCGTACGGGATGCCGGTGCCGCCGGCGTACACGGCGATGTACTGGACACCGTCCACTTCGTACGCGATGGGGCTGCTGCTGATCGAGGCGCCGGTCTGGAAGCGCCACAGTTCCCGCCCGGTGCGGGCGTCCAGGCACAGCAGGTTGCCGTCCGGCTGTCCGATGTAGAGCAGGTCGCTGGCGGTGGTGAGGATGCCGTTGCCGTGCGCGAGGGAGTACGGCATGCGCTTCTTCCAGCGCACCTTGTTGGTGCCGGGGTCGACGGCGACGATGCCGCCGGTCTGGTATTCGCCGGGTGGCCGCAGCCCGTTGCTGGCCTCGGTGAGCGAGTGCGCGGCGGCGACGTACCCGAAGCCGGTGTAGACCAGTCCGGTGCTGTGGCTGAAGGACTGGTGGTTCCAGTCGGCGCCGCCGCCGTGGCCGGGGATGGACAGGATCGGTACGTCCCAGTGCGGGTCGTAGAGCGCGCCTTTCACGTAGTTGGGTACGGCCCGGTTGGGCTCGCCCGGTACGGAGGTGCCGAGCGGCTGGTCGACGACGCGCTGCTCGGTCCAGCCGCCCTGGCGCGGGAACGGCTGGGTGGGCCAGGTCTTCTGGCGCGGCTCCTGCGGGACGGGCACCTCGTCGATGCCGAGCGGGGCGGAGCCGTCGGTGCGGTCGAGGATGAAGTACATGCCGGACTTGCTGCCGTACACGACGAGCTTGCGCATCCGGCCGCGGACGCGCACGTCGACGAGGACCGGCGACATGCTGTTGTCCATGTCCCAGATGTCGTGGTGGACGGACTGGAAGTGCCAGCGGTACGCGCCGGTCTTCAGGTCCAGCGCGACGATGGAGTTGGCGAAGAGGTTCTGCCCGCCACGGCGCGAGCCGTCCTGGGAGGAGTTGCTGCCGTGAGCGCGGCGGCGCGCGGGCTGTCGTGCGTGCCGCAATAGAGCATGCCGTCGTGGTAGGTGACGGCGACCTTCTCCATGCTGCCGTAGCCGGTGACCTGCTTCTCCCACACGACCTGGCCGGTCTCCTGGTCGAGCGCGATGAGCCAGCTGCCCCGGCCGTGGGTGAAGACCATGCCCTGGCCGACGGCCACGCCGCGGCGGGTGAGCGTGCCGCGGGTCTGCTGGTACGTCCACTTCGTCGCGCCGGTGGCGCCGTCGACGGCGACGGCGGTGCTCTGGTTGGTGCCGGTGTCGACGCCGCCCTCGATCTGGTTGAGCCAGGCGCCGCCGAGGCGCGACACGTTGCCGCGGTGGACGCGGGACAGCGCGGAGTAGTTCTGGTTGCCGAGGTTGCCGCCGACCTTGGGGAAGTCGCGGCCGCCGGGGGTGCCGCAGGCCGGCATGCCGGAGGCGGCGGCCGCTGGCGAGGCGGGAGTGACGGACAGGCCGACCGCCGTCGCGGCGGCTCCTTTGAGGACGTGTCTACGTTGGACCATGGTTCCCCTTAGAGGCCGAGGTAGATCTGGCGGACCCGGGGGTCCTCGCGGAGTTGTGCGGAGGTGCCGGTCATCGCGACGGCGCCGTTCTCCATGACGAGGCACTCGGTGGTCACCTCGAAGGTGAGCTTGGCGTTCTGCTCGACCAGCAGGATGGCCAGGCCGTCGCGGTTGAGCTTCTGCAGCACGGCGACGATGTCCTCGACGAGCTTGGGCGACAGGCCCATGGAGGGTTCGTCGAGGAGCATCAGGCGGGGCGCGGACATGAGCGCGCGGCCGATGGCGAGCATCTGCTGCTGGCCGCCGGACAGTGCCCCGGCGAGCCGGTGGCGCATGTCCTTCAGGACGGGGAAGAGGGTGTAGACCTCGTCGAGGGTGTCGAGTGTGGACCCCTTCCAGGGCTTGATGTACGCGCCGAGCAGGAGGTTCTTCTCTACCGGCAGGCCCGGGAAGACGTGCCGTCCCTCGGGCACGTAGCCGATGCCGTACCGGACCATCTTGCGGCCGGGCACGCGGGTCAGGTCGTGCTCGCCGAAGCGGATGGAGCGGACGGTCCGCGGCACGAGGCCCATGAGCGCCTTGAGGGTGGAGGTCTTGCCCGCGCCGTTGGCGCCGATGATGCCGACGGACTGGCCGGCGGCCACGGTGAAGCCGATGTCGTGGGCGGCCCGAACTCCTCCATAGTGGACGGAGAGGCCATCCACGGCGAGCGCGGTCATGACGCCACCTCCGTCGGCACGTCGATGACGGTCGAGTCGCCCAGGTACGCCTCGACCACCTCCGGCTTGACGGCCACCTCGGCGGGCGGGCCGTCGGCGATCACGCGCCCGTTCGCGAACACGGTGACCCGGTCGCACAGCGACATGACCAGCCCCATGTTGTGCTCGATGACGACGACGGTGACGCCGGAGGCGCGGATCGACCGGACGATGTCGCCGAGCTGCCGTACCTCCTCGCCGTTGAGGCCGGCGGCCGGCTCGTCGAGCAGCAGCAGGCGGGGCGCGGCGGCCATCGCGCGGGCGATCTCGACCCGGCGCTGGATGCCGTACGGCAGGGCACCGGGCAGGCTGTGCGCGAAGGCAGTCAGGCCGAAGCGGGCCAGGATCGCGTCGGCGTCCGCGCGCAGCGCCCGGTCGTGCCGCCAGACGCCGACCTGCCACAGGGCGTACCGCCAGATGCTGCGGGTGCGGGTGCGGTCCAGGGCGACCAGGACGTTCTCCCGGACGCTGAGCGCGCCGAACAGCCGCAGGTTCTGGAACGTGCGGGCGATGCCGGCCTGCGCCAGCCGGTACGGCGGGGCCGCGGTCACGTCGTGTCCGGCCAGGAAGACGCGCCCGGCGGTCGGCTTGTAGAGGCCGCTGACCACGTTGAACAGCGTGGTCTTGCCGGACCCGTTGGGGCCGACGATGCCGCGGATCTGGCCGGCGTCGACCTCCAGCGAGACGTCCTGCAGCGCCTTGACGCCGCGGAAGTGCTTGCTCACCGCGTCGATCCGCAGCATCACGCCGGTGTCCGACGTGGACGCCTCGTCGTACGGCTGGAAGGGGCCGAGGGTGGCGGCGCCGGCCGGACCGCCGCGCAGCCAGCCGCGCCGGCGCAGCAGGGCCGCCAGCCGGGTCGGCAGGCCGGCCAGCCCGGTGGGCGCGAACACGACCGTCAGCACCACGATGGAGCCGTACGCGACCTGGGCGTACGTCGGGTAGTCGACGAGCAGCTCGCGGACCAGCGCCAGCCCGATCGCGCCGACGACGCAGCCGACCAGGCTCTGCCGCCCGCCGATGATCACCATCGCGAGCAGCAGGAACATGTTGGCGATACTGAACGTCTCCGGCGCCACGTACCGGATCAGCCCGGCGTAGAGCACGCCGGCCAGTCCACCGTAGACGCTGGCGAGCAGGAACGCGGTCATCCGCAGCATTGGCACCTCGACGCCGACCGCGCCGGCGGCGAGGTCGTCGTCGCGCATCGCCCGCATCCGCCGGCCCAGCGGCGTGCGGACCACGAACAGGCCGAACGCGAGCGCGAGCGCGAACACGACCAGTTCGACGTAGTAGAACAGGTACTCGCTGGAGAGGTCGACGCCGGGCAGCTCCGGGCGCGGGATGCCGGTGATGCCCTCCGCTCCCCCGGCGACCTGCGCGTTGGTGACCCAGTTGGTGAACGCCAGGGCCAGGCCGAGCGTGACGATGCCGAGGTAGTGCGACTGCATGCGCAGCGCCGGCGTACCCACGAGAAGGCCGACCGCGGCGGCGGCCAGGACGGCGACGGCGGCCGCGGTCCAGAAGCCCCATCCGCTCTTGGTGGTGAGGATGGCGGTGACGTAGGCGCCGACGCCGAAGAACGCGACCTGGGCCAGGTTGATCTGGCCGGCGATGCCCATCGCGAGGCCGAGCCCGACGGCCAGCAGGGCGTACAGGATCATCACGTTGACCACGTGGATCGCGTACGAGTCCAGTTGGTACGGCAGCAGCCAGGCGGCCACACCGAGCACGGCGATGCCGCCGCCGACCCGCCAAGAACTGTGGTACCTCACGCGCGGTTCACCGTCCTCTCGCCGAAGATGCCGGTCGGCCGGATCATGATGATCACGGTGAACACGAGGAACAGGACCAGTTCGGAGTACCCCTGGAAGTGGCCGGCCGCGTAGGAGTCGAGCACCCCGATGGCCAGGCCGCCGACGATGGCGCCGGGGATGCTGCCGAAGCCGCCGAGGATCGCCGCGGCGAAGCCCTTGATGCCCAGCGTGCCGCCCATGGCGGGGCTGACGTACAGCAGCGGGCCGACCAGCCCGCCGGCGAGCGCCGCCAGCCCTGCGCCGATCATGAACGCGACCGCGTTGCTGCGCCCGACGTGGATGCCGACGGCGGTGGCCGCCTGGTGGTCCATCGCGACGGCCTGCATGGCGGCGCCGCGCTTGGTGCGCTGCAGGAAGAGCACGAGCACGGCGGTCGCCGCCGCCGCGATGGCCAGCACCACCAGGTCGTACGTGCGGATCCGGATGCCGAACACGTCCAGCGGTGCGCCGGGCACCGGGGAGCGCACGGCCCGCCCGGTCGCGCCCCAGATGATGATCGCCAGGGCCTCCAGCACGATGCCGAACCCGATGGTGCCGATCAACATCAGGTCGAAGTCCTTGTTCTCCAGCGGGCGCAGCACCCGCTCGATGACGATGCCGATCAGGCCGGTCACGATCAGGGCGATCACCATCGCCACCGCGAACGGCAGCTTCGCGGACAGGTAGAAGGTGGAGGCGAAGTACGCGCCGATCATCACCACGTTGCCGTGCGCGAAGTTGACCAGGCCCATGGTGCGGTAGACGAGCGAGAAGCCCATCGCCACGAGCGCGTAGATCGCGCCGAGGCTGAGCCCGCCGATGAACGTCTGGATAGTGACTTGCATGGTTCTCCCTGTGGAGCCACCGGGGCGGCCGGGAGCCGGCCGCCCGCGGGGTTGACGTCAGCCGGCCGCGGCGACCAGCTTGCCGCCCGTGATGGTCCCGATCGAGGTGGCGAAGATGCCCACCCCGGTGTCGTCGTAGGCGAAGTCGCCCAGCAGGCCCTGGTGCTTGGTGGCCCGGATGGCGTCGGCGAGGGCCTTGCCGGTGGCCACGTTGCTGTTCTTCAGCGCGGTCAGCATGATCTGCGCCCCGTCGTACGCCTTGGCGCCGTGCATCTCCGCGTCCTCCCCATGGGCGGCCTGGTACGCGGCGGCGAACGTGCGGGAGGCGTCGTCGATGTCGTTGCTCAGGTACGGCGAGCTGACGATGGTGCCCTCGACGTTCGCGGCGCCGGCGGTGTCGAAGAAGACCGGGGTGCCCTGCGGCGCGGCCCCGGCGAACGGCACCTTGATGCCGAGGTCGCGAGCCTGCTTGACGATCAGCCCGGACTGCACCTCCTCGGCGCCGACGAAGATGACCTGCGGGTTCTTCTGCCGGATGTTGGTCAGCGCCGCGCTGAAGTCCTTCTGGTCGTTGGTGACGACCTGGTCGGTGACCGGCTTGACGCCCCGGGCCGCCAGCGCCTTGGTGAACGCGTCGTGCTCGCCCTTGCCGAACGAGCCGTTGTTGGTGATCATCGCGATGTTCTTGAGGCCCTTGGTGTCCACGATGTACTTGGCGAGCGTCTCGTCGTACGTCGTGCTCGTCGGGCCGTTCAGGAACAGGAACGGGCTCTTCACGGCCACCAGGCCCGGCGACTGCCCGGACGTGATGTTCGGGATCTCCTCCTGCTGCAGGATCGGCGCCATCGCGATGGTCACCGCGCTCTCGGCGGTGCCCAGCATCGCGATGTAGCCCTCGCTGGCTATCTTGCGGGCCAGGTTGGTGCCGACCGTCGGGTCACCCTGGTCGTCGAAGACGCCCAGCTCGATCTGCCGGCCGTTGATGCCGCCGGCCTTGTTCCACTCGTCGACGGCCAGCTTGACGCCTTTGAGCTCCCAGGCGCCCAGCGAGCTGAGCTGTCCACTTTGGGCGTTCACCACCGCGATCTTGATGGGGCCGTCGTTCGACGATCCGGACTCCTCGTCCTCGCCCGGGGCCGAGCAGGCCGGCAGCGCGAGCGTGGCGGCGGCCACAGTGGACAGTATGGCGAAACGTCGCCGGGTGAGCAGGGACATGACACATCACCTCTCGAAGACGCCTTGGTAGATGTCCTTGATGTTCCAGTGCCCGGGGGTCGGCACCGGCTCGTTGACCATCGGCACGTCCAGCACCGCCGTGCGGCGGGCGGATACGGCGGCGCGGAGCGCCGCGCCGAGCTCGTCCGCGGCGGCGACGGTGTACCCGTCGGCGCCGCAAGCCCGGCCGTATGCGGCGAAGTCGGGGCTGTACGGCTCACCGTCCGGCCCGACGAAGTCGCAGCCGAAGCTGCGACCGAAGTTGCTGGCTTGCAGGTCCGAGATGGTGCCGTGGGACCGGTTGTTCATCACTACGAAGATCACCGGGGCGCCCTGCTCGACGGCCATGGGTACGGCCGGCAGTTGGGCGCTCATCCCGCCGTCGCCGACGAGCGCGACGACCGTGCGCTCCGGCTGGGCGATCTGCACGCCGACCGCGGCCGCCGGGCCGAAGCCCATGGTGGACGCGCCGCCGGGCGTGACGAACCGGCCCGGCGCGGGCAACTCGTAGCACTGCGCCACGCCGTTCTTGTTCCAGCCGACGTCGGTGACGAGCACGGCGTCGGCGGGCAGGGCGGCGCGCAGGTCGGCGAGGATCCGCTCGGGCCGCAGCGGAAACTGGTCGCTGCGCCCGCGTTCGCGGCTGCCGGCGAACAGGTCCGTGCGGGCCGCGCGGATCCGCTCGCGCAGTTCGGGCCGGCACACCGGCTCGGGCTGCCGGGCGCGGACGGCGGTGCCGATCGCCTCGACGGCGTGGTTGACGTCGGCGACCGCGCCGATCTCGACCGGGTAGTTGCGGCCGATCTCGGCCGGGTCGAGGTCGACCTGGATCAGCCGGCTCGGCGGGAAGCGCCAGGTGTAGCGCGGATCCCAGGAGCTGGCGTCGGTCTCGGCGAAGCGGGTGGCGAGCGCCAGCACGACGTCGGCCTCCCGGGCGTACTCGTTGGTCAGGTCCAGGCCCCAGAAGCCGGTCATGCCGAGCACCAGCGGGTGCTCGTCGGGGATCGCGCCCTTGGCCATCAGCGAGTGGGCGACCGGGATGTCGAGGTGCTCGACCAGCGCGCGCAGGGCCGCGGCGCCGCGCTCGCGGCGCAGGCCACCGCCGAGGTAGACCAGCGGGCGCCGGGCGCCCACCAGGGCCGCCGCGATGCGGTCCGCGACACCCTCCGCCAGCGCCGGCGGCTCCGCGTCTTGCACCAAGGGGTACGGCGTGGCCGTCACCGGGCGCGAGAAGTGGTCCATCGGCACGGTGAGCAGGACGGCGCCGGGCCGCCCGGAGGTGGCGGTCCAGAACGCCCGCTCGGTGCAGCGGGCCAGGTCCTCCACCCGGTGCACGGTCCACGCGCGCTTGACGAACGGGCGGAAGATGGCCGCCTGGTCGGCGTCGGCGTGCAGGTTCACCTCCTGGTGCGGGTGCCGGCCGTAGAAGTAGGACGGGATGTCGCCGGAGATGACGACCAGCGGCACCGAGTCCAGGGCGGCGGTCAGCACGCCGGTGACCGCGTTGGTCAGGCCGGGGCCGACGTGGGTGAGCAGCACGCCGGGCCTGCCGGTGGCGCGGGCGTACCCGTCGGCGGCGTGCGCGGCGGCCTGCTCGTGGCGGCTGATGACGAACCGGATCTTGCTGCGGCCGAGCGCGTCCAGCAGGGCGATGTTGGTGTGCCCGCACAGGCCGAAGACGACCTCCACGCCGTACGACTCCAGCTGGGCAACCATCGCCTCGGCCCCAGTGGTCATGACTGTCCTTTCTGGCCGGTCCACAGCGAGATGTCGCGCAGCATCAGGGTTTTCACGACGGTGTATTCCTCGACCATGTGGCGGGGCGACTCGCGGCCGAAGCCGGAGTCCTTGACGCCGCCGAAGGGCACGTGGTCGAGGCGGAAGTTGGAGGAGCCGTTGACGACCAGGCCGCCGACCTCGAGGTCGCGCCAGGCGGCGACGATGCGCCGGACGTCGTGGGTGAACAGGCCCGCCTGCAGCCCGTACCGGCTCTCGTTGCAGGTCTCTACGACCGCGTCGAAGTCGTCGTACGGCAGGACGCTCACCAGGGCGCCGAAGACCTCCTCGGTGACCACCGCCGCGTCCGCGGGCGGCCCGGCCACCACCGTCGGGGTGACGGTGGCGCCGTCGCGCTTGCCGCCGGTGGTGACCACCGCGCCGCCGGCGGCCGCCGCCGCGGCCCAGCGGACCACCCGTTCGGCGGCCTCGTCGTCCACCATGGACCCGACGTCGGTGGCCGGGTCCAGCGGGTCGCCGACCACCAGCGTCCGGACGCCGTCGGTGAACGCGCCGACGAACTCGTCGTACCGGGAGCGCTGGACGTAGACCCGCTGCACGGAGATGCAGCTCTGCCCGGAGTTGCTGTACCCGGTCCGGGCGCAGACCCGCGCCGCGTACCCGATGTCGGCGTCCTCGCACACGATGGTGGCCGCGTTGCCGCCCAACTCCAGGACCAGGCGCTTGGCGCCGGCGGCCCGCGCCACCGCGGCGCCGGTCGCGGCGCTGCCGGTGAAGCTGATCACGGCGACCTCCGGCGCGGCGCACAGCGCGGCGCCGACCTGGGCGCCGCCGTGCAGCACCTGCACCGCCTCGGGCGGCATGCCGGCCTCCAGCAGCAGCGCGACCAGCGCGGCGGAGACCGCGGGCGCCTGCGGGGGCGGCTTGACGATGGTGCTGTTGCCGGCCGCGAACGAGGCGGCCAGCTTGTGCGCGAGCAGGTTGGCCGGCGCGTTGAACGGCGTGATCGCCAGGGCCACCCCGGCCGGCGCCCGGTACGTCAGGGCGGTGTTGCCGACGCCGCGCGCCCAGCCGGCGACCGGCAGCACCTCGCCGCCGATCCGGCGGGCCTCGGCGGCACAGACGGCGAACGTGTCGGCGACCCGGTCCATCTCCCCGCCGCCGTCCTTGACCGGCTTGCCCAGCTCCAGTGCCAGCAGCCGGGCGAACTCGTCGCGCCGGGTCGCCACCAGGGCCGCCGCGCGCTCCAGCACGTCGGCGCGGTCGGCAGGAGCGAGCCGGGCTACCGCCCTGGCGCCGCGCCGGGCGTACGCGCGGGCGGCCTCGACCTGGTCCAGGTCTGCCTGGCGGACCTTGCTTACCACCCTACGAACCCACGGGCCGGTCCGCTCGGACCACTCGCCGGTCGCGGTCCACTGGCCAGCGACCAGGCAACTGGCCTCGACGACCGAGCTGTCGGGCATCGTCGCCTCCTTTGGCATGGCCACTAGATGTGGTCCGCTAGATGGTACTCCTAGACCGTTCTCCGGACTAGGTGTAACGTACGGGCGGCAAGGCCCCCTGGCAATGGCCGGTTCCGAAACTGTTACGCGGACGTGAAGCCGTCCCGGGAGGCACGAGAGCATGGAGTCCGTGAGCAAACAGCAAGCACCGACGCAGCGGTCCGACGCCGCCGAGGCGTCCGAGACCGGCGGCGTGCGCAGCGTGCAGCGGGCCATGGACATCCTGTCGCTGCTGACCGAGACCCGCCCGGTGGTGAGCATCCGGGAGATCGTCGAGGCGACCGGGCTGGCCAAGACCACCGTGATCCGGCTGGTGCAGACCCTGGAGCAGGCCGGCCTGCTCTGGGCCACCGACAAGGGCTACACCGCCGGGCCGGGGCTGTGGCGCTGGGCGCACCTGGCCAAGCGGGCGTGGGAGCTGCCGCCGGAGACCCAGCAGATCATGCGCGACCTGGCCGCCCGGCAGCGGGAGACGGTCAACCTGTACGTCGCCCGCGACATCTACCGGGTGTGCGTGGCGCAGCAGGAGAGCCCGCAGCCGCTGCGGCACGTCGTGCAGGTCGGCGACGAGCTGCCGATGTGGGCCGGCGCCTCCTCCAAGGTGCTGCTGCGGGACGCCACGCCGGCGCTGCTGACCCGGGTGGCCCGCAGCTCCCCGTACGGGGAGTCGCATGTGGACACCCTGCGCGGCTGGGTCGACGCCGTCCTGACCACCGGCTACGCCACCAGCGCCGGCGAGCGCGAGGCGGGCCTGTCCGCCGTCGCCGTACCGGTCACCGGCCGGTCGGTGGCGGTGGTCGCCGCGCTGTCGCTGAGCGGCCCGACGATCCGCTTCACCGACGACCGGATCGCCGAGTTCGTCGACGACCTCAAACGCGTCGCGGCGCGCATGTCCGAGCGGGGCTTCGACCATCCCCTCGCGACGGTCTAAGGGAGTACGCGCATGCCTGACCGACCGCTCAGCGGTGTCCGGGTCCTCGACCTGACCAACGTCCTCGCCGGGCCGTACTGCAGCTATCAGCTGATGCTGCTCGGCGCGGAGGTGGTCAAGGTCGAGCTGCCGGGCCACGGCGACCTCGCCCGCGGCCTCGGCCCCGAGCCCGAGCTCAACGCCGCCGGCATCGGCGCCTCGTTCCTGGCCCAGAACGCCGGCAAGAAGTCGGTGGAGCTCGACCTCAAGGACGCCGGCGACCGGGCCCTCTTCGAGGACATGCTGCGCGGGGCGGACGTGCTGCTGGAGAACTTCCGGGCCGGGACGCTGGGCCGGATCGGCTACCCCTGGGAGCGCCTGCGCGACATCAACGACCGGCTGGTCTACTGCGCCATCTCCGGCTTCGGCCAGAGCGGCCCGATGAGCCAGGCACCGGCGTACGACCAGGTCATCCAGGGCCTGTCCGGGATGATGAGCATCACGGGTACGTCCGAGACCGCCCCGCTGCGGGTCGGCTTTCCGGTCTGCGACTCGGTCGGCGGGCTGGCCGCCGCGCTCGCGATCGCCGCGGCGCTCGCCGGCCGGGCCCGCACCGCGCGCGGCAGCTACCTGGACGTGTCCATGCTGGAGGCGTCCCTGTCCGCCATGGGCTGGACGGTCTCGAACTACCTCGTCAGCGGCGTGCCGCCCGAGCCCATGGGCGACCAGAACGCCACCGCCGCCCCCTCCGGCACGTTCGACACCGCCGACGGCCCGCTGAACATCGCGGCCAACAAGCAGGAGCAGTTCGCGACGCTCTGCCGCCTGGTGGGGCGCGAGGACCTGCTGACCGACGAGCGGTTCGCCGACCGCGACTCCCGCAAGCGGCACCGGGCCGCGCTCAACGAGCAGGTGAACGCCGCGCTGCGGCAGCGGTCCGCGGTCGAGTGGGAGAAGCTGCTGTCCCAGGCGGGTGTCCCGGCCGCGCGGATCCTGACCGTCCCGGAGGCGGTCGAGCTGGACCAGCTGCGGCACCGCGGCTTCCTCACCGACCTGGCCTTCCCGGACGGGTCCGGGCGCCGGCTGCGGGTCAGCGGCAACGGCGTCCTGGTCGACGGCGCGCCGCTGCGCCCCACCGGGCCGCCGCCGCTGCTGGGCGAGCACAACGCCGAGCTGCGTCATCCCGCCACCTCCGGGGAGCCGGCATGACCGAGATAAAGGACGTCGCGGACTGGTGGGCGACCGCGGTCTCCCGGGTCGAGCCCGGCGTGATCGAGCTGCGCGGACGGCCCATCCAGGAGCTGATCGGCACGGCCAGCTTCGTCTCGGTGATCTGGCTGCTGCTGCGCGGGCAGCCGCCCACCCCGGCACAGGAACGGCTGCTGGAGGCCGCCCTCGTCGCCTCCGTCGACCACGGCCCGCACGCCCCGTCGATCGCGGCGGCCCGGATCGCGGCGACCTGCGGCGTCGGCCTGAACAACGCGGTCGCGACCGGCGTCAACCTGCTCGGCGACACCCACGGCGGCGCCGGCCAGCAGTGCGTCGAGCTGCTGGAGGAGGTACGGCGGCGGGCCGCCGGCGGCGCGGACCTGGACGCGGCGGCCGCCGGCGCGGTGGCGGCCTGGCGCGCCCACACCCGCTACGTGCCCGGCTTCGGGCACCGCTTCCACCCGGTCGACCCGCGCCAGGAGCCGCTGCTGTCCCTTGTGGACGGCGCCGTCGCCGAGGGCACAGTGGACGGTGACTTCCTGCGCGCCGGCCGGGCGGTGGAGGCGGTCCTCAACCGGGGCCGGTCCCGCCGTATCCCGATGAACATCGACGGCTGCACCGCGATCATCTACGCCGAGCTGGGCTTTCCCGCCCCGCTCGCGCGGGGCCTGTTCGTGCTCGGGCGCACGGTCGGGATCCTGGCCCACGCCTGGGAGGAGACCGGCCAGGGCCGGCGCAACAAGGGCCCGATGCCACCGGCGATCCTGCCCACGTATCTCACCTAGCTGGAAGGAGCATCCATGCCGAAGCGCCGTTCCACCATGCTCAGCGCGGCCCTCGGCGCCGCGCTCACCGCCGCCGTCCTGCTGCTGAGCACGGCGATCCCCACCACCGCCAACAAAGCGGCCGACCGCCCCGAGGACCGGGGCGCGCAACACCTCGGCTACGCCGACTACGGCGTCTGCCGGGGCGTCAACCCCTCCTGCTACCACGACTGGGGCAACGTCGACCCGGCGGCCGGGTACCGGGTGCTGGTCTACAGCCGCACCGTCGGCCCGCGCCACGCCCACCTGGGCCCGGCGCTCGGCGCCGGCCTCAACCCCCCGACGACCGAGGCGCACGCCGCCGTCAACGCGCTGCGCAAACTCGGCGCCGACAACGGCTTCGCGGTCGACTGGACCGAGGACGTCACCCAGCTGTCCTCGGCCGGCTCGCTGCGCCGGTACAACGCCGTCATCTTCATGAGCACCACCCGCGACACCCTCGACGACAACGCCCAGACCGCGCTGATGCAGTACGTCCGGAGCGGCGGCGGCTTCGCCGGCGTCCACAACGCGTTCGGCACCGAGTACCACTGGAAGTACGAGGGGCTGCTCGGCGGCGCGAACTTCTACGACCACGGCCCGTACCAGCCGGGCGTGGTGCGGGTCGAGAGCCGCCGGGACGCGTCCACCGCCGGCCTGCCGCGCCGGTGAGACTTCGCCGACGAGTGGTACAACCTGGTGCCGTTCCCGTCGCAGGTGCGGGTGCTGGCCACTGTGGACGAGGACACGATGCTGCGCGGCACCCGGGGCAGCCTCGGCCACCCCGGGCACGGCGACAGCCACCCGGTCAGCTGGTGCCAGTACTACGACGGCGGCCGGTCCTGGGTCACCACGCTCGGCCACGCCGTCGACGCCTGGACCGACGCCCCGACCGAGGGCGACGCGTACTTCCTGGCCCACGTCCTCGGCGGCATCGAGTCCGCGATGGGCCGCGCGCCGTTCTGCCGTTAGCGCCCGTATCGACGAGGGGGTCGGCTCAGCCACGGCCGGCCCCCACGTCGGCGGAGGTGAGCACCTCGAAGTGGCGCAGCATCCGCTCGGCGTCCGGGGCCACCCCGGCGAAGAGCCGGAACGCCTCGGCGGCCTGGAAGACGACCATGCCGCCGCCGCCCAGGGTCCGGCAGCCGATCTCCCGCGCCCGGCGCAGCAATTCGGTCTCCAGCGGCCGGTAGATGATGTCCACGACCCACAGGTCCGGCCGCAGCAGCCGCACCGGCAGTGGCGTTCCCGGGTACGCCGCCATGCCCACCGGTGTCGCGTTGACCAGGCCGTCCGCGCCGGCGAGCCGCTCGGCCAGCAGCTCGGGCCCGCCGCCGTCGACCCGGTCGGCCCCGAACCGGTCGACCAGCGCCGTCACCAGGCGGCCGGCCCGACCGGCGTCCGCGTCGACGACGGTGAGCCGGTCGGTGCCGAGCCACAGCAGCGCGTGCGCGACGGCCGCGCCCGCCCCACCGGCACCGAGCAGCACCACCCGGCGCGCCGCCGCACCGGGCAGCCCCTGCTCGAAGCTCTTGGTGAAGCCGTACCAGTCGGTGTTGTAGCCGACCGACACGCCGCCGGACCACACCACCGTGTTCACCGCGCCGATCGCGGCCGCGTCCGGCGACATCTGGTCGAGGTGGTCGACGGCCGCCTGCTTGCACGGGTGGGTGATGTTCAGCCCGCGGAACCCGAACCGGCGCGCGGCGGCCATCAACTCCCCCACCGCCCCGGCGGGCAGCCCCAGGTCGGCGATGTCGATCACCTGGTACAGGTAGCGCAGCCCCTGGTGGTCCGCCTCCCGCTCGTGCAGCGGTGGACTCAGCGACGTGCCGATGCCGGCCCCGACCAGCCCGACCAGGAACCGCTCGCCCGTGCCCGGTGCGTCCAACGCGTCTCCAAACCGGTCAATGTACGAACCAGTACGTTAGTTATACTGCCCCGGTGAACCCGCACCTGTCCATCGCGACGGTCTGCCTGTCCGGGACCCTGGAGGACAAGCTGGCCGCCGCCGCGGCCGCCCGATTCCACGGCGTGGAGATCTTCGAGAACGACCTCGTCGCGTCGCCGTGGTCCCCGCGCCAGGTACGGCAGGAGTGCGCCCGCCGCGGCCTGTCGATCGACCTCTACCAGCCGTTCCGCGACTTCGAGGCGGTCCCGCCCGACGTGTTCGCGGCCAACCTGCGCCGGGCCGAGCGGAAGTTCGACGTACTGGAGCAGCTCGGCGCCACCACGATGCTGGTCTGCTCGTCGGTGTCGCGGGACGCCGTGGACGACGACGACCTCGCCACCGAGCAGCTGCACGCGCTGGCGACCCGGGCCGAGCGGCGCGGCCTGCGCATCGCCTACGAGGCCCTGGCGTGGGGCCGGTTCGTGAACACCTACGCGCACGCCTGGCGGATCGTGCGGCGCGCCGACCACCCCGCCCTCGGCCTGTGCCTGGACAGCTTCCACGTGCTGTCCCGGGCGACGACCCCGCCGGCATCCGGGTCGTGCCCGGCGCCAAGGTCTTCCACCTGCAACTGGCGGACGCGCCGCGCCTGTCCATCGACGTGGTCGAGTGGAGCCGGCACCACCGGCTGTTTCCCGGCCTCGGCTCGTTCAACCTGGCCGGCTTCGTCGGCCAGGTCCTGACCACCGGCTACGACGGCCCGCTGTCCCTTGAGGTGTTCAACGACGTCTACCGGCAGGCGGACCCCCGGCACGCCGCCATCGACGGGATGCGCTCGCTGCTCGCCCTCGAGGTCGTCGTATTCTTCGAGGTGGTCCAGCGCATCGGCGGGTACACCGGCTACGGCGACGCCGGCAGCGCCCCGGTACGCATGGCGGCCCACCGGGAGCGCCGGCTGCTCACGCTGCGGGACGCGCCCCAGGGTGCGCCTGGCCGCCACCGGCATCGAGGTGCTGGACGTCGAGCTGGCCCGGATCAGCCCGGAGCAGAACCCGCGCGACTTCCTGCGGTTCCTGGAGGCGGGCGCGGAGCTCGGCGCCCGGCACGTCATCACCCAGCTGCCCGATCCGGACCGGGTCCGCAAGATCGACCGGTTCGCGCAGCTGTGCGAGCTGGCCCGGCCGCTCGGCCTCACCGTCGACCTCGAGTTTCCCTCGTGGACCGAGACGCCCGACCTGCGCGAGGCCGTCCGCGTACTGCGCGGCGCCGACCAGCCCAACGCCGGCATCCTGGTGGACCTGTTGCACTTCGCGCGGTCCGGGTCCAGCGTGGCCGACCTGCGCCAACTGCCCACCGAGTGGTTCCACTTCGTCCACGTCTGCGACGCGCCGGCCGGGGTGCCCGCCACCAACGAGGGCCTCATCCACACCGCGCGCTTCGAGCGGCTGTTCCCCGGCGAGGGCGGCATCGACGTGCACGGGATCCTCGCCGCCCTGCCGCCCGGCCTGCCGTACGCCCTGGAGATCCCCCGGGCGACGCTCGTGGCGCAGGTCGGCGGGAAGGAACACGCCCGGCTGGCGATCGCCACCGCCCGCGGCGTCCTGGACCGTGCCACCCTCGAACGTGCGGCACAATGACCCGATGACGGCACCTGCCCCGCCCGACCGCCAGCGGGACGCCGAGCGCACCCGGGGCGAGATCCTCGCCGTCGCCACCCGCGAGTTCGCCGACCGCGGCTACAACGGCGCCCGGGTCGACGAGATCGCCGCCCGCACCCGCACCACCAAGCGGATGATCTACTACTACTTCGGCGGCAAGGAGCAGCTCTACGTCGCCGTGCTGGAACAGGCGTACGCCGAGATCCGCGAGGCCGAGCAGACCGTCGACGTCGGCCACCTCGACCCGGTCACCGCGATCCGCCGGCTCGCCGAGATCACCTTCGACCACCACGAGGCGCACCCGGACTTCATCCGGCTGGTGAGCACGGAGAACATCCACCGCGCCGAGCACCTGGCGCAGGCGCCGGGCCTGGTCACCCTGAACACGCCGGCCATCCGGCTCATCGGCGACATCCTCGAACGCGGCCGGGCCGCGCGGCTGTTCCGGTACGACGTGGACGCCATCGACGTACACATGATGATCAGCGCGTACTGCTTCTTCCGGGTCGCCAACCAGCACACGTTCGGCACCATCTTCGGCCGCGACCTCATGGCCCCGGCCGCCCGGGACCACTACCGCGCCATGGTCGGCGACATGATCGTCCGCTACCTCACCGACACCGGTGCCGGCTGACCACCCCTCACCCTAGGCGGCCAGGTGGGTCGGCCGGCCGGCCAGGAACGTGGCGGTGACCGGGATGTGCCGCAGGTCCTGCGGTGCCACCTCGCCGGGGTCGGTGCCGACCACGATCAGGTCGGCCGGGTCGCCGACCCGTACGCCCGCGCGCCCGCCGCTGGCCGCGCGCAGCGCCTCGGCGAGGGGGATCGCCTGCTCCGGATGCCACGACGGCCGGCCGTCGTCGGAGCGGGTGACCGCCGAGGCGATGCCGTCCCACGGGTCCAGCGGCGACACCGGCGCGTCCGAGCCGATCTCCAGCCGGGCGCCGGCGGCGAGCAGGTCGGCGTACGGGAAGGCGCGGCCGGTGCGCCCGGCCCAGTGCCGGTCGGCCACGTCGCGGTCGTCCGGGGCGTGCGCCGGCTGCACACCGACGGTCAGGTCGAGCGCCGCGAACCGGGCCAGGTCGCCGGGGTGGACCAGCTGGGCGTGCTCGATCCGGCCGGGACAGCCCACCCGGGCGAACGCGTCGAGGGCGATGGCGGTGGCATGGTCGCCGATCGCGTGCACCGCGGGCAGGATGCCGTGCCGGTACGCCCGGTCCATCAGCGGGACGAGCTCCTCCGGCGGCAGCTCCAGCCGCCCGTGGAAGGCCGTCCCCGGGTACGGGTCGTGGCAGTACGCGGTGCGGGTGTTGAGCGACCCGTCCACGAACAGCTTGTACGGCCCGACCGTGAGCAGCCCGTCCGTCTCCCCGATGGGGTCGCCGGTGCGGTGGCCGCGGGCGATGGCGTCGTCCAGCACCGGCCGGGCGATCACGCACTCCACCCGTACGGCGGGCGGGCCGGCCGCGAGCCGCCGGGTCCAGTCGGTGACCGTGTCGGCGTACTCGAAGTCGCGGATCCCGGTCACGCCGCGCGCCGCCGCCGCGGCCGCCGCCTCCAGGACCCAGCGGTCCAGCAGCTCCACCGGCGCCGCGGGCAGCGCCGACGTCGCCTCGTAGCAGTCGTTCTCGACCAGTACGCCGGTCGGGTGCTCCCACCCGATCAGCCGCAGCGCGGCCGGGCTGAGCCACAGCGTGTGCAGGTCGGCGCTGAACAGTGCCACCGGCTGGCCGGGCAGCGCCCGTTCCAGCAGGTCCTTGTGCGGCGCGTCGGGCCACAGCCCGTCCCGGAAGCCGGCGCCCATGAGCACCTCGCCGGGGCCGGCGGGCGGCTGGTTGGCCAGCAGGTCGACGACCGCCCGGGCGGAGGTCGCGGCGTCCAGCGGCACCCGGCGCCGGTGGCTGGCCCACTGCGCGGCGTGCACGTGCGCGTCGACCAGGCCCGGCAGCAGCGTCCCGCCGCGCGCGTCGATGACCCGGGCGCCGCCGGCCGGCTCGCCGGTGCCGATCGCGGCGACGACGCCGCCGGCCAGCCGCACGTCGACCAGCGGGCCGCCCAGCCCGGCCCGGACCCGGCGCAGCAGCACGTCCATCAGGTGCCCTCCCAGCCTCGAACGATCCGATGTCGATCTTTATTTGGTCGCACCACCATATGCGGGCCCGTTAGCGTGTGCGCCATGAGTGTTGATCCGGTGGCGCACAACCGGGCCGCCTGGGACCTTCAGGTCGAGCGGGGTAACGAGTGGTCGCGGCCGGTCTCGGCGCAGACGGTCGCGAAGGCGCGGGCCGGCGACTGGTCGGTCGTGCTGATCGGCTACGAGCCGGTGGACCGGTCCTGGTTCCCGGCCGAGCTGGCCGGCACGGACGTGCTGTGCCTGGCCTCCGGCGGCGGGCAGCAGGGGCCGACGCTGTCGGCGGCGGGCGCGCGGGTCACCGTCCTGGACAACTCGCCGCGCCAGCTCGAACAGGACGCGACGGTCGCCGCCCGGGACGACCTGCCGTTGCGCACCGTCCTCGGCGACATGAGTGACCTGTCGGCCTTCGCCGACGCCTCCTTCGACCTGGTCTTCAACCCGGTCTCGAACCTGTTCGTGCCGCGGCTCGCGCCGGTGTGGCGGGAGTGCTTCCGGGTGCTGCGCCCGGGTGGGGCGCTGCTGTGCGGCTTCGTCAACCCGGACGTCTACCTCTTCGACCACGAGTCCCTGGACACCCGGGGCGAGCTGGTGGTCCGGCACCGGTTGCCGTACAGCGACCTGACGCACGTCCCCGCCGACGAGCGCGAACGGCTGTGGGGCGCGGGCGCGCCGCTGGAGTACAGCCACACCATGGCCGAGCAGGTCGGCGGCCAGCTCGCCGCCGGCTTCGTGATCACCGGGTTCGCCGAGGCGCCGCACCACGCCGACGCCACCGCGGGCTGGCTGCCCGGCTACTTCGCCACCCGGGCGGTCAAGCCGGGCTGACCAGGGCCCCGCGGCCGTGCCGTGTCGTTCATGTCCACGAAACGGGGCGGGGGCGCTCTCGGCGCAGCACCATGCGGGCGGCCCGGCGGGTGCCGAGGATGGCGGCGTGCTTGTCGACACCATCAGCGCCGCCGCGCGCGAGGCGGCCGCGGCGGCCGAGCGCGCCGCCGGGGTACGCGTGCGCGAGCTGGCCGACCGGGCAGAGCTGCGCGCGGCGTCGGAGCTGCTGCGCGCCATCTGGCGGCCGGCGGGCGGCGAGCCGCTGCTGGCTCCGGACCTGATGCGGGCGATGGCGAAGGCCGGCTGCTACCTGGCCGGCGCGTACGACGGGCCGGCCCTGGTCGGCGTCTGCGTGGGCTTCTTCCACCCGCCCGCGGACGCCGCCCTGCACAGCCACGTGGCCGGGGTGGCGCCGCACGCCCAGGGCCGGGGCATCGGGTTCGCGCTCAAGGCGCACCAGCGGGCCTGGGCACTCGAACGCGGCGCCAGCACCGTCTCCTGGACCTTCGATCCGCTGGTACGCCGCAACGCGTACTTCAACATCGCGCGGCTCGGCGCCGGGGTCGCCGAGTACCTGACGAACTTCTACGGTCCGATGGAGGACGCGCTCAACCGGGGCGAGGAGTCGGACCGCGTACTCGTGCGCTGGGACCTGTCGGGCACGGGCCCGGCGGCGGTCGCGGACGGCGCGGACCCGGCGGTCGCGCTGTCCGAGGGGCCCGACGGGTGGCCGGTGCTGGGGCGGGTGGACGCCGCCCGGGTACGGGTCGGCGTGCCCTCGTCGATCGGCGCGCTGCGCCGCGACGAGCCCGGCGCGGCGCGGGCCTGGCGGGCGGCGCTGCGCGAGGTGCTCGGCGGCCTCCTGGCCGAAGGCGCGGCGGTCACCGGCTTCCACCGGGCCGGCTGGTACATGATCACTAAACCCGAGACAGGCCCTAACCTGGGGTGATGCAGCCCCAGACCGGGCCCGAGCGCCGGCTCGACCTCACCCGGATCCTCGACAACCTGGGCGCCACGCTGCTGGCGGCGGCCGGCGGCGACCCGCGCACGGCGGGCCCGGTCGGCGGTGTCGCGATCTACGACCCGGTCGACGAGCCGGTGCTGCCGCCCGGCGCGCTGGTGCTGGGCGTCGGCGTGACCGGCGCGGACCGGGTCGCGGACCTGCTGCGCCGGGTCGCCGCGCAGGGCGCCGCCGCGCTGGTGGTGCGCGCGCCGGTCGAGGTGGACGGCGGTGTGCGGCAGGCGGTCGCCGAGACCGGCGTGGTGCTGCTCGGGCTGGCGCCGGGCGCGTCGTGGGCGCAGATCCACGCGCTGCTGCGGTCGCTGACCGCCGAGGCCGAGCCGGCCGGCCTGGACGCGTTCGCCGGCGACGACCTCTTCGCGGTGGCGAACGCGATCTGCGCCCTCATCGACGCGCCGGTCACCATCGAGGACACCGAGTCGCGGGTGCTGGCGTTCTCCGCCCGGCAGGACGAGGCCGACCACATCCGGATCGAGACCATCCTGGGCCGCAAGGTGCCGGAGCCGTACGCCCAGAAGGACGCCGAGCGCGGCGCGTTCCAGCGGCTGTACCGCACGGACGGGCCGGTCTTCCTGCACGCGATCGAGTCGGGCCACCCGGACGGCACGCTGCCCCGGGTGGCCATCGCGGTCCGCGCCGGGCAGGAGCTGCTCGGCTCGATCTGGGCGGCGGTGCGCGGCCCGCTGACCGCCGACCAGGCGCAGGCGTTGTCCGACTCGGCCAAGCTGGTCGCCCTGCACCTGCTCAAGCTGCGGGCCGGCACCGGCGTCGGTCAGCGGCTGATGGCCGAGCTGGTCGCCGCGGTGCTGCAGGGCGGGCCGGAGGCGACGCGGGCGGCGGCCCGGCTGGGCCTGGAGGGCACGCCCGCGGTGGTGGCGGCCATGGGGCTCGCGGAGCCGGCCGACGCCGGGGCGCCGCTGGATCCCGTCCTGTCGGCGCGCCGCGCGACCGATCTGCAGCACGCCAGCGACGCGCTCGCGCTGCACCTGTCGGCGGTACGGCCGGGTGCGGCGGTGGCGCTGCTGGAGGGCGTGGTGTACGCCGTCCTGCCGGTGGGGCCGCGGGCCGCCCGACCGTCGTCCGGCTCGGGCGGCGACGGCGACCACGACGAGGCCGAGGAGCGGGCCGTACGGCTGTGCCAGGAGTTCCTGGACCGCACCGGCGCCCGGGTACCCACGCTGATCGGCGTCGGCCGGGTGGTGAGCACCGCGGTCGAGCTGCGCCGGTCCCGCGACGACGCCGAGCGGGCGCTGCGGGTGCTGCGTACCACCGGTGGCCGGAAGGTGGTGCGGGCGGCCGACGTGGAGGTGGACGGGCTGCTGCTGGACCTGCGGGACCTGGCCGAGGCGCGCGGCCGCGGCCCGGTCGGCCCGCTGGCCCGGCTGGCGGCGTACGACGCGGCGAAGGGCACCGCGCTGTTGCCCTCGCTGCGCGCCTGGCTGGACGCGCACGGCGACGTCATCGTGGCGAGCACCGCCGTGCACGTGCACGAGAACACGTTCCGGTACCGGTTGCGGCGCATCGCCGAGATCGGCCAGCTCGACCTGGCCGATCCCGAGGTGCGGTTCGCGACCGCCGTCCAGTTGCGCGTCTTCGAGCTGAGCTAGGCGGCTACTCCGCCAGCATGCGTACCGAGTCGGGGTGGATGCTGTCCGAGTACGCGTCGAACGTGGCGCCCTTGCCGAATACCGGCTGCAGGTTGTCCGCCATCGGCACCACGTCGGCCCGGTTCACCAGCGCCGCCTCGGCGGCCACCCACTTGGCGCACGCCTCCGGCTGCGGCAGCGCGGGCGCCTCGCCGACCAGCTTGGCGTACACCGGGTTGTCGATGAAGCCGTAGTTGAGGCCCTTCGGCGGGGTCGCCCCGGACAGGAACGGCACCAGCGTGGCGGGGATGAACACGCGCAGCGCGATCCAACCGGCGTCCCAGCTAGAGCTCTTGAAGAGCGTCTCGTTGAGCCCCGCGGACTGCTGGCCGGTGATCTTCACCTCGGCGCCGAGCGTGGTCCACGCCTTCGACACCAGTTCGGCCGCGGCCGGGTACGTGGAGGTCACATTGGTCTCGTAGATGAACGTCAGGGTCAGCCGCTTGCCGTCCTTGACCCGTACGCCGTCCGCGCCCGTGACCCAGCCGGCCTCGTCCAGCAGGGCGGCGGCGCCGGTCGCGTCGTACGCGGGCGGTGTCCACGGCGCCTGGGCCGGCAGGCACGGGTTGCCGGCCTTGCCGGCGAGCGTGGCGAGGCTGGTCGGCGCGGTGCCCTTGCCGTCGGTCAGCACGGTGCGGATCTCGTCGGCGTTCAACGCCATCGCCAGGGCCCGGCGGACCTTCTCGTCGGCGGCCGGGCGGCCCGGCTGCTCGTTGAAGGCCAGCTCGCCCACCGGCGTGACGCCGCCCTGCCGGAGCAGGTCCATCCGCTCCAGGCGCTGCCGGTCCGGGCCGGCCACCGCCGCCGCGTTGACCTCGCCGCCGAGCAGCAGGTTCGCCGCCGTGGTCTCGTTGGGGACCACGCGGACGACGACGGTGTCCGGCAGCCCGGCGGTGTCGCTGGTGACGCCGTCGACGCCCCACGTGTACCCGGTGCGCTTGCGGAACGTGTACCGGTCGTTGGGGCCACGGACGCCAGCTCGAACAGGCCGGTGCCGATCGTCTTGTCCGTCAACCCCTGCGGGTTGTCCAGCCCCTTGGCGCAGACGATCATCACGTTGCCGCTCTTGACCAGCAGGAACGAGTCCGGCGTCGGCGACGTGACGGTCACCGTGCGGGCCTGGTCGTCGGCGGTGGCCTTGGTGCCGGCGGTGACCTGGCCGCCGAGCTGCATGGCCGTGTTCTTCGGGTCGGCGATGTAGGTGAAGTTGCGGGCCACGTCCGAGGCGGTCAGCGGGCTGCCGTCCGAACAGGTGATCCCCGGCTTCAGCGTGTACGTGATGGCCGTCGGCGTGACGTCCCACTTCTGCGCCAGCCACGGCCGGACCGCGCCGGCGCCGTCGACGCTGATCAGGGTGTTGTACGCGTACGCCGCGACCACCTGGGTGACGGCCATCGGCGAGTGGAAGATGTCCAGGGTGCCCGGGTCGGCGGCGATGGCGTGGGTGAAGGTGCCGCCGCTTTTCACCTGCTGCCCGGTGCCGGAGTCGGAGTCGGATCCGCCGCACGCGGCGGTGCTGGCGGCGAGCGCGACGACACTGCCTATGACGATGTGCTTTCGCATGCTGTTTCCCTTCGATTGGCGGCTATGACGAGCGCAGCTTCGGCACCGCGTCCAGCAGCGCCCGGGTGTGCGCGTGGGCCGGTGCGGTGAGCACCTGGGCGGCCGGCCCGTGCTCGACGAGCCGCCCGCCGGCCATCACCGCGATCTCGTCGCTGACGTACCGGACCACGGCCAGGTTGTGCGAGATGAACAGGATCGTCAGGCCCAGGTCGCGCTGCAGCTCGCGGATCAGGTTGAGCACCGAGCCCTGCACGGACACGTCGAGCGCCGAGGTGATCTCGTCGGCGATCACCACCGCGGGCTCGGCGGCGAGGGCCCGGGCCAGCGCCACCCGCTGCCGCTGGCCGCCGGACAGCGCGCGGGGCAGCGCCCGCCGGACGTCCGGGTCGAGGTGGACGAGCTCCAGCAGGCGGCACACCCGGCCGTCCCGGGCGCCGCGCGGGCGGCGGCCCGGCAGGGCCTCGGCGATCGACGCGCCGACCGGCATCCGCGGGTCCAGCGACGAGTACGGGTCCTGGAAGACCAGCTGTACGGGGCGCCGGCCGCGCACCCGGGTGACATCGGCGCCGTCCAGCAGCACCCGCCCGCCGGCCACCCGGTGCAGGCCCACCGCGGCGGCGGCCAATGTGGACTTGCCGGAGCCGGACTCGCCGACCAGCCCGACGGTGGTGCCGGCGGGCACGGTGAGGCTGACTCCGTCCACCGCCGGGTGGCCGCCGAAGCGCACCGTCACGTCCTGGAATTCGAGCGCGCTCATGACGCGTTCCAGCAGGCGACCTTGTGCTGCCCACTGTGGACGGTCAATGGTGGACGGTCGGTGGCGCAGCGCTCGTCGGCCCGGTCGCAGCGGGGCGCGAACGCGCACCCCGGGGGCCGGCGGGCCGGATCCGGCGGCCGGCCCGGGATCGTCGCGAGTGGACGGTCGCGGTCGGTGTCCAGGTGCGGCACCGACGCGAGCAGCGCCCGGGTGTACGGATGCGCCGGCCCGGACAGCAGCCGCTCGACGGTCAGGTCCTCGACCACGGTGCCGCCGTACATGACCAGCACCCGATCGCACAGGCCGGACACCACCGCGATGTCGTGCGAGATGAACAGGATCGCGGCGCCGGCGTCCGCGCGGGCCCGGGCGAGCAGCTCCAGCACCTGCTTCTGCACGGTCACGTCCAGGGCGGTGGTCGGCTCGTCGGCGACGATGAGGCGCGGCGTGCCCATCAGCCCGGCGCCGATCATCGCGCGCTGCCGCATGCCGCCGGACAGCTCGTGCGGATGCTGGCGGGCCCGCCGCTCCGGGTCGGCGATGCGCACCGCACGCAACCGGTCCACCGCACGGGCCAGCGCCGCCCGCCGGGACAGCCCCTGGTGCACCTCGGCCACCTCGGCGAGCTGGCGGCCCACCCGCAGGGCCGGGTTGAGGGAGGTCATCGGGTCCTGGAAGACCACGGCGAGGCAGGTGCCCAGCAGCGAGCGGGGCGCCCGGTCGAGGTCGTGGCCGAGGAATTCCAGCCGGTCGGCCTCGACCCGGCCGGGCCGCTCGATGAGGCCGGCGCACGCCATCGCCGTGAGGCTCTTGCCCGAACCGGACTCGCCGACAACGCCGACCGCCTCGCCGGGGCGTACGTCGAAGTCCACCCCGTCGACCGGGGTCACCCAGCCGCCATCGGGGGCCGGAAAGGAGACGCGCAGCCCGCGTACCCGCAGAACGGTCTGCTCGGACGGCGCCGCCGGCCGGGCCGCGGCGCGCTGCGGCGCGGACGCCGGGGGTACGCGTGCGGTGCGGCGCCCCACCGCGGCCGCGAGCGCCTCCCCCAGCAGGTTGAACGTGAGGCCGGCGAGCACCACCGCGAGGCCCGGCGCCAGCGCGGCGGCCGGGTTGACGTAGATGCGGTCCAGGCCCTCGTTGAGCAGCCGGCCCCAGTCGTAGCCGGGCGGCTGGATGCCCAGGCCCAGGAAGGACAGGCCGGCGAACGCGAGCAGCGCGCCGCCGGCGCCGATGGTGGCGTTGACGATCAGCGGCTCGGCGATGTTCGGCAGCACGTGGCGGAAGAGGATCCGGGTCCGGCCGACGCCGACGACCCGGGCCGCGGCGATGTAGTCCTGCCCGGCGACCGAGGCGGCCAGGGTCTGGGTGAGCCGGGCGAACACCGGCGCGCCGGCCAACCCGATCGCGAGCACCGCGCCGCGCGCGCCGGCGCCCCAGACGATCGCGAAGAACAGCGCCAGCAGCAGCCCGGGGAACGCGACCAGCACGTTGATGGCGGCGGCGACGAACCGCCCGGAACGCCGGCCGAGCACCGACGGCAGCGCGCCGAGCAGCAGGCCCAGCGCCACCGCGAGCAGGGTGGCCAGCACCGCCAGCAGCACCGACAGGCGGGTCGCGGTGAGCACCCGGGCGAGCACGTCCCGGCCCACCTCGTCGGTGCCGAACGGGTGGGCGGCACTGGGCGGCTGGAGCCGGTCGACGACCGAGTCCCGGGCCGCCGCGTCGCCCCACACGAGCGGGCCTGCGACCACCAGGGCGAACAGCGCGGCCGTGGCGAGGGCGGCGGCGAGTCCGAGCGGGGTACGCGGCGCCCGCATGTCAGCCCTCCCGGATCGTGGAGCGCGGGTCGGCCTTGGACAGCACCAGGTCGACCAGGAAGTTCACCAGCAGCACGGCCGCGCCGTACACGAGCACGATGCCCTGGGCCAGCGAGTAGTCCTTCTGCGTGATCGCGTCGACGAACGCGGTGCCCAGGCCCGGCCAGGCGAAGATCGTCTCGACCAGCACGGTGCCGGCGATCATTCCGGTGAGCATCATGCCGGCGATGGTGAGCCCGGCGGTCAGCATGTTCGGCAGCGCGTGGCGCAGGTAGATCAGCCGGGCCGGCAGCCGCTTGGCCCGCGCGGTGCGCACGTAGTCCTGCCCCAGCACGGCCAGCCCCTCGACCCTGATCACCCGGGCCAGCGCCGCCGCCGGGGCGACCGCGAGCGCGGCGACCGGCAGCAGGTACGCGGCGGCGCCCGCGTTGCCGGCCACCGGCAGCACCGGCCAGGTCACCGCGAACGCGAACACCAGGCCCACCGCGAGCAGGAACTCCGGCACCGCCACCAGCACACCGGTGGCACCGGTGAAGGCCAGCTCGGCGCCGCGCCGCCGCCCGCCCCGGGTCAGCACCGCCATCGCCACCCCGAGCGGCACCGCGACCAGCAGGATCACCACGAACGCGGCGCCGGCCAGGGCGAGGGTGTCCGGCAGCCGCTGGCCGATCACGTCGGCCACCGGCAGCCCGGTCGCCGACGACACGCCCAGGTCACCGCGGAAGAGGCCGCTGACGTACGCCCAGAACTGCTCGTACAGGGGGCGGTCCAGGCCGAGCTGGGCGCGCCGGGCCGCGACCAGGTCTGCCGGCGCGGTCACGCCCAACGCCGCGCGGACCGGGTCCCCGGGGATCAGGTGGATCAGCGCGAACGCGGACGACACCAGCACGGCCAGGGACACCAGCAGCCGCACCGCGCGCCGGGCGACGAACCGCGTCCACGGGTTGTCTCGCCAGCCTGCCACCATCGCCGAAACGTACGGCGGGTCGTCGCGTGTGATCTTCGTCGGCGCGGATGAACGGACGGTCGCCGGGTCGTCGCGAGGCACCAATCATCGCCCGGCCCGGTGCGGTTGACTGGCGATCGTGATTGTTCTGCGTGGCGGCACCGTCTTCGACGGGCTCGGCGCGCCCGGCGTACGGGCGGACGTGCTGGTCGCCGACGGTGTGATTCGGGAGGTCGGTGACGTCCCCGCGGCCGCCCGCGAGATCGACTGCACCGGCCGGTACGTCGCGCCCGGCTTCGTCGACGCGCACGCGCACAGCGACCTGGTGCCGCTGCTGCCCGACCCGCAGCCGTTCAAGCTGCTGCAGGGCGTCACCACCGAGATCAACGGCAACTGCGGGATGAGCTTCGCGCCGGCCACGCCCTCGTCCGCGCCCGTGCTCGCCGCCACGTACGGCCAGATGCTGGCCGGGCCGGCGCCGATCGTGCCGTCCACGTTCGCCGAGCTGCTCGACCGGGTGGGGCGGGCCGGACCGACCAACCACGTGGCGTACCTGGTGGGGCACCACGCGCTGCGGCTGGCCGCGAACGGCCCCGACGCGGACCTGCGCCCCGGCGCCGCCGAGGAGATGGCGCGGCTCGCGGCCGAGGCGTTCGAGGCCGGCGCGCTCGGCTTCTCCACCGGGCTGATCTACCCGCCCGGCTCCTTCGCCGGCGTCGACGAGCTGACCGGGCTGGCCAAGGTCGCGGCCCGGTACGGCGCGGTCTACGCCACCCACATGCGCGACGAGGGCCGGCACGTCGAGGAGGCCATCGACGAGGCGGTCGCGGTGGCCCGGGCCGGCGGCATCCGGCTGCAGATCTCGCACTGCAAGGCCGCCGGCCGGGACAACCACGGCAAGGCGGGCGCCGTCCTGGCCAGGATCGCGGCGGCGCGGCTGGCCGGCGTCGACGCGTACGGCGACCAGTACCCGTACCGGGCGGCCGCCACCATGCTCGCGGCGCTGCTGCCCACCGCGGCCGGCGGCCCGGCGGCGATGGCGCGGCGGCTGGCCGACCCGGACCAGCGCGCCGCGCTGCGCGCCCAAGCGGCCCGCGGCGAGCCCGGCGACGGGATATGGGCGTCCAGCGAACCGGCCGGCGTGCACGTCGTCAAGCACGCCGACGCCTCCGTGGCCGGGCGCACCCTCGCCGACCTCGCCGGGGACGCCGACCCGTTCGACACGCTGTGCGACCTCGTACGCCGGGACAGCACCGCGGCCGTGGTGCTCGACCTGATGGCGGAGGACGACGTGCGGCGCATCATGGCCAGCCCGCTGGTCGGCGTCGGCTCGGACAGCGGACCCCCGTTCGGCCCCGCCCACCCGCGCACGTACGGCACGTTCCCCACCCTGCTCGGCCGGTACGTCCGCGAGACCGGCGTGCTCACCTGGCCGGAGGCGCTGCGCAAGGCGACCTCGCAGACCGCCCGCCACTTCGGCCTGCACGGGCGGGGCGCGGCGCTGCCCGGGTACCACGCCGACCTGGTGGTGTTCGACCCGGAGACGATCGGCCACCCCGGCTCGTACGTCACCCCTGACGAGCCGGTCACCGGCATCCACACCGTGCTGCTGGCCGGCGAGCCGGTGGTCGAGGACGGACAGTTCACCGGCCGGCGCGCCGGACGCGTACTGCGACGAGGAGGATCATGAACCCGGTCGAGAAGGTCTTCGCCGACGCCGGCGTGCGGGGCTGGCTGCACGCCGTCGACATCGACACCGGCGCCGAGGTCGGCGTCGACGCCGACGACGCGGTGGTGACGGCGAGCGTCTTCAAGGTGTTCACGCTGGTGGAGCTGTGCCGGCGGGCCGCGCTCGGCGCGCTGGACCTCACCACCCGGGTGCCGATCCCGGCCGGCGACCGCTCCGACGGCGGCCTCGGCCTGTCCGCGATGCGCGACGCCACCGAGCTGTCGCTGCGCGACCTCGCGTACCTGATGATCAGCATCAGCGACAACCACGCCGCGGACGTGCTGACCCAGCTGCTCGGCGAGGAGCCGATCAACGCGACGCTGCGGTCGCTGGGCCTGACCCGCAGCGGGGTCGTCGGCACCTGCCGCAGCTGGTTCGCCCAGATGCGCGAAGACCTGGGGATCGCCGCGTTCGAGGAGTTCAGCGCGTACGACGACGCGATGGTGGCCCGGCTCCGGGCGGCCCGCGGCCTGAACCCGGCGCACGCCTCGCACACCACCCCGCGCGAGATCACCACGCTGCTGTCCCGGATCTGGCGCGCCGACGGCCTGCCCGCCGACGCCTGCGCCGAGATACGCCACCAGCTGGGCCTGCAGGTGTGGCCGCAGCGGCTCACCTCCGGCTTCCCGCGCGACGACGTCAAGGTCAGCGGCAAGACCGGCACGGTCCCGTTCGTCTTCAACGAGGCCGGCGTCGTCGAATACCCGGACGGCGGCCGGTACGCCGTCGGCGTATTCCTCCGGCTCCCCGGATGACCTTCCGCGACCCGGTCGCCGACGCCGCCATCGGCGCTGCCGCCCGGGTGGCTGTTGATTCGCTTCGGTCGCGGTAGGGGGTTTTGGGGGCCGGGGTGCCTTGCGAAGCCCGTCAGGCTTGATGTCTTCGCAAGCCACCCCGGCCCCAAAACCTGACGTGGTCCATCGACTGCCGCGACTTTATGGCTAGGGTTTCGGGCCGGGGTGACCTGCGGAGACATCAAGCCTGACGGGCTCCGCGGGCACCCCGGCCCGAAACCCCCACACGTCGAGCAGCGCGGGAACGGAGTGATCAGCGCGGCCGGTCATCGCCGAGTTGGACACGAGCGCGTTGAGGACGGACTCCTCGACCGCCTCCACCACCGCGGTGAAGAACGGATCCATCGACTCCCACGGCACGAAGCGCAGCGTCCCGTACCCGCCGTCGCCGGGCCAGCCGTCCGCGTTCCCCACCGAGAACGCCAGGAAGATGTCCCCGGAGAAGTGCGACCCGGTCGTACCCGTGCGGGCCAGCCCGAGCGGCACCCGCCGGGCCAGGGCCCGGCACTGGTCGGGCAGCAGCGGCGCGTCGGTCGCCACCACCGCGATCACCGAGCCGGCGCCGGGCGGCAGTTCATCGAGTACGCGCGGCACGTCGCCGGGCAACCGGCGGCCCACCGGTACGCCGGCGATCACCAGCTCCTCCCGGGTGCCGAAGTTGGCCTGGACGTAGGCGCCCACCCGGTACGCGTCGGCGCCGTACCGCACCAGCCGGGACGCGGTGCCGGCGCCGCCCTTGAGGTCGTAGCAGGTCATGCCGGTGCCGCCGCCGACCGAGCCCTCCGCGACCGGCCCGCCGCGGGCGCCGTCCAGCGCCCGCACCACGTGCTCGCGCCGCACGTGGTCCCCGTTGACGTCGTTGAGGTACCCGTCGTAGGTCTCCGCGACCACCGGCAGCAGCCAGCGCCCCGCGGCGTCCGGGTGGGTGCGCACCGTCCAGTCGATGACGCCGCGGTGGCCGGCGCCGACCGCGTGCGTATTGGTGAGCACGATCGGGCTGCCGAGCGCGCCGGTCTCGGAGATCAGCGTGGTGCCGGTCATCTCGCCGTTGCCGTTCAGCGCGTACCAGCCGGCGGCGCACGGCCGCCACGCGCCGGCCCGGCCGCGCGGCAGCACGGCGGTGACGCCGGTACGCACGTCGTCGCCCTCGATCAGCGTCACGTGGCCGAGCTCCACGCCCGGCACGTCGGTGATCGCGTTCCACGGTCCCGGCTCGCCGCCCAGCGCGATGCCCAGGTCGCGCGCCCGGGTCACCAGCCCACCTCCGCCATCGCGCGGCGGATCGCGTCCGCCGTCGTACCCCAGGTGCGGGCCGCGGCGGACAGCACCGCGGCGGCGAAGCGCTCCCGCAGCTCGTCCTCGTCCACCTCGGTGGCGCGGCCGCCGGACAGCAGCACGCGCCCGCCCACGATCACGGTGTCCACGTCGGTGGAGCCGCCGAGCTGCAGGAACGCGGCCAGCGGGCGGGGCCGGAAGAGGTACCGCCAGTCGGTCGCCGGCACCAGCACCAGGTCGGCCTGCTTGCCCGGCTCCAGGCTGCCGATCTGGTCCGCCCAGCGCAGCCCGCGGGCGGCCAGCCGGGTGCCCATCGCCAGCGCCGTGCTGGGCCGTACGGCCGTGTCGTCCGACCACACCTCGTTGTGCCCGAGCCAGGCCAGCCGCATCGTCTCCGGCATCCCGCCGACCGCCTGCGCCTGCCCGTCGGTGGAGACGGACACGTCCAGCCCGGCGCGGAAGAGCTCGATGATCTGGCGGCTGCCGGACAGGCCGGACTCCCCCGACGTGCCGTACTTGGCCGGCGAGTGGCTGATGTGCACCCGCGCCTCGCGCAGCATCCGCCGCTCCTCCTCGTCGGCGAACGCGCAGTGCACCGCGATGAGCCGGTCGGTGAGCAGGCCGAGCTTGGCGAACCGGCGGATCGGCGTCTCCCCGAAGTACCCGCGCACCACGTCGGCCTCGTTGCGCAGCGCCCCGATGTGCGTGGCGAGCGGGGTGTCGAACCGCCGGGCCAGCTCCCCCAGGCCGGCGCCGAGTTCGTCGATCATGTTCGGCGAGTAGATCACCGACGGCATGGCCCGGATCCGCCCGGTGCCGTCCGCGGCGCAGTCGCGCAGCAGCGCCTCCACCCGCGCCAGCACCTCTCCGGCGTCCCGGGTACGCCGGAACCGGTCCTCGTCGGGCGGGCAGCAGGCGTCGCTGGCCCAGACGCTCAGCACCCCGCGCATGCCCAGCGCCCGCACCGCCGCCACCACCGCCTCCGGGCGGTTCATCGAGCCGACGTCGCCGATCGTGGTGGTGCCGCCGCGCAACTGGGTCCACAGCGAGTACCGCGCGATCGCCTCGGCCTCGTCCGGTTCCAGCGCCGTGGCCCGCTGGTACGCCCGGTCGAAGCGTACCGACATGTCCTGGATGTCCCCGCCGAGCGCCATCCACCCCGGACGGTCGTCGAGGTCGTACACCAGGCCACGCGGCGGCTGACCCGACGCGTACGGGTCAAGCACGGCCGCGAACTGCTCATGCCAGTGCGGGTTGACGAACCCGGGCAGCACCAGGTGGCCGCGCGCGTCGATGGTCCGCGGCCGCAGGCCGGCGGCCACCGCGTCGACCTCCCGCGTCGGGCCGACCGCCGCGATCCGCCCGTCCAGCGCGAGCACCGACCCGCGGACGTGAACGGTGTCGGCGGGGTCGGCGGTGTGGACGAATCCGTCGCGGATGAGTAGCGCCTCGGTCATGCCCGCACCGTATTGACCCGCCCGCCACCCGGTCTTCGTCGCCGCCCACGAACGCATGGCCGTACTCTGGCGGCCGCGGACTACCGCGCGGCGGCCGCCGCCATGATGCGCTGAACGTTGTCCGGCGAGAGGTACTCCCCCACCGGTGTGCTGCCCTGCAGCACGCCGAAGAAGCGGCTCGACTCGGCCGGATCGGCCGCGATCGCGGCGAGCAGGGCGACCCGCTCGGGCGGTGGCGGCTCCATCGCGGCCAACTGCGTGGTCAGATCCAGGTACGGAAGGAACCACCCGTCCCGGCGGGTCACGTAGTCGGCCAGCGCCGCCGCCATGGGCCGGTCCCCCGTCAGTCCGCTGTGGACCGACTCGGTCAGCAACTCCGCGCAGATGAACGCGTCCATGATGCCGGCGGCCAGGCACGGGTCCTTGTGGTAGCCGGCGTCGCCGACCAGCGCCCAGCCCGGCCCGCACGCCGTACGGAAGAAGTTGGGTAGGTCGGCGGTGGCCCGCATCCGCTCGACGCGCTCGCCGGCGCGGACCCGCGCGGCCAGGTCGGGCACCCGGTCGATCGCGGCGAGGTACTCACCCTCCACATCGGTGCGGAACCGCCCGAAATCCTTGGTGGGACAGGCCACGAAGACGCACGCGAGGTCGTCGTTGGTCGGGAAGACCACGACCGCCCGGTCGCCGAGGTTGTAGATCTCCGTGCCACGACCGGAGACGCCACGGTAGTACGCGTAGTAGGTCGCCGTCAGCGCCGGAGTCTCGTGGTAATAGCCGGCACCGACCGCGCGCGCCACCGTCGACCGCAGCCCGTCGGCGCCCACCACGAGCCGGGTCCGCTCGGTGACCAGCGTCCCCGACTGATCCCGACCCTGGATCCCCACCACGGCGCCGTCCTCGACGAGCAGACCCTCCACAGTGAACCGTTCCCGCACCTCGGCACCGGCCTCGGCGGCGGCGTCCACCAGGACCTTGTCCAGCACCGTCCGGCGCACGCAGTACGGGTACCGCTCGCCGTCCACGGCCGGTGGCGGGCCCGCGATGGCGAACGCGCCGAAGTCCATCCGGAAGAACTCGTGCGGCGGCGGACCCGAGGCGAGCACCCGCTCCAGCAGACCCCACCGGCGCAACGTCGCCACCGCCGGCACATGCAGCAGGTGCGTGGAGATGACGTCGCTGGGAAACTGCGCCCGATCCACCACCAGCACCCGATGCCCCTGGCGCGCCAGCAGCATGGCCGTCGGGGCACCGGCGACACGCGCGCCCACCACGATGACGTCAAACATCCACCCAGCTTGACAGATCCCGGGCTCAGCCCGCCGTCCCTCGAACGCGCGAAGCGGCCATAGCGCCGGCGCCCGGCCACCATCGACCTGGTGCTGGAGGCTGGTGACCTACCGTCGCCAGGGCAACAAAAAGTGAGCAAGATCTATGCGTGCGTCGAGGCGATCTGATCCGTAGTCCGTGGTCCGTCGGAGACCTTGATGGCTCTGTCCGATGTGGACCTCAGGACCTCCGGGAGGCCGGGAGCGGTCCCGTGCCAGAAAGTTCGCCGACACGCCGGCGACACGCGCGAACTGCTCCCTGATCAACAAACTGGCCGCCATACGGGGCAGTGATCTTCGCACGCCTGTACGACAATAGATGGGTGATGCCAGACGTGTTGACGCAGCTCAAGGCCACGGCCGACGCTGGCGTCAACACGCCCACCTGGTCGTTGCGCGACGAGGATCTGGTCGAGTGTTTGGACGCCGTGCACGCCATCACCCAGGCCGTCGTGGCGTTGCAGTCGCGGCTGGTTCGAGAGATCGACAGCCGCGGTCTGGCCATCACGCAGCACGCCTCCAGCACGAAAGCGTGGCTGCGTGAGCATTTGCGGATCAGTCCGCACGCGGCCAAGCGGATGCTGGAGCTGGCCCAAGCCCTCGACGCGCGGCCCGTCCTGGCCAAGGCGGTTGCCGACGGTCTGGTCAACACCGAGCAGGCGCAGGTGATCGCGGCCGCGCTACAGCAGCTTCCCGCTGAGGTGGTGGGCAAGGCGGAGAAGGCCATGATCGGTCGGGCCGCCGAGTTCGAGCCGAACACGCTGCGCCGCTACGGCGAAGGCATCCTCGCCTACGTCGCCCCCGAACTCGCCGAGGCCGCCGACGCCGACGCACTCGAACGCATGGAAGCCAGAGCGCGGCAGACCCGCGCGTTCCACCTGACCCGGCACGGTGACGGGCGCGTCCGGTTGACCGGCTGGCTGGACGAAGACGGCGCCGCCACCGTCAACGCCGCGTTGGATCCGTTGTGCGCACCCCGCCACGACGTAGACGTGCGCACCCCGGCGCAGCGCCGGGCTGATGCGTTGGTCGAGATCTGCGACCTGGCGATGCGCACCGAGGACTTGCCGGAGAGCGGTGGGGAGCGGCCGCACGTGGTGGTGACGGTGTCGTTCGACATGCTGCGCCTCGCTCTCGGTGTCGGCACCCTGGACACCGGTGAGCGGCTGAGCCCGGAGCAGGTGCGCCGGCTGGCCTGCGACGCCAAAATCATCCCCGCCGTCCTGGGTGGCGATGGGCAGATCCTCGACCTCGGCCGCACCCGCCGGCTGATCAACGGACCACTACGCCGGGCGCTGGAGTTGCGGGACAAGGGATGCGCGTTCCCCGGCTGCGACCGACCACCACGCTGGTGCCACGGACACCACATCCGGTCGTGGGCCGACGGCGGACCCACCACCTTGAACAACAGCGTCATGTTGTGCGGCCACCACCATCGGTTGATCCATCGTGGGCATTGGACGGTCCGGATCGCGGCGGACGGGATGCCCGAGTTCATCCCACCCGCGTACGTGGACCTGGAGCGCCGACCACGCCGCAACACCTACCACCACCGCGAGTGACACCGCGGCCTCGGCAAGACAATGGAATGTCCAATCGGGGCGATATTCCGTTGCTTGGCACCGGCGCTGTTTGTACCGTCGGCGCGACCAACCGGGAGGACCACCAGCATGAGCATCCATGTGCGCCGTCTCGGACCCGATGACTGGCAGACCTGGCGCGACGTCAGGCTCGCAGCACTCGCCGAGGCGCCGCACGCCTTCGCCTCGTCGTTGGCCAAGGAACAGGGCTACGACGGACGTGTGCAAGCGCATCATGACGCGAGACCTCAGGGGCTAGAACGTGAAGACCCAGCCGAGCTTCTTTCTGGCCTCGCACCAGTTGGCGTGCAGCTCGTCGTAGCTCACCGCTTGTCCGAACCAGTGGCCCGCGGCGGTGGTGCGGATCGCCCAGCCCTGCACGCCCTCACAGCTGAGCAGCCGCCCGGGTAGTGCCTCGAAGTCCCCGCCCGCCGCCGTGAGGTCCCCGCAGGCCAGTACCGGGTCCAGATACCACTCCTCGCCGCCGCCGGCCGGGTGGCAGGTCAAGGTGGTGGTGAACACCTGGTTCGAGGCCGCGGGCGCACTCCACGAAAGGTTCAAGACCGCTCCCGGCTCGTCGACCGACGAGGCGGAAGCACTGGCGGAGGCGGGCGACGCGACCGCCGCCGTGAGAAGCACCGCGGCCGCGTACGTGCTGACAACTCGTAGGAAACGCATACCTACAGCCTGCGCGCCGCGAATGCGGTGACATCGATGCCTGGGGATGACGATCCGGCGACATTCGTGCCAGGAAGTCGGCGAAGTCTCAGGCGTTCGGGACCAGAGCGGCCAGCACCGCGGTCACCAGGGGCGAGGCGACGCTCACCGCGGTGATGGGGCTCCGCAGCACGTTGGTGTCGAGGCGCAGGCGTGCCTCCAGCCGCTCCCGGCCGTCCAGCCAGGTCTGGTCGGGGATGCCGTGCCTCGGCTCGCCGAGCGCGGCCTCGACCAGGCGGAACGCGTGTGAGCGCCAGGCCAGCACGAGCGGCACGACCGCGAGGGCGAGTACGGCGGCGAAGAAGGCGCCGTAGCTGAGCACCGCGGACGCGGGAAAGACGTCGTCGGCCAGGGCGCGAGAGTTGATCAGTGCGAGACGCAGGGCGCCGCTGAGGAAGACGGCGGTGGACACCAGCAGGGCCAGCGACAGCGTGCACCGCTCGATGACCTTCCATACCGCCAGGCTGTGCGTGACGGCGGCCGAGATCGCGGCACCGTCCAGCTTGTCCACGGTGAGCTCTTCGATCAGCTCGGGAGGGCGGACCTTGTCGACCTCGGCGCGCAGGATCCGCAGTTGCTCGTGGGCCAGCCACACGGTCAGCACCCACGGCGCGGCGGCGGTGGCGGCGACCAGCACCAGCGTCCGGGTGATCGTCGGGAAGCCGTCGATCGGTACGACGATCTTCTCGCCGGCGTTGTTCAGCGTCAGCATGGCCAGCACGGACGCCACGAGCAGGGCGTACGCGCCGAAGTGCCAGGTCCACCAGACGCGCCCGCGGGGCCACATCCGGCGGAACTCGTGGACGGTGGACAGGCCCCGGGTGAACAGGGCGGACCAGATGCCCAGCGAGAGGACGGCGACCGCGACCCACCCGCGGAACTGATCGGCGAACTCGTCGTTGGTGGCGTAGCGGTCGGCGTACCGCAGCAGCGCACCGGCCACGATGGCGGCCAGTACCAATGAGCCCACTGTGGTCGTCGCCGGCGACCGCCACTTGCTTCGTCGGGGGAGGTCACCCGGCGTGCCTGCGAACTACCCGCTGCCCTGGATGCCGGCGTGGACGAGGGCCTGCGCGGCCGGGTTGGCGAGGAGGGCGACCGCGGCCGCCAGGACCAGGGCCACCGCGGTGATCACGGCGCGGCGCAGCCCGGGAGTGATTGACATCTGTCGCATAGACGCAGGCTACCGGAAGCGGGCCAGGAACTCGGCGTTGCCGCGGGTCTTGGTGAGCTGCTCGAGCAGCCGCGGCAGGGAGGGCTGGGCGTCCTGGGTGGACAGGGCGCGGCGCAGTTGGCCGATCGCCGCCAGCTCGTCCGGCGCCAGGAGCAGGTCGTCCTTGCGGGTGCCGGAGGCGTGCACGTCCACCGCGGGGAAGACGCGCTTGTCGGCCAGCCGGCGGTCCAGGCGCAGCTCGGCGTTGCCGGTCCCCTTGTACTCCTCGTAGATCAGGGTGTCGCCGGCCGAGCCGGTCTCGACCAGCGTGCTGGCGACGATGGTCAGCGAGCCGCCCTCTTCCAGGGCGCGGGCGGCGCCGAGCAGCCTCTTGGGCGGGTGCAGCGCGGTGGTGCTGATGCCGCCGGACAGGATCCGCCCGCTCGCGGGGGCGGCCAGGTTGTACGCGCGGCCGAGCCGGGTCAGCGAGTCCAGCAGCACCACCACGTCGTGGCCGAGCTCGGCGAGGCGCTTCGCGCGTTCGATGGCGAGCTCGGCGACGGCGGTGTGCTCGTGCGGCGGCCGGTCGAACGGCGAGGCGACGACCTCGCCCTTGACCGACCGGCGCATGTCGGTGACCTCCTCCGGGCGCTCGTCGACGAGCAGCACCATCAGGTGGCACTCGGGGTGGTTGCGGGTGATGGCGCTGGCGATGGCCTGCAGCACCATCGTCTTGCCGGCCTTGGGCGGTGAGACGATCAGCGCGCGCTGGCCCTTGCCGATCGGCATGAGCAGGTCGATGACGCGCGTGGTCAGGATGTGCGGTTCGGTCTCCAGCCGCAGCCGGTCCCGCGGGAAGATGGGGGTGAGCTGGTAGAAGTCGGGCCGGCCGCGGGCCTGTTCGGGGTCCATGCCGTTCACGGTGTCGAGGCGGGCCAGCGGCGCGGCCTTGCCGCCCCGCCCGGCGCCGCCGGCCGGCTCGCCGCCGGCGCGCACGGCGCCGGTGACCAGGTCGCCGGCGCGCAGTCCGTGCCGCCGGATCAGCCCGGCCGGCAGGTACGCGTCGCCGGGGCCGGGCGCGTAGCCGTCGGCGCGGACGAAGCCGGCCGGATCCACGATCCCGGAGATGGGTAGATCTGTCCATTGTGGACTCATAGGGAAACTCCCATGAAGTGAGGTCCGGAGTAAGGAAACCGGAGGAGAGAACCATGCGGGCGAGTCAGATATGCGGGCGGCGAAGCGTCAGCCGGCATCCGCGGATGCGATCAACCAACGGTAGCACGTACCCGCTATGTTCGGGGCCCCCAACCCCCGAAGGAGCGTTGATGTCCCGATACCGGGCGATCCTGCCTCACCTGGTCTGGGAAGGCGTGCTGTTCCTCGTCCTCCTGGTCGCCGTGCTCGTGGTGACCGCCACCGGCGACCTGTTCCGCGGCTCGTTCGTGTGGTTCAACCTGGCCAACGTCGGCCTGCTGGCCAGCGCGTTCGCCCTGTCGCTGCGGACCGCCACACCGAACCTGGCGATCGGCGGGATCGCCGTGCTGACCGGGTGCGTGTACGCCAAGCTCACGCAGGAGGACTGGTCCGGCGTGCTGGCCGGCGTCGCCGCGGTGGCCCTGGCGCTCCTCATCGGACTGGTGCTGGGCGTGCTGACCGGGCTCACCTCGGCCCCGGCGTGGGCGGTCACGCTCGGCGGGTTGGCGATCACGCAGGCAGCGACGTACGGGCTCACCGACGGCCTGGTCCTGCCGCTGGGCAGCGGGCCGCCCGGCACCGGCACCGCCGTGCTGTGGACGCTGCTGCTCCTGGTGATCTCCATCGGCGGCGGCCTGTTGTGGCAGGTGCCGGCCGTCCGGGCGGCGCTCGGCGCCAGCCGTACGCCGGCCGACCTGGGCGGTGACAAGGTTCGCTTCCAACCGTCGCGGCTGGTCGGCGCGCTGGTCGGGATCGGTGGCTCCAGCGTGCTCGCCGCGCTCGCCGGGCTGGTCATCGTGTCGTACCTGGCCGCCGCGGCGCCGGGCGACGACGGCGGGCGGCTCCTGATCGCGATCGGTGCGGCGCTGCTCGGCGGGGTCAGCGTGTTCGGCGGGCGCGGTGGCATCGCCGGCACCGTCCTGGCCAGCGCCGTGCTCGTCGTGGCCAACCACGGCCTGATCCAGACCGAGGCACCGCGCTGGATGACGATCTGGCTGATATCGATCGTGGCGATCCTGCTCGGTGTGCTGGTCAGCCGGACCCTGGAGGCGCTCAGGCCCAACCAGCTGACCTAGGCGGTCCGCCACGGCACGATGCGGTGCACGGTGGCCAGGGTCAGCGCCAGCACCGTGCAGGTGACGCCGGCGATGCCGGCGGCGGCCCCGGCGTACGCGGTCAGCAGCGTGGTCCGGCCCATCTCGTCGACCGGCGTCGTGCTCGCGGCGTCGGTGGCCCGGTACGCCCAGGCCGCCGCCGCGAGCAGCGCCAGCCCGGTGATCATCAGCGCCACCGCCGCGAACGGGTGGGCGTCCCCGGTCCGCACGTAGGCGTCCCGGCCCTGGGCCAGCACCAGCAGCAGCCCGGCCGCGGCCGCCCACCCGCCGACGATCAGCACCGCCCCGGCCACGTCGCTGGGGCGGTGCCAGCCGAGCGACATGGTGGCGACGCCGGCCACCGTGGCGTACCCGGCTCCGGCCACCGCCGCCAGCCCGCGTACCCGGGGCGGCAGCACCAGCACGAGCGCGACGACCACCGACATGGCCACCGTGGCGTGGCCGCTGGGGAAGCTGTTGCCGGCGCTCGCGCGTTCCGGATCGATGCCGAAGTCGGGCCGGTAGAGGCCGTGTTTGAGCACCTGGGTCGTCAGGTTGGCCCCACCACGAACGCGGTGGCCACCAGCGTCAGCAGCAGCCGGCCCCGGGCCAGCGCGACCACCGCGACGATCGCGGTCGCGACGGCCAGCGACGTCAGGGACACCGCGTTGAGTACGGTGTTGGCCAGCCCGTCGACCCGGTCCTGGCCGATGGTGTTGCCGGCCAGGGCGATCGTGTCGAGGAGTTGGCCCGGCTCGCCGCGCACGAAGAAGCGCCACAGCGCCACCAGCGCGGCGGCCTCCGCGGCACCCACCAGGAGCAGCCAAAACGCGGGGAACGCGACGGTACTGCCCCGGACCCGGGTCTGCGTCTCTACGGTCACGGAACCCCTTATTCCCGTTCTCATCGTCGTCTCATCATCCGGGGCGCAACGTCATCTCGTCACCCGATCGGGAAGGAGCGAGATGGCATCCCGGCGACGTGGCCCGGTAACAACCGCGGCCACCGTATCCATCCTGTCCGTCATGGCGGTCACCCTTGCCGCCTGCGGCAGCAGCAGCGGGGGCGGTGCGTCCTCCGGCGACCAGCCGGTCCAGGGCGGTACGCTCAAGCTGCTGGGCAGCAGCGACGTCGACCACCTCGACACCGCCAGCGCCTACTACACGGCAAGCTACACGCTGGTGCGGGCGTTCACCCGCCAGCTGTTCAGCTATCCCGCGACGACCGACACGACCGCGGCGAACACCCCGGTCGCGGACCTCGCCAGCGAACTGCCGACCAAGGACAACGGCGGCATCAGCGCGGACGGCAAGACGTACACGATCCATCTGCGCACGGGCGTCAAGTGGAACACGACGCCGGCGCGCGACGTGACCGCGCAGGACGCGGTGCTCGGCCTCAAGCGGCTGTGCAACCCGGTCAGCCCGGTCGGCGCGCCCGGCTACTACGAAAACACCATCGTCGGGATGACGGCGTACTGCGACGGCTTCGCCAAGGTGCCCGGCACGGCGTCGGCGATCGCGGCGTATGTCAACGGGCACGACATCTCCGGCGTCCGGGCCACCGACGACCACACGCTGGTGTTCACGCTGACCCAGCCGGCCAGCGACTTCGTCAACATCCTGGCGATGCCGTTCGCCTCGCCGGTGCCCAAGGAGTACCTGAACTACGTGCCCGACGACGCCACGTTCCGGCAGCACACCATCTCCGACGGCCCGTACCAGATCGTGAAGTACAAGGCCAACCAGGAGATCGACCTGGACCGGAACCCGGCGTGGGACCAGAGCACCGACCCGCTGCGCCACCAGTACGTCGACCACATCACGGTCACCATGGGCCAGGACGCCGGCCCGGTCCAGCAGCAGATCCAGGCCGGGACGGCGGACCTGGAATGGGACACCGTGGTGCCGACCGCGAACATCCCGGCGCTGCAGGCGGCCAAGGACGACCGGCTGGGCCTCTACCCGGCCCTGGACACCAACCCGTACCTGCTGTTCAACCTGCAGAGCCCGACGTCGAACAGCGCGCTGAAGAACGTCAAGGTGCGCCAGGCCATCGAGTACGCCATCGACAAGGTGGCGATCGGGCAGGTGTACGGCGGGCCGGCCGTCAACACGCCGCTCGGCCAGGTGATACCGCCCGGCAACGTGGGCTACCAGCAGTTCGACCCGTACGCGACGGCGGATAGCAAGGGCGACCCCGGCAAGTGCAAGCAGATGCTCGCCGACGCCGGCTACCCGAACGGGATCACGATCAAGGACGTCTACCGCAACGCCGGCAACCACCCGGCCGTGGCGCAGGCGGTGCAGGCCGACCTGAAGAAGTGCGGCATCACCGACAAGCTCATCCCGGTCAACCAGGGTGACTACTACGGCAAGTACCTCAACAGCCCGGATGCGGCCAGGCGCGGGGTCTGGGACATCACCGAGCCGGGCTGGGTCCCCGACTGGTACGGCAACAACGGGCGGGCCATCATCGAGCCGCTCTTCGACGGCCGGCACTACGGGCCCAACTCCGTCGACTACGGCGACTACGACAACCCGGCGGTCAACGCGCTGATCGACAAGGCGCTGTCCGCGCCCGACCAGGACACGGCCGCGACGTACTGGCACCAGGCCGACGAGCAGATCATGAACGACGCGGCGATCGTGCCGTTCCAGACGCAGAAGACCGCGCTGTTCCGCTCCTCGCGGGTGCACAACGCCATCTTCTGGCCGTTCGCCCAGGCGTACGACGTGACGCAGATCTGGCTGCAGCCATGAGCCTGCTCGACGTCAGCGACCTGTCCGTCTCGTTCGCCACGCCCGACGGCACGGTACAAGCGGTACGCGGAGTGTCGTTCGGCCTGGAGGCGGGCAGGACCCTGGGGATCGTGGGCGAGTCCGGTTCGGGCAAGAGCGTGGCCGCGCTCAGCCTGCTCGGGCTCGCCCGCGGGGCCACCGTCGGCGGCCGGGCGCTCTTCGCCGACCGGGACCTGCTGAGCATGCCGGAGCCCGAGTTGCGGGGCATCCGCGGCGCCCGGATCGCCATGGTGTTCCAGGACCCGCTGTCCAGCCTGCACCCGCTGTACACGGTGGGCTGGCAGATCGAGGAGGCGATCCGCGCACACGCCCCGGTCCGCCGCGCGGAGGCACACCGGCGGGCGATCGACCTGCTCGGCACGGTCGGCATCCCGAACGCGCGGGAGCGGGTCGACGACTACCCGCACAAGTTCTCCGGCGGCATGCGGCAGCGCGTGATGATCGCGATGGCGCTCGCTCTGGACCCGACGATCGTCATCGCCGACGAGCCCACCACGGCGCTGGACGCGACCGTGCAGGCGCAGATCCTGGACCTGTTGATGCGCCTGCGACGGGAACTCGGCATGGCTCTGATCATCATCACGCACGACCTGGGCGTCGTCGCCCAGTTGGCCGACGAGGTTCTCGTCATGTACGCGGGCCGAGTGGTGGAGGTGGCGGACCGGCACACTCTTTATTACCGGGCGCACCACCCGTACACGCTCGGCCTGCTCGGTTCGGTGCCGTCCACTGTGGGCGGTGGACGGCTCCGGCCGATTCCCGGGCAGCCGCCCAGCCCGATCCGCCTGCCGCGAGGGTGCCCCTTCCACCCCGCTGCGAGTACGTGCTGGATCGGTGCCGGGTGGACGAGCCCGGACTACTGCCGGTGGCCGGCGGTGCCGGCCACCGGTCAGCCTGCTGGCTGCCGGCGACGCGGGCACAGAGGAGCGTGGCGGCATGAATCTGCTCCAGGTCGACGAGGCCGTCCGGCACTTCCCGCTCAAGGGCCGCGCCGGCGCGGTACACGCCGTCGACGGGGTCAGCCTGACGGTACGCCGCGGCGAGACGCTCGGCCTGGTCGGCGAGACCGGCTGCGGCAAGTCCACGTTGGCCCGGCTCATCTGCCGGCTCGACGACCTGACCGGCGGGCGGATCGTCTTCGACGGCCGGGACATCACCCGGCTGTCCCGGCGGGAGCTCGCCCCGATCCGCCGCGACGTCCAGATGATCTTCCAGGACCCGTACGGCTCGCTGAACCCGCGCCGCCGGGTGGGGTCGATCATCGGCGATCCGTTCGCCATCCACCGCATCGCCGACGGCCGGGACCGGCGCCGCCGGGTCAAGGAGCTGATGGAGCTGGTCGGGCTGAACCCGGAGCACTACAACCGCTTCCCGGCCGAGTTCTCCGGCGGGCAGCGCCAGCGCATCGGCGTCGCCCGCGCGCTGGCCCTGCGCCCGAAGCTGCTGGTCTGCGACGAACCCGTGTCCGCCCTCGACGTGTCGATCCAGGCGCAGGTGATCAACCTGCTCGACGAGCTGCAGGACCTGCTGGGCCTCACGTACGTGTTCATCTCGCACGACCTGTCCGTGGTACGCCACGTCAGCGACCGGGTCGCGGTGATGTATCTGGGCCGGATCGTGGAGGTGGCGCCCGCGCCCGAGTTGTACGCCCGGCCGCGGCACCCGTACACGGCGGCGCTGCTGTCCGCGGCGCCGGTCGCCGACCCGGACCTGGCCGACCGGCGGCAGCGGATCCTGCTCAGCGGCGACGTGCCGTCCCCTGTGGACCCGCCGAAGGGCTGCCGGTTCCACCCGCGCTGTCCCAAGGCTCAGGATCGCTGCGCTCTGGAGGAGCCGCATCTGGTGTCCCGCGACGCGGATCCGGAAAGCCACGCCACCGCGTGCCACTTCCCGGTCGACTCGACGAGTGAACTGGTCGCGGCGTGAGCGAGCGAGCTGGCGCGGCGGCGTCTGGACTGAGGAGCGCAGCGACGAGGAAAGACGTCGCCTTCAGCGCCGCGCGAGCGAGCGAATCAGCAGGCACAGCCGCCGGCATCGAGGGCCGCGGCCCGCTGCGGCTCGCCTTCGCCCGGCTGCGCCACGACCGGGTGGCGATCGCCTCGGCCGCGGTCATCGTCACCCTCGTCGTGGTCGCGCTCGCCGCGCCGTTGATCGCCCACCTCGTCGGCCACGACCCGGACACCCAGTACCGGGACACCGGCCTGACGCCGGCCGGGCTCCCGGTCGGGCCGAGCCGCCACTTCCTGCTGGGCACCGACAACCTGGGCCGGGACGTGCTGGTCCGGATCGCCTACGGCACCCGGGTTTCGCTGATCGTCGGCGTACTGTCCACTGTGCTCGCCGTGGCGCTGGGTGTCGTGATAGGAGTGACCGCCGGCTACTTCCGCGGCGCCACCGACACCGTCCTGGCCCGGTTCATGGACGTGGTGCTGTCGTTCCCGTTCCTGCTCTTCGCGATCGCGCTGGTGTCGGTCGCGGGGCCGAGCCTGATCGTGTCGATCCTCGTCATCGCGTTCTTCTCGTGGGCCGCGGTGGGCCGGATCGTACGCGGGCAGACACTGTCCATCCGGGAGCGTGAGTACGTGGCGGCCGCCCGGTCGCTGGGCGCGAGCGACCTGCGCATCATGTTCGTCGACGTGCTGCCCAACCTGGTCGCGCCGGTGATCGTGTACACCACGCTGCTGATCCCGACCGCCATCGTCTTCGAGGCGACGCTGTCGTTTCTCGGCATGGGCGTGGTGCCGCCGACGCCGACCTGGGGCAACATGCTGTCCGACTCGTTGCAGTATTACCAGGTGGCCTGGTGGTTCGTGCTCTTTCCCGGGCTGGCGCTGCTGATTACCACCCTTGCCTTCAACCTGCTGGGCGACAGCGTCCGCGACGCACTGGGGTGAAAGATGGTCAGATTCATCGTCCGGCGGCTGCTCTTCGGCGTTCTGGTGCTGTGGCTGATCAGCGTGGCCGTGTTCGCGCTCTTCTTCGTCGCCCCGCACGACCCGGCACGGACGATCGCCGGCCGGCAGGCCACCCCGGAGACGGTCGCCCTCGTCCGGCACCGGCTCGGGCTGGACCAATCGGTGCTGTCCCAGTACGGCCACTTCCTGAGCCGGCTGCTGCACGGCGACCTCGGTTACTCGTACTACAACTCCGAGCCGGTGCGTTCGCTGATCGCCACCCGGCTCCCGGTCACCCTCTCGCTGACCCTCGGCGGCGCCGTACTGTGGCTGATCCTGGGTGTGGGCATCGGGGTGATGGCCGCGCGGCGCCCGCGCAGCCTCCTCGACCGCACGGCGACGGTCTTCGTGCTCGGCGGCCTGTCGATGCCCACGTTCCTGGTTGGACTGTTGCTTTTGTACTTTCTCTTCTTCCGGCTGCACCTGGCCGGCATCGACGCCTTCCCCGGCGGCGGGTACGTCCCGCTGACGCAGAGTCCCGGCCAGTGGGCGCAGCATCTCGTGCTGCCGTGGCTGACCCTCGCGCTGGTGTCCGCCGCCACCTACTCCCGGCTGACCCGGGCGGCGCTGCTGGAGGTGCTGGACGAGGACTACATCCGCACCGCGCGCTCCAAGGGCCTGTCGGAGCGGCGCGTCATCTACCGGCACGCGCTGCGCAGCGCGCTCACCCCGGTCGCCACCCAGCTGGGCATCGACGTGGGCGCGCTGCTCGGCGGCGCCATCATCACCGAGAACGTCTTCGGGCTGCCCGGCCTCGGCCAGCTCGCCGTCCAGTCGGTCACCACCCAGGACCTGCCGGTCATCGTGGGCATCGTCCTGGTGGCGTCGGCGTTCGTGGTGCTCGCCAACCTCGCGGTGGACCTCACGTACGCGGTGCTTGACCCGAGGGTGCGCCCGACGTAACGTCGAAACAGGCCGAGAGGCGCTGCAACGGGTTTCAACAACCCGCCACGCTCGGCCATGCGAAATCCGCAAGGGCGCCTCCTATTACAGGAGGTGCCTTCTTCGTGAGCACCCGTTTGCAACACGTCAATGGCCTCGACTTCGCGGTGGCGGACCTCTCGCTGGCCACCGCCGGCCGGCACCAGATCCGGCTGGCCGAGCACGAGATGCCCGGCCTGATGGAGCTGCGCCGCCGGTTCGCCGCGGACCAGCCGCTGCGCGGCGCCCGCGTCGCCGGCTCGCTGCACATGACCGTGCAGACCGCCGTCCTCATCGAGACCCTCGCCGCGCTGGGCGCGCAGGTCCGCTGGGTGTCCTGCAACATCTTCTCCACCCAGGACGAGGCCGCCGCGGCCGTCGTCGTCGGCCCGACCGGCACCGTCGAGCGGCCGGCGGGCAGCCCGGTGTTCGCCTGGAAGGGCGAGACGCTCGCCGAGTACTGGTGGTGCACCGACCAGCTCTTCGACTTCGGCGACGGGCAGGGGCCCAACATGCTGGTCGACGACGGCGGCGACGCCACCCTGCTGATCCACAAGGGCGTCGAGTTCGAGGCGGCCGGCGCGGTGCCGCAGGCCGGCGAGCACGACCACGAGGAGTACCGGCTGATCCTGGACACGCTGTCCGCCAGCCTGGCCGCGGACGGCCGCCGCTTCACCCGGATCGCCGCCGGCATGCGGGGCGTCTCCGAGGAGACCACCAACGGCGTCGGCCGCCTCTACAAGCTCGCCGCCGAGGGCCGCCTGCTCTTCCCGGCCATCAACGTCAACGACTCGGTCACGAAGTCGAAGTTCGACAACAAGTACGGCATCCGGCACTCGCTCGTGGACGGCATCAACCGCGCCACCGACGTCATGCTCGGCGGCAAGATCGTCGTCGTCTGCGGGTACGGCGACGTCGGCAAGGGAGCGGCGCAGTCGCTGCGCGGGCAGGGTGCCCGGGTCGTGGTCACCGAGATCGACCCGATCTGCGCGCTACAGGCCGCGATGGACGGCCTGCAGGTGGTGCTCCTCGACGACGTGGTCGCCGAGGCGGACCTGTTCATCACCACGACCGGTGGCACCGACATCATCAGCGCCGAGCAGATGGGCCGGATGAAGCACAACGCGATCGTCGGGAACGTGGGCCACTTCGACACCGAGATCGACATGGCGGGCCTGGCCCGCGTTCCCGGGATCGAACGGATCGAGGTCAAGCCGCAGGTGCACGAGTGGCGGTTCCCCGACGGGCACTCGATCCTGGTGCTGTCCGAGGGGCGGCTGCTCAACCTGGGCAACGCCACCGGGCACCCGAGCTTCGTCATGTCCAACTCGTTCGCCAACCAGACCCTCGCCCAGATCGAGCTGTTCACCAAGCCCGACGCGTACGAGAACCGGGTCTACATGCTGCCCAAGCACCTCGACGAGGAGGTCGCCCGGCTGCACCTGGACGCGCTCGGCGCGCGCCTGACCACGCTGACCAAGAAGCAGGCCGAGTACCTCGGCGTCGACGTCGCCGGGCCGTACAAGGCGGACCACTACCGCTACTGAGGCGCGCTTGCATCGATTGATCTGACTGTATAGTTTGAGACTCTCGCGAGTCGGCTCCCGGGCACCGCCTTCGCACCCATCGGCATACCCCCGGGAGTCCTGACATGCGCAAAGCGCGTCCTCGCGTCCTCCTCGCCGCGGCCACGGTGGTGGCCGTCGGCGTGGTGGGAAGCGTTACCGCCGTGACCGCCGCGTCCGCCGCGGCCGGCTGCTCCGTGGCATACACGGTCGGCTCGCAGTGGCCGAGCGGCTTCACCGGCAACGTCAACATCACCAACCTCGGCGACCCGATCAACGGGTGGACGCTGACCTGGTCGTACACCGCCGGGCAGACGGTCACCCAGGCATGGAACGCGACAGTGACGCAGAGCGGCGCCGCGGTGACCGCCCGGAACATGTCCTACAACGCCACCATCGCCACCAACGGCAGCACGGCGTTCGGCTTCAACGGCTCCTGGACCGGCAGCAACCCGGTGCCGACCAGCTTCGCCCTCAACGGCACCACCTGCACCGGCGGAGTTACCCCGACCACCGCGCCGACCACGGCCGCACCGACCACCGCGCCGCCCACCAGCGCCCCGCCGACCACGCCGCCGCCGAACAACCGGACCTTCAACAACCCGTTGAAGGCGCAAGGTCCGGATCCGTGGTTGACGTACTACAACGGCTTCTACTACCTGGCCACGACGACGTGGAACAACACGATCACGATGCGCAAGTCGGCCACGCTCGGTGGGCTGCGCACCGCCCCCGACACCCTGCTGTTCACCCTCACCCGGCCGAACGGTGCCGGCACGATGTGGGCGCCGGAGTTCCATCTGCTCAACGGGCCGAGCGGGCAACGCTGGTACTTCTACTACACCGCCGGCCAAGAGCCCTACAACCTGGGCACCCAACGCATCCACGTGCTGGAAAGCGCCGGCCTGGACCCGATGGGCCCCTACACGTTCAAGGCCGACATGCTCGACCCGACCGCGGACAACACCTGGGAACTCGACCCCGGCATCCTGCAACTCAACGGCCAACTCTATTTGCTCGGCACGTTCTACAACGGATCCCAACCCATGTTCATCCGCCCGCTGTCCAACCCCTGGACCGCCTCCGGCACCCGCCGGACCCTGTCCACCCCCACCTACTCGTGGGAAACCGTGGGTGGCGCGGTCAACGAAGGCGGCGAAGTCCTGCAACGCAACGGCAGAACCTTCATCATCTACTCCGCCTCACACTGCTCCACCCCCGACTACAAACTCGGCATGCTCACCTACAACGGCGGCGACCCACTCCTGTCCTCCTCCTGGACCAAATCAGCCAACCCCGTCTTCCAACGCTCCAACGCCAACGGCGTCTACGGACCCGGCCACAACGGCTTCTTCAAATCCCCCGACGGCACCGAAGACTGGATCGTCTACCACGCCAACAGCTCCACCAGCGGCGGCTGCGACATGAACCGCTCCACCCGCGCCCAAAAATTCACCTGGAACGCCGACGGCACCCCCAACTTCGGCACCCCCGCATCCCTGAACACCGCACTCGCCGTACCAAGCGGCGAACCCGCCTCCTAAGAGCACTCCGCGGCTAGCGCGCCCCGGTCCCGCAGGTCCAGCGGGCCGGGGTGCGCGCGCTGTCGCCGGCGATCAGGGTGCCGTCGGTGTTGAACGCGTTGGCGTTGCTGGGGCCGGAGCCGGCCAGGTGCGGCAGCGTGCGCCGCGTACCGTCCGGCGCTACCAGCGTCGCGGTGCCGTCGGACTGGTTGACCACGAGCAGCCCACCGGCGCTGATCGCACCCGTCCGGCCGGCGGCCACGGCGGTGGCTTCGCCGGTACGCAGGTTCCAGCGGACCGCGATGCGCCGCTCGGCGGGCCGCAGAACGCCGCCCAGCAGGTCCGGCGCCGGCCGGTCCGCGTCGTCGAGCTGCCCGTACGCCCAGTCGCCGCGCACGCCGAGCGCCTCCCCGCCGGCTGTTCCGGGCGGCTGGGCTAGCGGGCCGCCCCGCCCGTCGGCGTCCCACCGGTAGGGGCCGCCGCCGTTCCGCGCGCCGACGACCACCCCGGAGTCGGCGATGCCGAACGCCATCGCCTCGCCCTTCGCGGCCAGCACGACCACCCGGGCGTCCGCGGTGGCGCCGTACCAGACCGCCGCCGCCGTCCGGCCGCCGCCGAACAGCACGCCGGCGACGTGGCCGGCCTTGTTGATCGAGTACGCCGCGGCGCCGTCGAACCCCGCCGGGATGGGCAGTTCGGCGACCGTGTCGCCGGCGTACGCCCAGGCCGTCTGACGGCCATCGGCGCCCAGGGTCCGGCCGACCACGACTCCGCTGTCGTTCACGCCGGTGGCGATGCCCGCGCGGATGCCCCGGATCGGCTGGGGGCGCGGCCCCTCCCAGCGGACCGGCGTCGCCGTCCCGTCCCCGGCGGCGAAGCCGGCCAGGTAGCGGCCGTCCGGCGAGGCGGCGCTGACCGAGCCGTACCGGGTGCCGTCGGGCAGCGCCAGCCGTTCGACGGTGCAGCCGGGCGCGGGCCGCACGGCCGGTGGCCCGGTGTCGCCGCCGCGGGTCGCGCCGAGGCCGGTCACCGCGGCGAACGCGGCGAGCAGGACCGCGAACACGCCCACCACCGCCACGGCCGACCGGGTGCGGCGACGGGCGGCCCGCCGGCCGTTCCGCACCAACTCGGACAGGTCGATCCGGGTGGGTGGCGGGTCCACTGTCGACATCAGGTCGCGCATCATCGTCTCGTCGGACGCCGTCATCGCCGTCTCCTCAGGTTGGCCGCCGGCCCTCACCCATCTGTCGGGTCCAAGGGCCCCGCAGGTTGTCCCCGACCGGGAGAAATGGCAGGGTGTCCAGTCGTGTCGATCATCCGGGTGGAGGGGCTGGTCAAGGAGTTCCGCCGGCCCCGGCGGTACCGCGGCCCGCTCGGCGGGCTGCGTACGCTGTTCTCCCGCCAGTACACGGTGAACCGGGCGGTGGACGGGGTCACCTTCGCGATCGAGCCGGGCGAGCTGGTCGGCTACCTCGGCCCGAACGGTGCCGGCAAGTCCACGACCATCAAGATGCTCACCGGGATCCTGGTGCCGACGTCCGGCGTGGTCGAGGTGGCCGGCGTGACGCCGTGGCGGGACCGGGAGCGCAACGCCCGGCAGATCGGTGTGGTGTTCGGCCAGCGCAGCCAGCTGTGGTGGGATCTGCCGCTGCGCGACTCGCTCACGCTGATCGGCAAGCTGTACCAGGTGCCGGCGGACCGGTTCCGGCGCAACGAGGAACGCTTCACCGAGCTGCTCGGGCTGGGCGAGTTCCTGGACACGCCGGTGCGGCAGCTGTCGCTGGGGCAGCGGATGCGCGGGGACCTGGCGGCCGCGATGCTGTACGAGCCGCGCATCCTCTACCTGGATGAGCCGACGGTGGGCCTGGACGTGGTGGCCAAGGAACGGATCCGCGCGTTCGTGGGCCAGCTGAACGCCGACTCCGGCACCACGGTCATCCTGACCACCCACGACCTGGACGATGTGGAACGGCTGTGCCGGCGCATCATCCTGATCGACCACGGCACGGTCCTGTACGACGGCGACGTGGCGTCGTTGAAGGCCCGCTACGCGCCGTACCGGGAGCTGGTGGTGCACGCGGAGGAGCGGATCGAGGTGCCCGGCGCGCGGACCACCAAGCACGAGGACGGGCGGTCGTGGCTGCGCTTCGACCCGGCCCGCACGCAGGTTGCCGACCTGATCGGGGCGGTGCTCGCGGCGTACCCGGTCACCGATCTGTCCATCGTGGAGCCCGACCTGGAGGGCGTGATCCACCAGATCTACGCCGCCGGCGACCGCTCGTGAGCCGCTACCTGGCCTGCGCCCGGATGCAGTTCGCCACGGTGCTGACGTACCGCGCCGACTTCCTGCTCACGCTCGGCCTGCTGCTGGTGCAGATCTACCTGCTGCGGGTGGTGTGGACCGCGGTCTACGCGGACCGCGAGGTCGCCGCCGGCGTGTCCGTGCACACCATGATCGCGTACGCGACGCTGGTGTCGGTGCAGTATGCCCTGTTCACGTCGTGGCGGTTCTCCCAGATCCCGCAGCGGGTCCGCGAGGGCAAGGTCGCCATGGACCTGCTGCGACCGGTCGGCTTCTGCGGCCAGATGCTCGCCGGGCAGGTCGGCGGCACCGCGGCCACCCTGCCGTTCATCCTGGTGGTCCTGCCGTTCGCGCTGCTGGTGGGCGGCGCGGCGGCCCCGGCCTCGGCGCTCGCCGCGGTCTGCTACGCGGTGAGCCTGCTGCTCGCGTACGTGATCACGCAGTTGCTGGCGCTGACGGTGGGCATGGTCGCGTTCTGGACGCTGGAGACGACCGGCATGTTCATGATCTACCGGGTGGCGGCTCAGTTCCTGTCCGGCGCGCTGGTGCCGCTGTGGTTCATGCCGGAGCCGCTGCGGCTGGTGGCACAGCTGCTGCCGTTCCAGGCCACCGCGTACACGCCGACCGCCGCGTACCTCGGCCAACTGCACGGCTCGGGCTTGGCCGCCGCGCTGGGCGTCCAGGTGCTGTGGGTGGGCCTGCTCGCCGCCCTGGCCCGGCTGGTCTGGTCCCGCGCCGTCTACCGCGTCGTGGTGCAGGGCGGCTGACGGTGCGCGCGTATTGGATCCTGCTCGGGGCGGCCCTGCGCGCCGAGGTGCAGTACCGGGCGAACTTCCTCATCAACGTGATCGGCGGGATCTGCTACCAGGGCGTGGGGCTGGCGTTCATCTGGGCGGTGCTGAGCCGGTTCGGCACCGTCGGCGGCTGGACGCTGGGCGAGGTCGCCTTCCTGTACGCCATCCGGCTCACCGCCCACGGCCTGTGGATCGTGCCGTTCGGGCAGCTCATCAGCGTCGACGAGGTGGTACGCCAGGGCGAGTACGACCGGTACCTGGTCCGCCCCGCGAACCCCCTCGTCCAGCTCGTCACCCGGCGGATCCACCTGACCGCCACCGGCGACCTGGCCGGCGGCGTGCTGCTGCTGGCGGTCGCCTCGCTCCAGGCGCCGGTGGACTGGTCGCCGGCGGCCATGGCGTTCCTGCTGCTCGCGGTGCTCGGCGGGGCGATGGTCGAGCTGTCGCTGCAGCTGGCCGCGTCCGGGCTGGCGTTCCGGTTGCTGAGCACGATGTCGCTGAAGTTCGGCATCGACGCGGTGTTCAACGAGGTGGGCAGCTACCCCTGAAGATCTTCGGCGCGGCGGCCCGGTTCGGGCTGACGTTCGTGTTTCCGCTCGCGTTCGTGGCCTACCTGCCGGCCGCCGTGCTGCTGAACCGCACCGGCGAGTTGGCCGTGCCCGCCTGGCTGGCATGGGCCTCCCCCGCCGTCGGCGGCCTGCTGACGTTCCTGGCGTACCGGTTCTGGCGCTGGCAGTCGCGCTACTACACCAGCTCCGGGCACTAGCTCCCGAGGTACGCGAGCACCGCCAGTACCCGCCGGTGGTCGTCGTCGGCGGGCGGCAGGTCCAGCTTGGTCAGGATGTTGTTGATGTGCTTGCTGACCGCCTTCTCCGTGATCACCAGGCGGCCGGCGATGGCGCCGTTGGAACGCCCCTCGGCCATGACGGCCAGCACCTCCAGCTCACGCGGGGTCAGCGTGGCGAGCTGGGCGCCGCGGCCGCCGCTGCCCAGCAGCTGCGCCACCACGTCGGGGTCCATCACCGTGCCGCCGGCGGCCACCCGCCGGACCGCGTCGACGAAGTCCCGCACCTCGCCGACCCGGTCCTTGAGCAGGTAGCCCACCGCACCGGCCCGATCGGCGAGCAGCTCGCGGGCGTACACCTGCTCGACGTACTGGGAAAGGATCAGCACCGGCAGCGCGGGCACCGCGCGCCGCGCGGCGATCGCCGCCCGCAGTCCCTCGTCGCGGAACGTGGGCGGCAGCCGCACGTCCACGACCGCCACGTCCGGCCGCACGTCCACCAGCGTGTCGGCCAGGGTGGCGCCGTCGTCGACCGCGGCCACCACCTCGAAGCCGTACGCGGTCAGCATGCGGACCATCCCGTCGCGCAGCAGCACGAGGTCTTCGGCGATCACGACGCGCACGGCAGCTCCGCCTCCACGAGCGTGGGACCACCGGCCGGGCTGGTGACCCGCACGGTGCCGTCGAAGGGCGCCAGCCGCCGCTGGATGCCGCGCAGCCCGGTGCCGCCGGCCGGGTCCGCCCCACCAGATCCATCATCGTGTACGCGCAACCGCAGCGACCCCTCATCGTCCACAACGGACACGGCGATGCGGCTGGCTCCACTGTGCTTGATGGCGTTCGCGAGCGCCTCGGCCACCGTGAAGTACGCCGCGGACTCGACCGGCGCGGCGAGCCGCCGGTCCAGCCGCACGTCGAGGTCGACCGGGATCGAGCTGGCCAGCGCCAGCGCCTGCAGCGCCCCGGGCAGGCCGCGGTCGGCCAGCAGCGGCGGGTGGATCCCGCGTACCAGGTCGCGCAGCTCGCTGGTGGCCTGCCGGGCGCCGGCCCGCGCGTCGGCGAGCAGCGCCTTCGCGGCGTCCGGGTCGGTGTCGAACATGTCCTGCGCCATGCCCAGGTTCATGGTCAGCGCGACGAGCCGGGCCTGCGCGCCGTCGTGCAGGTCACGCTCGATGCGGCGCAGCTCGACGGCCGACGCGTCCACCGCCGCGGCCCGGGTCTGCGCCAGGTGCTCGACCTGGGCGGCCAGGCGTGCGGCAGTGGTCGGCGCGAGCAGCCGGCGGGCGAGCCTGCCCTCCCCCGCGAAGTACGCCCGCGGCCCCCAGTAGGCGGCGAGGACGGCCAGCACGCCGATCGGGATGACGAGGAACGCCGTCTTCCAGTCGGTGATCGGGATCCCCTGGTAGTCGAACCGGGTGTCCCGGGGCACCAGCGCGTAGATCAGCGGCATGAGGATGCCCTGCGCCCCGGTGAGCCACAGGCCGGCCAGCACGATCGCCAGGATGCCGGCCGGCACCTGGACCGCCAGCCAGGCCAGGTCGCGCCAGGTGGCCGGGTCGGTGAGGATCGTCCGGACCCGGCCCAGCACCCCGGCCGGCAGCGGCGCGTACGCCGAGGCGATGGCCGGGGTGCTCCGGCGCCGGCGCGCGCCGGCCATCCGGCGGGTCACCCCGACCACCTCGACCAGGACGGGCAGGCCGAGCCCGCCGACGAGGCACAGGACGAGCGCGACCGGCGTGAGCGGCAGCAGCAAGCTGGCCGCCAGGCCCATCCCGCCGCTGATCAGCAGCTCGCGCAGATCGCGCCCGACCCGCCGCCCCATCGTCCTCACCGAACCCATTCTCACCGAACCCGCCCGACACAGATCAGTGGACATCTACTAATTCATGTTGGATCCGATATTCCGGAGCCTGGACCTTTGCTGGCCAGAACGCGGCCCGGCCCAGCAGCGCCGTCAGCGCCGGCACCAGCAGCCAGCTCAGCACGAACGTGGACAGCAGGATCCCGACCGCCACCGCGAAGCCGACCTGCGCCAGCGTCGCCGACACCGTCAGCGCCCCGAACGACGCCGCCAGGATCACCCCGGCCGCGGCCACCGGCGGCCCGGCCCGGCGCAGCGCCACCGCGGCGGCCTCCCGCGCGGTGCGGCCCTCCCGCATCTCCTCGCGGATCCGGGCGATCATCAGGATGTTGTAGTCGGTGCCGATCGACGCCACGAACATGTAGACGATCAGCGGCATGGTGAAGTCCAGACCGGGCCGTCCGGCGGCGCCCTGGAAGACCAGCACGCACGCGCCCAGCGTGGCGAGGAACCCGCCGACCACCGCGCCGAGCAGGTACAGCGGCGCGAACAGCCCGCGCAGCATCACCAGCAGCACCAGGCCGATCAGCACCCCGGCAGCCGGCAGGATCACCGTCATGTCGGCGCTCACCACGTCCCGCACGTCCGCGAACGTCGACGTCTCGCCCCCGACGTACGCGGTGGTGCCGGGCGGGGCGGCGGCATGTGCGGCCGGGCGCAGCTGGTCCACCACCCCGTCGAGCGCCTCCTCGCTCAGCGGGTCCGCCGCCAGCAGCAGGTCGACCTGGGCGACGTCGCCGTTGACCCGTACGCCGCCGACCTCGCCGACGATGGACACCTCGGTGAGCTTGCGCGCGTACGCCACGGCGGCGTCCTCGGTGATGCCCGGCCCGGTCAGGTAGACCGAGGTAGGGCTCAGCGTGCCGGCCGGGAACCCGGCCTCCAGCTGGGTCATCGCGCGGGCGGACTCGGTGCCACCGGGGATGGATCCGATGTCGTAGCTGGCCTGGTATCCGAGCGCGCCCGCGCCGAGTGCCGCGAGGATCGCCACCGCGGCGAACGCCACCCGCACCGGACGGCGGGCCACCAGCGCACCCGTACGCGCCGCGAGCCCCTCCTTCGGCTCCCGCCGCCACGCCTTCGACGGCCAGAACGCCCGGTGCCCGAGCAGCGCGAACACCGCCGGGATCAGGGTCAGCCCGGCGAACACCATCACGAGTACGGCGATCGCCAGCGCCGGACCGAGGATCTGGAACGACCCGAACCCGGACAGCAGCAGCGCCCCGAACGACACCGCGACCGCGACGGCGGACACCGCGATGGCCTCGCCGACCCGGCCGAGCGCGGACACCATGGCGGTCCGCCGGTCCTCGCCGAGCCGCAGCCGCTCCCGGTACCGGAAGAGCAGGAACACCACGTAGTCCGTGCCCACGCCGAAGAGCACGACGGGCAGCAGGCCGCTGACTGACTCGTCAAGCAGGACGCCGGACGCCTTGGCGGCGAGCGCGAGGAGCGCCACCACGCCCTGGCCGACCAGCGCGATGATCAGGATGTTGAGCAACGCCACCCACGGGCTCCGGAAGATCACCACGAGCAGCACGATGATCATCACCAGCATGCCGGCACTGACCAAAATATCCAATATCTCGGTGTCTTTAGCCACCGCCGCCTCGCCCGTGTAGCCGGCGCGCAACCCCGTTCCCCGTACCAAATCCTGTGTCTTGGCGCGCAGGTCGCCGACGGCGGCCAGGGTCTGCTCGTGATAGGCGCCCTTGGTGAAGGCCACCTGCGCCAACTGCACCTTGCCGTTCGGCGACCGGGCCGCGTCCGACGTCGCCACCTCACGCACCCCGGCGACCCGGGCGTCACTCAGCGCCTGCACGACCTCCGCCGCCTTGGCCCGGTCGCGCCCGTCCAGCACCGCCCCGTCGGCCCGCGACAGCACAAGTACGGCGCTCCCGCCCCCGTCGTCCCCGGTCGGGAACGCCTTCTCGGCCAGCTTCATCGCCTGGGCCGACTCGTAGTGGTCCGGCAGGAAGTCCGCCTCGTTGCTGCCCGAGACCGCCGCCGGCCCCTCCTCCCCAGCACGGCGAAGCTCAGCCCACCCAGCGCGACGACCGCCACCACCCAGGCCAGGATCACCCGGACCGGATGGCGCACCACCGCCGATCCCCATCGCACGAACACTCTCCCGCTCCCTTCACATCGACAAGATCGACGCTAGGGATCGACGCCCGCCCGCTCGATGGTGCACGAACGCGTCTTCCTGGTAGTGCCAGCACCCCCACACCACTCCCCCACGCCGCTCCCCTTCTCCGCCCGCCGCCCAGGGCGGGCCCGCCGATCAAGGGCCTACCCCGCCGATCAAGGGCTTGCCCGCCGATCAAGGGCGAACGGTCGTGCTTCGATCTCCAATCCACGGCCATTTGCCCTTGATCGACGCCAAAGTCCTTGATCGACGGACCCCCGGCGAGCGCGGCGCAGGCCAGACGCGGGCCGAGCGCGAGCCGAGCGCGGGCCGAGCGCCGCGCCGCGCCGCGCCGATCAAGGCTTTTCCCGCCGATCAAGGGCGAACGGTCGTGCTTCGATCTCCGAACCACGGCCATTTGCCCTTGATCGACGCGGAAGTCCTTGATCGACGGACGGACGGACGGACGGGCGCGGCGCGGCCGGGCGCGGACTCCGCGGGCGCGGCGGGCGCGGGTGTGGGTGTGGGTGTGGGTGTGGGTTGGGGCCGTGTGGCGGTGGCGAGATCGGTTACCCACCGCGCTGACTCGCAGGGCCGATAATCGACAGATGGCAATGCATTCGGTACCCCTGGCGATCGGCCTGGACCTCGGCGGCTCAAAGGTCGCGGGCGGGGTGGTCGACGGCACCGGCGCGGTCGTGGAGCGGCTCGCGACCAGCCCCGCGGAGGCGCACACCCCGGAGGACGTGCTGCGTACCGTCCTCGACATCGTGGCCGGGGTGCGGCGACGCCACGCGGTCGACGGCATCGGGATCGGCGTCGCCGGGCTGGTCGACTGGCCGGCGGGCGGGTGCGATGGTCGTTCAACACCGGATACGACGGCATGGAGCTGCGCCGGCTGGTGGCGGACGCCACCGGGCTGCGGGTGGTGGTGGACAACGACGCCAACGCGGCGGCCTGGGGTGAGGCGTACCCGCCCGGCGGGGCCGGGCTGGCTGGCTCGCTGCGCTCGCTTCGGCCCCGGCTGCCGGCAGACTCCGCGCCTGTCGCTCCGCGCCAGACTCCGGACTCCGCCGGCCCCGGGGCCGCCGACGGGTACCTGGCGATGCTGTGCGTGGGCTCGGGCCTCGGCGGCGGCTTCGTCCTCGGTGGTGAGGTCTACCGCGGCGCCACCGGCATCGGGGCGGAAATCGGGCACCTGCCGGTCGACAGTGGCAGCACGGAGCTCTGCGGCTGCGGCTGCGGTCTGGCCGGCAACCTGGGCACGCTGGCCTGCGGGCCGGCGCTCGCCCGCGCGGCACGGCGCGCCGCGGCGGCGGACCCGGACGGCCTGATCGCGCGGCTGGGCCGTGGCCCGCAGGGGGTGACCGGCCAGACCGCCACCGAGGCCGCACGCCTGGGCGACCCGGCCGCCCGCGAACTGTTCGCGCGCATGGGCCACTGGCTGGGCGTCGGCGCGTCCGTCCTGGTGACGCTGCTGGATCTGCGCCGGATCGTGGTCGGCGGTGGCCTCGTCGCGGCCAGTGACCTGTACCTCGACCAGATGCGCGAGACGATGCGGCGACACACCTTCGCCCACGAGCATCGCGAGCTGCCGTCGATCACGCCGGCCCGCCTCGGCGCCGAGGCCGGGTGGGTCGGCGCGGGACTGCTCGCCCTGCACCGCCCACCGCCTACGACCGGCGAGCGGTGAGCAGCAGCGGCGTACTGACCCCGTGCCGTGCGCTCAGGTCGGCGAGGAAGCCGCCCAGCCAGCCGAGCGCGTCCAGCGACCACTCGGCGAGCGTGCCGTGAAAGGTCACCCGGTGCCGGGGCGGGCCGTTCCAGAACCAGTCGTCGAACGGGGGCGCCATCGGCGGCGGATCGGACAGGGAATGCGACTCGCACACGAACGTGTCCTGCTCCTGGCTCATCCACTCCCGCATCCCCGGCGCCGCCGAACGGATGGACGGATCCGTGCCACTGTCCAATGTGACCCGCACCGGCGTCCGCGACAGCGGGTCACCGTCGCCGTACCACGCGGCGGTCTGCAGCGACGGCATGTGGCCGTACGCCGGGCGCGACGACGGGTCGAGACCCTGGACGGGCAGCAACACCTGCACCGCCGTCAGCTCCAGGCGGCCCATCCGCGCCACCGCGTCACCCGCGCAGCGCAGGAACGGCTGCACCGGCAGCGGCCGGCCGGCGGGCACCTCCTCGGCCCCCACCTGAAACCACGCGACCAGTGACGCTCCGGCGTCAGCGAGCGGGTGCTCCCGGTCGGCGTCGTTCATGCCCCACAGGCCCGCCGCCCCGACCTCGTCGAGCCACCCCATGGCGAGCGACCGATGGTAGAACAGCCAGTACGCGTCCCGGTCCGTGTCCGGGTCCAGCCACGGATGCGGCACCAACTCGCCGTACAGCGCCGCGAACATGGTGCCCGCGAACGCGCGCGAACCGGGCGCCGATCCGGGGCGGGCCTCGTCGCTGTTGCCTGTCATCGGCTGTCTCTCCACTCCATGATCCATGCGAGAGGGTGTCCATCGCGGGGCATGTCGTTCGTCGTGGTGGTGAGGTAATCACACCGAACCGAGGAGAGGCGATGCGATATTTGATGCTGGTCTACGTGGACGAATCCGTGGATGAGGGCCCGTCGCAGGTCGTGCCCTGGGTGCAGGAGATGGACGACCGCGGCGTGCGGACGTTCGGTTCCCGGCTGCGCCCGGCCAGCGACACCACCACCATCGAGGTACGCGACGGCGAGGTGCTGCTGTCGGACGGGCCGTTCGCGGAGACGAAGGAGCAGATCGGCGGGTTCGACCTGCTCGAGTGCGCGGACCTGGACGAGGCGATCGAGGTGGCGGCCCGGCACCCCGGGGCCACCGGCGGGCGGATCGAGATCCGGCCGCTCTGGGAGGCGTGAGGCGCCGGCCCGTACGCTGACCGCTCGTGGGTGATCTGGTCGGCACCGTCGCGGCGGCGGTGGGGGTGTTCGCGGGTACGAACGTGGACGACCTGGTCGTGTTGACGGTGCTGTTCCTGGCGGCGCGCACGGCCGGGCGGCCCCGGCCCTGGCAGATCTGGGCCGGCCAGTACGCCGGGATCGGGGTGCTGGTCGCGGTCTCCGCCGTCGCGGCGCTGGGCCTGACGATCGTCCCCGACGGGTGGATCCGGCTGCTCGGGCTGATCCCGCTCGCCTTGGGCGTGCGCGGCCTGATCGCGGCGCTCCGCCACGACGACGACGCGCCGGAGCCGGTGACCGCCTCCGGGCTGCTTTCCGTCGCGGGAGTCACCATCGCCAACGGCGGCGACAACATCTCCGTCTACACCCCGCTGCTGCGCACTATCGGGCTCGCCGGCAGCCTGGTGACGGTCGCCGTGTTCGCCGTGTTGGTCGCGGTGTGGTGTGCGGCCGGGTCCCTGCTCGCCTCCCACCCGAAGGTGATCGCGGGCGCGCGCCGGTACGGCCATTGGATCGTCCCCGCCGTGTTCATCGCCGTCGGCGCGCTCATCCTGGCTGGCTGAGCGCACCGAATCGGACAAAGCCCAGTCAGGATGAGCGCAGGTACGCGAGCACGGCGCGTACCCGGCGGTGGTCGTCGGTGTTGTCGGCGGGCAGATCGAGCTTGGTGAAGATCGAGCTGATGTGCTTGCCGACCACCTTCTCGCTGACGATCAGCGCCCTGGTGATGGCCGCGTTGGAGCGGCCCTCGGCCATGAGGGCGAGCACCTCGCGTTCGCGCGGGGTGAGCCGGGCCAGCGGGCTGCGCCGCCGGGCCAGCAGGTGGCGTACGACCTCCGGGTCGATGACGCAGCCGCCGGCGGCCACCCGCTCGACGGCGTCGACGAAGTCGCGCACCTGCAGGACGCGGTCCTTGAGCAGGTAGCCGACGCCACCGTCCGGAGTGGACGCCAAGAGGGTGTCGGCGTACGCGGCGGCCACGTACTGGCTCAGGATCAGGATGGGCAGGCGGGGATGGTCGCGGCGCAGTGCGAGCGCGGCCCGCAGCCCTTCGTCGGCGAACGTCGGGGGCATGCGCACGTCGGTGACCACGATGTCCGGCGCGTGCTCGGCGACGGCGGCGGCGAGCCCGTCCGCGTCGCCGGCGACGGCGACCACCTCGTGGGAGAAGCGGGCCAGCAGCGCCACCAGTCCCTCGCGCAGCAGCACGGCGTCGTCGGCGATGACTAGGCGAAGCCGGGCCACGGCAGCTCCAGTCTGAGCACGGTCGGCCCGCCGACCGGGCTGGACAGGGTCAGCGCGCCGCCGTGCGCGTCGGCCCGGTCGGCGAGCCCGGTCAGCCCGGTGCCCCGGGCCGGGTCGGCACCGCCGCACCCGTCGTCGCGTACCTCGATGACGAGCCGCGCGCCGCGCCGGCCGCCGCGCACCGCGATCTGGGTGGCGCCGGCGTGCCTGGCGGCGTTGGTGAACGCCTCCGCGACCACGAAGTACGCCGTCGCCTCCACTGTGGACGGCGGCCGGTCGGGCAGGTCCACGGTCACGGTGACCGGCACGGTGGACCGGTCGGCCAGCTCGGCGATCGCGGCGGGCAGGCCGAGGTCGGTGAGGACCCGCGGGTGGATGCCCCGGACCAGCTCGCGCAGCTCGGCCAGGACCGCGCCGGCCTGGTCGGCGGCCCGCCGCACCAGCGGCTTGGCGGCCTCGGCGTCGCCGTCGTCCAGCTCCATCCGGACGGCGACCAGGGTCATGCCCAGTTCCAGCAGGCGCTGCTGGGCCCCGTCGTGCAGGTCCCGTTCGATGCGCCGCCGCTCCACCTCGAACGCGTCGACCAGCCGGGCCCGCGAGCGGGTCAGCGTACGGACCGCGGCCTCCTCCCCGGCGCGAGCAGCAGCCGGGCCAGTTCGCCGTGCGCCACCGCGGCGAGCGGCACGGCGTACAGCAGGAGCAGGGCGAACACCAGCAGGGCGAGCGCGGCCAGCGCCGCCACGACGAAGGCGGCCACCACGTCGGCCGGCTCGGCCGCAGCCGGACCGGAGCGGGCGAACGCGCCCGCCCCGATGAGCAGCACCGGCGCGCACACCAGCGCGACGGCGGCCGCGTCGAGCAGCAGGAGCACCGTGCCGTGCAGGACCAGGTAGGCCAGCTCCCGCCAGGTGACCGGCTCGGCGCGCCGGGTGCGCAGCCAGGCCACCGGCCCGGGACGGTCCGGGCGGCGGTGCGGGTCGGGCAGCGCCGGGCCGCCGAGCAGCCGCAGCCGGCGCCGTTCGAGGGCGACCAGCGGCGCGGTCAGCAGCGGCGTGCCCACCCCCAGGCCCAGCACCAGCGCCGCCGGGAGCCAGACCAGCGTGACGGCGCCGGCGACCGCCCCCGAGACGAGGTACGCCAGCGCGCGTGCCGGCCACGGCGAGGCCAGCAGGCGCCACGGTCCGTCACGCAGCGCCTGCCGCGCCGTGCTCGCCCCGGGCCGTGCCATGCCCGACACCGTACGCGGTAGGGCTAGCCCTCCCCCAAGATGCGGCCGCGGCCTCCTGTGCCGGCGGCGTGCGGCGGCTTCGATGAGCCGATGGACACGATCGAGCGGGTCAGCATCGAGTGCCGCGGCCTCCGCAAGGCGTACGGGCGGACGGTGGCCGTGGACGGGCTGTCGTTCACCGTCGAACCTGGCCGGGTGACCGGGTTCGTGGGGCCGAACGGGGCGGGCAAGTCCACCACGATGCGGATGATCCTCGGACTGGACCGGCCGGACGCCGGCGCCGCCCTGGTCGGCGGCCAGCCGTACCGGGACCTGCGGACCCCGCTGCGCCGGGTGGGCGCGCTGCTCGACGCGGGCGCGGTGCACCCCGGCCGGCGGGCCCGCGACCATCTACTGTGGATGGCCCAGTCGAACCGCCTGCCCGCCCGGCGCACCGACGAGGTGCTGGAGCTGGTCGGGCTCGCCACGGTCGCCCGGCGCCGGGCCGGCGACATGTCGCTGGGCATGCGGCAGCGCCTCGGGATCGCCGCGGCGCTGCTCGGCGACCCGCCGGTGCTGATGTTCGACGAGCCGGTCAACGGCCTCGACCCGCAGGGCGTGCACTGGGTCCGCGGCCTGCTGCGCGGGTTGGCGGCCCAGGGCCGGACGGTCTTCGTGTCCAGCCACCTGATGAGCGAGCTGGCCGACACCGCCGACCACCTCGTGGTCATCGGCCGGGGACGGCTGCTGGCCGACGCGAGTGTGCGCGACCTCACCGCCGGAGCGTCCACTTTGGAGCAGGCGTACCTGGAGCTGACCCGCGACGCGGTCGACTACGGGCGGGCGTCGTGAGCCTGCTGCGCGCCGAGTGGACCAAGCTGCGCACCGTACCGGGCCTGGCCTGGTGCCTGCTCGCCGCGGCCGGCGCCATCGCCGCGTTCGCGGTGGTGATCTCGTCCGGCAGCCCGGGGACCTTCGGTGGCGCGGCCTACGTCGACGAGTTCCGCTTCGTCCACCGGCCGCTGACCGGCGACGGCACGCTCGTGGCCCGCGTCCGCACCCAGGACGGCGGCCACCCGTGGGCGATGGCCGGCATCCTGCTCAAGCAGAGCGCCACCCCCGGGGCACCGTACGCGGCGCTGATGGTCACCCCCGGCCACGGCGTACGGCTCCAGTCGGGTTTCACCACCGACCTCGCCGGCAGCCGCCGCCCGGCCCCGCGCTGGCTCAGGCTCACCCGCGCCGGTGCCACCGTCACCGGGTACGAGTCGGCCGACGGCACCGCGTGGAGCACGGTCGGCACCGTCACGCTCGACGCGCTCGGGCCGAGCGCGCAGGCCGGCCTGTTCGTCACGTCGCCGGGCATGACGCGCGTCGTACCCATGCGTCCCGCTCTTGTGCGGATCCGGCCCGGCTCCGCGACGTTCGACTCGGTGCGCCTGGAGACCGAGACGCCGCAGCCGGCGGCGGCCTGGCGCGGCACGGACGTCGGCGGGCCCGCGGACCGGTCCGGTCCCGCCGCGCCCGACCCGGACGGCGCCTTCACGCTGACGGGGTCCGGCGACATCGTCGGCCGGACCGACGACGGCAGCCGGATCGTGGCCGCCACCGCCGGCACGATCTTCGGCGTGCTGCCCATCGTCGCGCTGGGCGCGCTGGTGACGACGTCGGAGTACCGGGGCCACGCGATCCGGACGACGCTGGCCGCCAGCCCCCGGCGCGGCCGGGTGCTCGCCGCGAAGGCGGTCGTGGCCGGCGGCGCCGCCTTCGCCGCCGGGCTCGCCGGCACCGCGCTGGCGCTGCTGGTGAGCCAGCCGCTGCTGCGGCGGCAGGGCTTCCGCCCGCCCGTCTATCCCGATCCGGCCCTGTCCGACCCGGCGGTCTGGCGGGTCGTCGCCGGGACCGCCGCGTTTCTCGCGCTGGTCGCCGTGCTCGGCGTCGGCCTCGGCGCGATCCTGCGGCGCGGCGCCGGCACGATCGCGGTGCTCGCCGGGGCACTGCTCGTCCCGCTGGTCGTCACGCCGTTCCTGCCGGCCGACGCCGGCCGGTGGGTGCAGCGGCTGGCGCCGCTCGCCGGGCTCTCCCTCCAGCAGGTCCGCGAGAGCGACGACGCGCTGCTGCTGCCCTGGGCAGGCCGTCCGTGGACCGGCCTCGCGGTCCTGTGCGGCTACGCCGGGCTCACACTCCTGCTCGGGTACGCCGTGCTGCGTCGCCGGGACGCGTGAGATGCACGCCGAGTGGACCAAGCTGCGTACCGCACCCGCCACGGCCCGGCTGCCGCTGGCCATCGCCGCCCTGACCATCGGGCTGACCCTCGCGGTCACCGCCCTCGCGGAGCCGGGCACCACGGCGTGTGCCGGCGGCTGCGACACCACCGCGCTCGTCCTCTCCGGTGTCCACCTTGGACATGCGCCGGCCGTCGCGCTGGCCGTCCTCGTCATCGCCGGCGAGTACGACAGCGGCCTGATCGCCACGACGCTCACCGCGACCCCGCGCCGGCTCACCGTGCTGGTGGCCAAGGCGGCCGCCGTCGCCGCGGCGGTGCTCCCCGGCGCCCTGGTGGGGGTGGCCGGCGCCCTGCTCGCCGGCCACTCGCACGGGTACGGCGTGCCCCTGCGCGCCGCCGCCACGGCGGTGCCGCACCTGGTGCTCGCCGCGCTGCTGAGTCTCGGCGCGGCGACCGCGCTCCGGCACACCGCGCCGGCCCTCACCACCGTCCTCGGCCTGCTCTACCTGCCGCCGATCCTGGCCCAGTTCGTCGCGGACGCGGCCTGGCGCGCGCGGATCGACGCGTACGCCCCGATGACCGCCGGCCTCGGCGTGCTCGCCGCCGAGGCGGCCGTCGCGCTGGCGGTGGGCGCCGCCTTCCTCCTCACGAGGTCCGCAACGCCCTGATGGCCAGGTCGCACTGGCCGATGACGGCGTAGTCCCACTCGTCCTTGGGCGCGCGGGCCCGGTACGCGCCACGCAGTCGGCGCAGCGGCGCCACGGCCCGCTGGTCGCCGATCCTGCCCAACACGAGTGCCAGGTAGGCCGCCACCTTGGCGGGCCGGCCTTCCAGGTGGCGAAGCAGGTCAGGTACGGCGGCCGGGCCCATTGCGACGAGCTCATCCACGGCCGCGCTCGGCACCAGCACCGGAGTGCCCAGTTCGGACGCGGGTGACTCCAGCCGGCCCAGCGTGTCGAGGAGCTCCTCGACGCGCCGGGGGTGCGCGGTGCCATCCATCGGGCCCGCTAGGAGACGGTCTTCCTGGTGACCGACCCGCTGGTGACCCTGATCGACAGCGACCAGGACACCGACTGGCGGCCGCCCGGGCCGATGAGCGAGGTCACGAAGTCCCGGTCCCACTCCGCGTTGGTGGTCGCGCCGTAGCCAATGCTCGGCGGGTCCGCCATCGAGATGTTGAGGCCGCCGCCGAGCCACTCCTGGCGGAACGGGGCTCGGGACGCGTCGCGGCCGGACTTGGCGATGTCGTCGAACGTCTGCCCCTCGGTGGGGTCGGTGACGCCGTTGATGCGGTCGCGGGTCCGGGTCACGGACTGGGCCAGCGAGAACTTCGACGAATCGCAGGGGCCCGAGATCGTCCCGAAGAGCTGTACCTTGGCCCCGACCCGGCGGCCCGTGTCGAAGGTGCCGGCGGTGCCCGCACCACCGCCCCAGTAGCCCTTGCCCACGAGGTCGGGATAGTAGTCGTCGAGCGAGAAACCGCCCTGGAACGACCCCGACACCACCTTGGTCATGCTGGTCGGCGCGGCGCAGGCGTCCCCGCCCGCTGCCGGCGCCTGGGCCAGTACCGGCCCAAGGCCCGCGTCGGGCGCCTCGACCTTCTCGTCGTCCTGGCCCAGGACGGGGATCGACGCCTCGCCGGGGTCGAGCACGGCGAAGCGGGAAAGGTCGTGTCCGGCGCCGGGCGATTCCGGCCGGCGGCCGGGCCAGACCGCCACCGGTGCCGAGCTCCGCCCGGCCGGTTGCCAGGTGTTGGCGGCTTTCCGGGAACGGCTTGAGGTGTCGAACGCGTACATGATGCCCACCGAAGGATCGGCTGTGTGGCCTCCAGGCTATGCCCGGAGGCCGTCCCGGCAAGGCAACTGTCCGTTCCGCGTCACCCGGGCAGCGCCGGGCCGGCACCGTTGTGGTGCGGCTCGGGCTCCGCCGGCACCGGTACGGGGACCGCCTCCGGCTGCCGCGCGGGCGGGCCGACGGGCAGTTCGGAGGTCACGTCCGCGGGCGGGGCGGCGGGCTGCCGGGCCGCCACCATCGGGAACTCGCCGGTCTGTACGTTCCCCGCGGCGGCGGCCATCACCGCGGCCGCGGCCAGGTCGGCCACCCGCTTCGCCTCGCGCTGCACCCGGGCCCGCACCTCCTTGGCGTGCCGGTCGGCGGACTCGGCCGCGCCCCGCACCTCCTCCAGCCGGGCGAGGTCCGTGGCCAGGTCCTCGCGGACCTCGCCGAGCCGCTGCTGGAACTGCCCGACCTCGTCTTCGAGGGCCGCGGCCTCCTGGCGGGTCTGCGCGAGCCGCTGCTGGGCGGACTCCGTCTCGCCCTGCAGCTGGGTCAGCGCCTGGCGCTGCGCGCGGATCTCCTGCTGGACGGACACGAGGTGCTGCTGGTGGGCGGCGGCCTGCTCCTCCGCGCGGCGCCGCACGTCGGCCGCGTGCTGCTGCGCCTCCGCCAGCAGGGTCGCGCTGCCCTGCTCGGCCACCGAGCGCTGCTGCGTGAGGTCCCGGTCGGCGGCCGCCCGGAACTCCCCGATCTCGTGCTCCACGGTGGCCTGCCACTGCGTCAGCTCCTGCTGGGCCTGGGCGCGGCCGGCGTCGACCTCCTGCTGAAGCTGCGCCCGGGTCGCCTCGATCATGGCCTCCAACTCGGCCCGCGCCTGCTCGGCCCGCTGCGCGCTCTCCTCGCTGATCCGCTGCGCCTCCTGCTGAGCGTGCTGCCGGGCGGCTTCCCCGTCCGCCCGCATCCGCTCCCCCAGCTCGCGCAGCTCGGCGAACTCGGCCTGGGCCGCGGCCCGGCGCTCCTCGCGCCGCTCCTGCTCCTCGGCGCGCCGCGCGGCCAGCTCCTCCTCCAGCTCGTGCAGGGTCTGGGCGGCCCGCTCCCGCGCGTCGACGAGCACCTTCTCGGCCTCGGCCTGCAGGTCGGCCGCCCGCTGCGCGGCGTTGTTGGTGATCGCGTCGGCCTGCTTCTCGGCGAGGGCCAGGATCTGGTCGACCATCGGGCCCAGGTCGCGGAACGACGCCCGGTCGATCTGCGGCGGCCGCTGGCGCAGCTCGTTGAGCTCCATGTGCAACTGCGGGACCTGCTGGTTCAGCTCCTGGAACTGGACCACCACGTGGTCCCGCTCGCCGGCCAGCGCCGCGTTCTCGCTCTCCAGCTGCGAGACGTACCGATCCACCTGCCGCTTGTCATAGCCGCGCATCGTGACGTCGAAGCTCGGCTGCGTCGTCATCCTTTCGGGTACCGCGAACAGCTCGCCACCACGGGACATGCCCATCCTCCATACGACCGCGCCGCCCTGAACCTGGCCACGCTACCGCTAGCCTCGAATCATGAAGGCGCTGGGACTCAACCCCATCCTCAACGTGACCAACTTGCAAGAAAGCTTCCGCTGGTTCGGCATGATCGGTTGGCAGAAGGCATGGGACTGGGGTGATCCACCGACCTTCGGCGCGGTCCGGTCCGGGCACTGCGAGATCTTCCTGTGCGAGGGCGGGCAGGGTGGACGCGGGCGCGGGGAGGCGACAGCGACGTTCGGGCCGGACGGCGACCAGACCGGCGACCGCGGCGTGTGGATGTCGATCTGGGTGGACGACGTCGACGCCGTCCACCAGCAGTGCCTCGCGGGCGGGATCGAGGTCACCTGGCCGCCCACCGATCACCCGTGGGGCGTACGCGAGATGCACATCCGGCATCCGGACGGGCACGTCTTCCGCATCAGCCGGGGCGCCCAGCACGATCATGACCATCCGCACGGTCACGATCATGGCCATGAGCACTAGCTTTTAGCCGCACTCCACCCGCATTCCAGTCGCCCGTCTTAGCCTGGGCCCGCGTACCCAGCAGCGACGAAGGGACAACGACGTGCTCTCGGGAACGGCGGGGCAGGACGTGGACGTCGCCATCTCAGCGCGGGAGCGGGCGTCGGGCGAGTTGTCCGCCGACAACGCCCGGCTGGCCACGCTGCTGTTGCACACCCGGGGGTGCGTGGTCCTGCGGGGCGCGCTGCCCACCGACGTCGTCGCGGCGACCGACGCGGCGTTCACCGATGTCTTTTCCGACTGCCTGGCCAGCGCGGACGGCGACAGCCTGCACATGGCCGGCATCCAGTGCCGGATCGCCCAGCGGACGCGGGCGGTGTTCTGGGAGCGCAACCGCCGCTGGCGCATCTTCCCCGGCTGCGCGCGCCGTTCGACAGCCCGTGGGTGCTGGCGAACCCGTTCGCCATGCAACTGCTGCGGGGAATGCTCGGCCCGAACTACCAGTGCAAGTTCGTCTCCAGCGACACCTGCCTCAACGGCGCGGAGATCCAGTCACCGCACCGGGAGATGGACCCCGGGCTGTCCTGGGAGCCGCGCGGCTACGTCGTCAACGTCCCGCTGCACCGCTGCGACCTGGACAACGGGCCGCTGGAGGTGTGGCCGTGCGGCAGCCACCTGTGGCGCGACGACGTGATCCGCGGGCAGCTGGGCTTCGACGACACCGTCCAAGATGGACGCAACCCGGACTTCGAGTGGCTGGCGTCGCTGTTTCCCTCGCGGCGGGTGGCGCTCGATCCCGGCGACGTGCTGATCCGCGACCCCGCGCTGATGCACCGCGGCACCGTCAACCACACCGACCGGCCGCGGACCATGCTGGCCATCTGCTACTTCCGCGACGGGCTCACGCACAACTACGGGCACCTCGACCTCAACCTGGACCGCGAGCTGTACGAAGGGCTGGCGCCGCACGTCCGGCACCTGTTCTCCGCCGCCCTGGAGGAGCCGGCGACCGTCTGACTCCTCTTTTTTTACAGCTTCTCGGTTAGCCACAGCGCCAGCAGCACCAGCGGGCCGAGCGCGAGGACGGCCAGCAGGAGCGTCCGGCGCCAGTCCCGCTTCGGCGTACGGATCGCGAAGTCCGCCATCTGGCCGTACGCCTCGACCTGGCCGGCGGGCGAGAACGGGTTCGTGGACCTCACCTCCGGCACCGCCTGCGGCGGGGTCACGTCCTGCTCGCTGCCCGTCGGGCGGATCCGCGGCGGCAACCGGCGGTACGGGTTGCCGTCCCGCTCGTCGTCCCCGGCGCTCATCGGGCCAGCGCCTCGTCGACTCCGGGCTCCAGCCGGCCCAGGTGGACCGGGTCGCGGCCGGACACCGCGTCGTACACGGCCTTGACGCAGGCGCCGTGCTCCCGGGTCGAGCTGATCAGCCACGGCACCCGGTACCGCTTGACCGAGTCGTCCCCGACCCCGTAGGCCGCCACGCCCAGCCGCCGGCACAGCGCGACCGCCCGCGGCAGGTGGTACGTCTGGGTCACCACGATCGCCTCCTGCACGCCGAAGATCCGGTGGGCGCGGGCGCACGAGTCGTACGTGTCGAACCCGGCGTGGTCCAGCACGACCTTCTCGGACGGTACGCCCGCGCTGGTCAGCCAGCGCAGCATCGCGCCCGGCTCGTTGTACTCCCAATGCATGTGGTCGCCGGAGACCAGGATCGCGCGCACCTTTCCGGTCTCCAGCAGCCGCTGGGCGACCTCCAGCCGGCCGGCCAGGAACGGCGAGGGCGTGCCGTCGTCGTACACCTGGGCGCCCAACACCAGCGCGACCGGCGCCTCCGGCACGCTCTGCTCGGTGTAGATGTGCCCGTCGGCGCTGATCCGCACCCAGGCCACGCTCGCGGCGGTGGCAGCGACCGCGAACGCCGTGCCGGCCACCCCCATCCGTACGGCCCGGCGCACCCAGCGCCGCACCCAAGGGCGTGCGCGAAGGATCTTCAGCATGGCCCTCACAATCGCACCCCCCGTCAACCCCGCCCCGCCGTGCGTCGATCAAAGGCTTCTCCGCGTCGATCAAGGGCATACGGCCGTGGTTTGATCTCTAATCCACGACCGTATGCCCTTGATCCGCACAGAAGTCCTTGATCGACGCACGCGGGCGGAGCACAGCGGACCGCCACACGCGGGGCGGAGGCGATCGACGCCAACCCGCGCGGTGATCATGAGGTTAGCGTTGGGGAGAGCGCTTGCCCTAACGCTAACCTCATGATCGCCGCAGCAATCGGGCTACCGTCCGAGCGGTCGGGGAACGACGCGGCCACCGGCGCGTCTTGCGCTGTACCGAGGTTCCCCTAACTACCCGGCCTCGGGCGCCCCACTCACGCAGCGGGCTGCCGTCCCACTTCCCCCGCGGCACCGCACTCCACCGATCAAGGAATTCCGCGTCGACCAAGGGCAAACGGTCGTGGATTGGAGATCAAAGCACGACCATTCGCCCTTGATCGACGGCGGGGAGGCGGGCGCGGCGCGCGGCGCGGGCGCGGCGCGGGGCGGGCGCGGGCGCGGGCGCGGGCGCGGGCGGACGAGGGTGGCTGGGAGGGGGAGGGGGTGTTAGCCGCCGCAGCCCCCACCGCCGCCGCCTCCGCCGCTGTCGCTGCCGGACGAGCCGCAGCTGCTGGAGCCTGAGCCGGCGCCGCAGCTGTATCCGCCGCTGGTGCTGCCGCTCGTGGCGCCGCCGGACGAGCCGGCGCCGACGTACGCGGCCGCGAACCGCCTGCGGACGTCGGCCTCGGCGGCGAACGCCGGGTCGGCCGCCCACAGCGCCGGCGTGCCGAAGAGCGCGACCGCCGTGGCAGCGCCGGTCGCGCCGTAGAGGGTCCAGGCCGGGTGCTGCGCGGGCGCCAGGTGCGTGTTGCCGCCGCGCAGCACCGTCAGGACGTGGTCGGCCGCTTGGGTACGCCGTGGCCGCCGGCGGTAGAGCAACACGATTACCACGGCCAGGGCAACCAGGGCCACCACGAGGTACCCGACCGGCCGGTCGTTGGCGATGCCGGCGAACAGCCGGGCCACGCCCAGCAGCAGCACGGCCAGCAGGACGCGCCGGCCGGTGCGCAGGGCACCGAACGCCGCCACGCCGGGCAGCAGGCCCATCTGCTCCAGGCGCTCGCGCAGGCGGGCCAGTTCGGCGGCGACCCCGGCGTCGGCGGCGAGCTGGCCGGTGCGCCGCGAGGTCCCGGCCGCGGCGTACACGGCACGTTCCAGCGGGCTGGCCCCGGCCGGCAGCGCCTCGGTCGGCACCAGGAACCGGTCCGGCGCCGGCGACGTACCGACCGCGCCGGCGCAGCGCAGCGCGGCCAGCGCGGAGTAGATCGCCAGCTCGGGCCCGCCCTGCAAGTAGGCGATCTCCTGCGCGGCCAGGGAGTTGGCGGACACGCCGGGAATGCCGGCGAGCACCCGGTGCCGGTGGACCAGCACCCCGACGACCGTGCCGATCGCCAGCACGAGATACATCACGAGGAACGCGGGCCCGCTGATCCCCAGGTGTTGCCTTCTACCGCGTACCCAATCATGGTGGTCAGTGTGAGTGCGGATCGCGCGATGGGCGCCGCGGGCGCCCCATTCTTGAGAGAATTTTGAAAGGTTCGGAGGAGGCAAGAAAGTGCTCACGGGTACGGTGCTCTTCGCGGCCACCATGACCACGGGGCTCATGGCCGGGGTGTTCTTCATCTACGCCAACGCCTACATGCCGGGGTTGGGGCGCACGGACGACCGGACGTTTGTCGGCGCGTTCCAGGCGACCGACCGGGCGATCATCAACCCGCTGTTCATGGGTCTTTTCTTCGGCTCGCTCGTCCTCATAGGGCTCGCCGCACTGCTGTATCTGGGGAAGGCGCCCTGCCCTGGATCGTCGTGGCGTTCGTGCTGTATCTGGTCACGGTCGGCATCACCGTGGCCATCAACGTGCCGCTGAACGACGCCCTCAAGGCGGCCGGCGACCCGGACACCATCGGCGATCTGGCGCGGGTCCGAAAGGACTTCAACGAGGCGCGCTGGGTGGCGTGGAATTGGGTCCGCGTCGTGTTGAGCACCGGGGCGTTCGGCTGTCTGGTCGCGGCGGTCCGGCAATCATGACAGAAGATGTCAGGGGTACGGCCCTACGGTGGCCGGCATGAGAAACAGTGATTTCGACTTCCTGACCGGTCATTGGACCAGCCGCCAGCGCCGGCTGGTCAAGGCGCTGGCCGGCAGCGACGAGTGGTACGAGTTCGACGCCACCCTCGACTGCCAGGTGCTGCTGGACGGCAACGGCGTCTTCGACGTCCTGCGCGCCCCGGAGCGCGACATGGAGGGCCTCACCCTGCGGCTGTACAACCCGGACGAGGGCGTGTGGCGGATCTGGTGGGCCGCCAAGACCAGCGGCGGGCAGCTCGACGTGCCGGTCGTCGGCCGCTTCGTGGACGGGGTCGGCACCTTCGAGTGCGACGACACCTGGGAGGGTACGCCGATCCGGGTGCGCTACCGGTGGTCCGAAGTGGACACCCCGCGGCCGCGGTGGGAGCAGGCGTTCTCGACCGACGGCGGGCAGACCTGGGAGGTCAACTGGGTGGCCACGTTCAGCCGCTCGTAACCGGCTTGCGGCGGATGGTGTAGTCCAGCACCAGGAACGGCAGCCCGAAGACCCAGAAGGCGTGTTCGGCACGCAGCTCGCCGCCCGCGACGTACACGTCGAGCTGCTCGGCGAAGCCGTGCACCGCCAGGGTGGTCAGCTGCCGGGAGTCCGGGTCGATGTACGTCAGGTAGTGACCGGGCTGGTCCAGGTCGCTGCGGCTGCTGAGCACCAGGCCGCCGTCCGGGCGCGGTCGGGGCTCCAGGGTGGCCGTGAAGCTGGCGTGCGGCAGCGGGAAGCCCACGCTGACGTACCCGCGACCGGCGTGCCGGTAGGTGGTGTAGATGCCGACGTAGATCGGCTCGTCGGTGTCCGCGAACGAGCGGATCCAGCCGCGGACGGCCACCGCACCGTCCTGGCCCGGGCTGATCGTGTCGATGCGGCTGCGCACGCCGCGCTGCGTCTCCTTCTGGTTCATCGGCACGTTGGCCTGCCCGAGCGGGCGCGCCAGCAGGCCGCGGTACAGCAGGTAGCCGGGGCGGACCCACAGCCGCCACCGGGGCACGATGTCCAGCGTGAAGCGGGTGGTGTGCTCGTAGAACTCCCGCACCCGCGGGTCGACGGCGGCCGGGTCGAACCCCGGCCCGGCCAGCTCGTCGAAGTCCGCGACGATGCCGACGTCGGGGGCGTCCGCCCGGTATCCGCCGCCGAGCACCTCGGCAAGCTCGCGCACGTAGCCGGTGCCGACATACGCGGTACGCGATTCCAGCGGCACCACGAACGGGAGCTCCTCCTGGTCGACCTCCTCGGCGAGCAGGCTCACCTGAGGGTCGCGGAAAATCAGGGCGGAAAGAGTCCGGAACGCGACCACCGTGGTGGCCGAGACGATCGCCGCCGGCGCCGCCCAGTCGCCGGCGGACAGCGCCCAGCCGATCGCGGCGCCGAGCACCGGGCCGAGCACCACCTTGTGCGGCCGGACACCCAGCAGCCCGACGACGGCGCCGGTGACCACGCCGACCAGCACCGGGCCCGCGCCGGTCAGCCACCCGGCGGCCCAGCCGAGCGGGGCCACCAGGGCCGCGCTCATGACGATCCGCGACCACAGCGCGGGGATCTCGCCGGGGCGCTGCCGGGCGCGGGCCACCGCCTCGGAAGCCACCAGGAGCGCGGCACCGGCGAGCGCCCCGAGCAGCGCGGCCCGCGTACCCCAGGAGGCCGTGACCGCGGCGCCGGCCAGGGCGCCGATCAGGCCGGCGAGGCCGACGGAGCCCCGGCGTTCGGAACGATCAGCTGGCACGCCCCGAAACCTACCCGGCGGCCCGTCAGCTCCCCACCTCGCTGACCTCGGCGAAGGGGCCGTTGTGCCAGACCGCGTGGATGATGAAGTAGTGGTTGGGCTCGGTGAACTGGACCGCGAGGTTGCCCGGCTCGTTCTGCACGGTGTCGACCGAGTAGCCCGGGTTCGGGTGGCGGTGACCAGCTGGACCCGGCCGGGGGTCATCCGGATCAGCGCCTGGCCGCCGCCCACCCGGAACGACCGGGTGTACGTCGTCTGCCCGTCCGCCCCGGTGGTCACCGTCCATCCGTCCACCGTGGCGGCGGCCGGCGCCGGGGTGGTGGCGGCCCGTGTGGCGGAGGGCTTCCGTGAGGGCGTAGGAGAAGGAGGCGTCACCGGTGGCGCGCCTGTCGTCACGGAGGGTGCCGCCGCGGGCCGTTCGACTGGCGGGGCGGCCACGCCGGGCGTGGCGGTACGCAGCACCGGCTGGAGCGCCACCGTGGCCACGCCGATGCTGGCCAGGGTGGCCGCGCACCAGCCGACCACCGGCACCCACCCACGCAGCCGCATGCGGCCATTGAACCACCGCGCCTATGGTGAACCGCATGGCCCGGATCCTGCTGGTCGAGGATGACCGCATCATCGTCGCGGCGCTGACCCGCGCGCTGGTCGACGCCGGACACGTCGTACGCGCCACGGCACAGGCCGCGGACGCGTTGCGCATCGTCACCGAGGACCGGCCCGACCTGGTGATCCTCGACCTGGGCCTGCCGGACATCGACGGCGCCGACGCGCTGCGCATGATGCGGGGCGTGTCCGACGTACCGGTGATCGTGGCGACCGCCCGGCGCTCCGAGGTCGACATCATCAACCTGCTCAACGCCGGCGCCGACGACTACGTGACCAAGCCGTTCTCCGGGGGCACCTGCTGGCCCGGATCGCCGCGGTGCAGCGGCGCGGGCGGGGCGCGCCCGAGGAGGTGCCGAGCATCACGGTCGGCTCCCTCGTGATCAACCCGCAGCAGCGGGACGTACGGCTGGACGGCGTGCCGATCCGGCTCACCCGGCGGGAGTTCGACGTGCTGGCGTACCTGGCCGGGCGGGTGGGGCGGGTGGTCAGCCGCCGGGAGCTGCTGACCCAGGTCTGGCAGCAGGACCGCATCGGCGAGGAGCAGACCATCGACGTACACATCTCGTGGCTGCGGCGCAAGCTGGGCGAGACCGCCGCGGCGCCGCGGTTCCTGCACACGGTACGGGGTGTGGGCGTGAAGCTGGTCGAGCCCGAATGAGGCTGACGCTGGGCCGGCTGGCGCTGGCCATCACGTCGATGGTGGCGCTGGCGTTCCTGGTGCCGCTGGCCGTGCTGACCCGGCAGATCGCGCACGACCGGGCCCTCGGCGAGGCGCGCCAGGAGGCGACCGCGATCGTGGTCGCCCTGGCCGTCGACACCGACACGCGCCTGCTCGACCAGGCCGTCGCGAGCACCGCCGCCGGCAGTGCCGGGCGGCTCGCCGTACACCTGCCCGGTCAGGCCGCGATCGGGGCGTCGCGCGCCGCGGCGGCCGATGTGGACGAATCGGCGCGCAGCCGGCGGCCGACCACTGTGGAGTACGCCGGCGGCGTGGCCTACCTGCAGCCGAGCCTGCTCGACGGCGGCCGCACCGCGGTGATCGAGGTGTTCGTGCCGGACGCCGAGATGTACCGCGGCGTGTGGCCGGCGTGGCTGGCGCTCGCCGCGCTGGCCGTGGTCCTCATCGCGGGGTCCACATTGGTCGCCGACCGGCTCGGCGGCCGGCTGGTACGCGCCACCCGAGAGCTGGCCGCGGGCGCCCGCCGCCTCGGCGAGGGCGACCTCAGTGTGCGGGTGGAGCCGGCCGGCCCGCCGGAGCTGAGCGACGCGGCGCGGTCGTTCAACACGATGGCCGACGGCATGCGGCGGCTCCTCGACGCCGAGCGGGAGCTGGCCGCCGACCTGTCGCACCGGCTGCGCACCCCGCTGACGGCGCTGCGGCTGGACGCCGAGGCGATCCCGCCGGGGCCGGTGGCGGACCGGATGCTGCAGGCGTTCGACCTGCTGGACGACGAGCTGGAGGCGATCATCACCGGCGCCCGGGCCAGCACCGGCACCCGCGCCGAGCACGCCACCGACCTGGTCGACGTGCTCGCCGACCGGCTGGCGTTCTGGTCGGTGCTGGCCGAGGACCAGGGGCGGCGGTCCACTGTGGTCGGTGGGGAGCAGCCGGTGCAGGTGCCGGTGCCGCGGGGCGAGCTGATTCTGGCCATCGACGCGTTGCTGGGCAACGTGTTCGCGCACACGCCGGAGGGCACCGCGTTTCTGGTCGACGTCTCCGCGCGCGGGCTCATTGTCGACGATGCCGGGCCGGGCATCGCCGACCCGGCCGCGGCGGTACGGCGGGGCGTGAGCGGCAGCGGCTCCACCGGGCTGGGCCTCGACATCGCGCAGCGGATCGCGCAGTCCGCGGGTGGCCGCCTGGAGATTGGCCGGGGACGGCTCGGCGGCGCCCGGGTGGCGCTGTTACTACCCGGCGTTCCGCGCCCCCGCGGTTAGGGGAGTAAGACAGAGATTTATAGGGTCGTTAAGGTCCCGTTATGGTGACCGTCCATAGCGTCCCCGGTCATGCGTAGAGTTCTCATCTATCCCCTCGTGGTCCTGGGCACCGCCGCCGCGGGCCTGGTCGCCACCGGCAGTGCCGCCTCCGCCCACGGGTACGTTTCCGCGCCGCCCAGCCGCCAGGCGCTGTGCGCGCAGCGGGCGGTCCCCGACTGTGGACAGATCCAGTTCGAGCCGCAGAGCGTCGAGGGGCCGAAGGGGCTGCGCAGCTGCGACGGCGGGCTCGCCCAGTTCGCCGTGCTGGGTGACGACAGCCGCGCGTGGCCGGCGCGTTCGGTGGGCTCGTCGGTGACGTTCACCTGGGTCTTCACCGCCCGGCACCGCACCGCGAACTGGGAGTACTTCATCGGGAACACCCGCGTGGCGGTGGTGGACGGCGGCAACCAGCAGCCCGACGCGGTGGTGTCGCACCAGATCGACCTGTCCCGGTTTCCCGGGCGCCGCACCGTGCTGGCGGTGTGGAACATCGGTGACACCGTGAACGCCTTCTACAGCTGCATCGACCTGAACGTCGGTGGCGGCGGAGGCGGCGTCACTCCCCCGCCGCCCACCCAGGCCCCGCCCACACCCGCACCGCCGACGACCGCGCCGCCGCCCACCAAGGCACCCAGCGGTACACAGTGGACCGCCAACCGCGCCTACCGGATCGGCGACGCGGTCACCTTCCAGGGCAAGCGGTACCGCTGCCGGCAGTCGCACACCTCGCTGACCGGCTGGGAGCCGTCCATCTTCACCCTCGCCCTCTGGCTGCCGGTCTGACGATGCGACGAATCCTCCTGCTGGCCGCCGTCGCGGCCCTGCTCCTGAGCGGCTGCTCAGGAAAGCCCGCACCTGAGGTACCGGCCGCGGCGTCCGAGCACAACGCCACCGACGTCATGTTCCTGCAGATGATGATCACCCAAAACCAGCAGGGGCTGGAGATGACCGCGCTGGCCGCCGACCGCGCTGGCCGCGAGGAGGTCAAGCTCCTCGCCGCCGCCATCGACACGACGCAGCGCGCGGAGGTCGGCATCATGCGGTCCTGGCTCCAGGGCTGGAACGAGGTCACCGCCGTCGCCCCGGACCCGGGCGCGCACGCCAACCACGGCGGACTGCCGGCGACCGGACCCGAGCAGATCGCCGCCCTGCGCGACACCGCGGACGCGGGGTTCGAGACCGCGTTCCTGAGCCTGCTCACCGGGCACCAGCACGCCGCCGTCGAGATGACCCAGCTCGTCGCGGCCGGCGGTGTGAACCCGGAGACCCGGGACCTCGCCCAGCGGATCAAGGAGTCCCGCGGCGAGCAGATCGCCCAGATGCTGCGGTTGATGAACGGGGAGAGCGCATGAAGGTCGCGATCGTCACCGGCGGCTCCCGCGGCATCGGCCGGCAGGTCGTCCGCTGGCTGGCCACCGAGGGCTTCGCCGTCGTGGTGAACTACGCCGCCAATCAGGACGACGCCGACCTGGCCGTCAAGGAGGTGGTGGAGGCCGGCCGCCGGGCCATCGCCGTACGCGCCGACGTGGCCGACGAGGTGGCCGTCGCCGCCCTCTTCGACCGCGCCGAGCAGGCGTACGGCGGGGTGGACGTCGTCGTGCACGCGGCCGGCCGCACGGTCCTCGCCCCGATCGCCGACCTCGACCTGGCGGACCTGGACGACCTGCTCCGCGTGAACGTGCGCGGCACGTTCGTGGTGAACCAGCAGGCCGCCCGCCGGGTACGGGCCGGCGGTGCGATCATCAACTTCTCCGCCTCCGCCGTGGCCCTCGCCGCCGAGGGCCACGGCGCGTACGCGGCCAGCAAGGGCGCGGTGGAGGCGATCACGCTGATCCTGGCCCGGGAGCTGCGCGGCCGGGACGTCACGGTGAACACCGTGGCGCCCGGCCCGACCGCGACGGACGGCATGATGGATGACCGGGACGACGTGGCGATCGCCCAACTCGCCACGCAGCCGCCGCTGCAACGGCTCGGCACCCCGGAGGACATCGCCGAGGTCGTCGCGTTTCTGGCCGGGCCGGCCAGCCGCTGGGTCAACGGCCAAGTGGTACGGGCCAACGGCGGGATCGTCTGAGGTCTAGGCTGCACCACTGTGGACGTTGACCTCGTCGCCAAGGCCGCACTCCTGGCGCCGGAGGCGGTGCTGCGGGCACTGGCCGCCGCCAGTGCCGGCACCGAGCTGTCGGAGCGCCCCGTCGTACGGCTGCGGCTTTCGTCCGGGCACGTCGAGGAGGGCCGGCTGATCGGCGTCGGCACCGACCGTACCGAGGAAGTGGTCGTGCTCGGCGCACCGGCGCACCGCTACCAGCTCCCCGAGCAGGCCGTCTACCTGCGGATGCGCGACGTCGTCTCGGCCGGCGTGTTCGAGGCCGAGCGGTTCCGCGACGTGCTCAGCGGCGGCGCGCTGCCGCTGCCGGTGGACGGCGACCCGGTCAGCCGGCTCGCGCTGCGCCGGGAGTACGCGCCGACGGACGAGCTGCCGGTGCACGTGGAGTGGGACGCGGTGCCCGGCTCGCCCGAGGCCACCGCCAACCTGGCGGCGCTGCTGGCCGCGCTGCGGGAGGCCGTGTCCCGGGTCCGGGCCGACGAGACGGGGCAGCGGGCCTGGTCGGCCGTCGCTACAGTGCGGGTCGAGCACCGGCCGGGCGAGATCCTGGCGGTGCGGCGGACGCCCGACGGCGTGGTGGTGTCGGCCGACCTGACCGCGGCCCTGCCGCGCCGCCTGGACGGCGAGGTCGGCCACCAGCTCGACGCCGTCTTGTAGCACCTACTGGAGGAGGACGCATGGGATTGGCCGAACGGCGCGCGGCGGAGCAGTTCAAGACCGAGGAGTTTCCCGGGTGGCAGCGCCAGATTGACGAGGCGGCCGGCTTCGAGGTGCCGGTCGAGGTCGAGTGGGCCGAGTTGGCCGTCGACGACTACGCCTCGCGCTACACCGAGTTCTTCCCCAAGGTCTACTTCCAGCCGCTGGTGCGCGCGTTGGCGGCCATCACCATCGACGACATGGGCAAGGACGCGCTGAAGGACTCGCTGACGAAGATCGTCATCCGGAACACCGACGCGTACGCCAGCGACACCGGCTTCAGCTTCACCGGCGGGGTGCTGACCATCGACCACCGCCCCGCCACCAACCTGGACCACGACGACGACCGCGCGAAGTGGCTGCAAGAGCTCCTCGAATCCGCTCTGTGAGCGGCCGCGGGAGCTAAATCGGGAAATCTTCGAGCTCCCGGACCGCCGCCGCCAGCGCGGCGTCCACACCGCGTTCCACCATCATCTGGTACGCCGGATCGCCGCTCGCCGCGATCCGGCGGATACCCGCGGCGGAGGCGGCGACCCGCTCCCGCACCGTGGCCACGAAGTCCCCGGGCGGCCCCGTCCACCCGTACCCGTCCAGGAAGAGCCGCAGCCGCCGCGGCCGGGCGGCGAAGTCGGTGAAGCCCTCGGCCGCCACGACGTGCCGCGCGTGCAGCGGCACCCAGGCGAACGCGGTGAAGGCCAGGTCCCAATCGGCGGTGACCGGCGCGGCGAAGTCCCAGTCGAAGAAGCCGACCAGGCGGCCGGCGGACCAGGCCGCGTTGTACGGGGCGGCGTCGTTGTGGCCCACGACCAGCCCCGGCTGCCAGGCACCGCCCTCGCGCCACACCGCGTCCGGCGCGGGCACGAAGTCGGCGACCGCGGCGTGCAGGTCCCGCACCCAGTGGGCCACCTGCGTCAGCGCGCCTTCGTCGTACACCCAGATGGGCCACGGCCTGGTCGTGCCGACCACCTCGCCCGGCAGATAGGACAGGACCTCCCGGCCCTGGTCGTCGAAGCCGAGCGCCCGCGGCGCGCCGGCGAACCCGCGACTCTCCAGGTGGCGCAGCAGCGCGTGCACCGACGGCGTCCATGGTCCCGGCGTCCGGCGCACGGTGTCGCCCACCCGGACCGCGCCGCCCGTGTTGCCGCCGGGCAACCTGACCTCCCGCACGCGCGCCATTCTGCTAGCGTCGGCTGCCGTGAAGCGAGCCGATTCCGCGCTCTTCGACGCGGTGCGCCCGAGCAACAAGTCTCGTCCGGAGAAGATCCGGTCCCTGATCGCGGACGGCGCGGACGTCGCCGCCCGGGACGAGGACGGCACCACTCCCCTGCACCACGCGGTCCAGGCGCGCTTCGCGGACGGCGATCCCAAGCCGTCCCCCGAGGTGGTGCGCGTGCTGTTGGAGTCCGGCGCCGACCCCAACGCCCTCGACGGGTACGGGCGGAGCCCGCTCAACGAGGCCATCCCGATCGGCGACAACCGGCCCGCCAAGCGCTCGCTGGCGATAGTGACCCTGCTGCTCGACCACGGCGCCCGGGTCGACGAGGACGGCAGCACGCTGGCGCGGTTCAACTCCACCACGGCCGCCATCTACGCGCTGCTGCTCGACCGCGGCGCCGACGTGACCCTGCGCGACGAGCGGGCCAACACCCCGCTGCACGCGGTGGCACGGTCCGGGCGGGCGCAGTTGATGGAGTTGCTGCTCGCACGCGGCGGCGTCGACCTCGGCGCCGTGAACGACCTGGGCCAGACCCCGCTGTGCGTCGCGCTTCGGCAGCCGCGGTCCGAGGTCGTCACCCTGCTGGAGGCGGCCGGCGCGCCGGTGCTGGCGGACTTCCCCACCGTCGAGGGTGGACCGCTGCCCATCGACATGCCGGCCGTACGCCAAGCCGCGGCGGAACGCGGTGGACCGAAGAAGTTCCTGAAGCCCGTGTACGCCAGCCACCAGGACCTCGTCAACGAGATGCGCTTCATCGACGACCCCGACCACTGCCTGCCCGTGCTGGCGGCCTGCGCGGCAGTCCTCGGCGACGACGGCCGCACGACCCTGACCCTGACCGGCGACCAGGTGTGGCGGCGGCCGTTCTTCCACCACGGCGACATCGTCGTCAAGGGCCACATCGACGTGCTTACCCCGTTCGCGGTCACCGGCTCCCTGCTCGTCGACGGCTGCGTCAGCGACGCCGGCCCCGACTCGTTCATGGTCATCGGCGGCGACGTGCGCGCGTGGGGCGTCAACACGGACGGGGAGTTGCAGGTCTCCGGCACCGTCGAGGCCGAGGTCGTCTACGGCTCGTACAACGACAACAGCCTCGTCGCCGACACGATCCGGGCCCGCCTGCTCATCGAGGACGACCACGCCGTCGAGGCCGACGTGGAGGCCGAGCACCACTTCGACATCGACACGTACCAGCAGGGCTACGGCGACGGCGTACCGGAACGGCTGCGCGCCATACTCATCGACGAGGTGTTCGACGAGGACTCCCAACTGGACCCCGCCGAACTCTTCGACCGCCTCCGCGACCGCCACCCCGTATTCCGCTAACCCCCTGCCGCTCCCCCTCCCCGCCGTGCGCTCCCCGCGCGCTCCCCGCGCGCCCGCCGCGCGGGTGCGTCGATCAAGGACTTGCACGTCGATCAAGGGCAAACGGCCGTGGATCGGAGATCAAAGCACGACCCTTCGCCCTTGATCGACGGGAAAAGCCTTGATCGGCGCGACGCCCGCAGGGCGAGCGCGCGGCGCCCGCGGAGTGCGAGGCGAGGGGCCCGCAGGGCATGGGGGCACGCATCGATGATGTACTTACTTTGAAGAAAGTTAACTGATAACATTCCTTCCCAATCGATGAGGATTGGGGTTCTCATGAGCGTGCGACGTCGGGCCATCGCCCTGGTCATCGGCGCGGCGACAGCCATCGCCACGGTTGTCGTCACCGCCCCAAGCGGCGGTGCGGCCACCCTGGGCGCCCCGACGGTGGCGCTCGTGGTCTGCTCGGCGCCGGCCTGGGCCGAGGGCGTCAGCTACGCCGCGGGCGCCCGCGTGACGTACGGCGGCCGGCTGTACGAGGCCATCGTGGCGCACACCCCGCCGGCCGGCGCCGGCTGGAACCCCGCGGCCGTACCCGCGCTCTGGCGCGACCTCGGCGCCTGCGACGGGACAACCAGCCCGAGCCCGACGCCGACGCCCACCGCCACGCGCACGCCGTCCCCGTCCCCGACCCCGTCCGTCTCCCCCACGCCCACGCCCACCGCCACGGGGAGCACGTGCGCGGTCAAGTCGCGGCCCGGCGGCAAGGTGCTGCACGGGTACTGGGAGAACTGGGACGGCGCGTCCAACGGCGTACACCCGCCACTGGGCTGGATCCCGATCACCGACGCCCGCATCCGCCAGCACGGGTACAACGTGATCAACGCCGCGTTCCCGGTGATCCGCTCGGACGGCACGGTGCTGTGGGAGGACGGCATGGACGCGACCGTGAAGGTCCCGACGCCGGCCGAGATGTGCCAGGCCAAGGCCGCCGGGCTGACGATCCTGCTGTCCATCGGCGGCGCCACGGCCGGCATCGACCTGAGCTCCAGCACCGTCGCCGACCGGTTCGTCGCTACCGTGGTGCCGATCCTCAAGCGGTTCAACTTCGACGGCATCGACATCGACATCGAGACCGGCCTGACCGGCAGCGGAAACATCAACCAGCTCTCCACCTCGCAGGCCAACCTCATCCGCATCATCGACGGCGTCCTGGCCCAGATGCCGGCGAACTTCGGCCTCACCATGGCGCCCGAGACCGCGTACGTCACCGGCGGCAGCGTCACGTACGGCTCGATCTGGGGCGCGTACCTGCCGATCGTGAAGAAGTACGCGGACAACGGCCGGCTCTGGTGGCTCAACATGCAGTACTACAACGGCAGCATGTACGGCTGCTCCGGCGACTCGTACGCGGCCGGCACCGTGCAAGGCTTCACCGCGCAGACCAACTGCCTCAACACCGGGCTGGTCATCCAGGGCACCACCATCCGGGTGCCGTTCGACAAGCAGGTGCCGGGCCTGCCGGCCCAGTCCGGCGCGGGCGGCGGCTACATGTCGACGGCCCTGGTGGCGCAGGCGTGGAACACCTACCAGAACGGGCTCAAGGGCCTCATGACCTGGTCGATCAACTGGGACGGGTCGCGCAACTGGACCTTCGGCGACAACGTCCGCTCGTTGCAGGGTCGCTAACCATTCACACGGTGATGACGACCTTCGCGCGGGCGTGGTCGACCTGCAGGTACCGGATGGCCTCGGGCACCTCCTTGAGCGGGTAGCTGCGGTCGATGACCGGCAGCACCTGCCCGGCCTCGATGAGCTCCCGCAGCGCCACCAGGGTCTGCCTGCCCAGCGGTACGTCGGTGAGCGGCACCAGCCGCTGGCGGGCGAAGCGCGAGCGCAGCATCGCGGCCATCGTGATGCCCATCGGCCCGACCAGGCTGGGGCGGGCACCGGACACGCCGCCGCCGGAGAGCACGAGGGTCCCGGTCGGCGTGAGCGCCCGGCGCAGGTCGGCCAGCTTCCGGTTCGCCACCAGGTCGAGCACCACGTCGTACCGGCCCGCGTCGCGGGTGAAGTCGTCCCGGGTGTAGTCGATGATGTGGTCGGCGCCCAGCGACCGCACCAGGTCCACGTTGCGGGTGCTGCACACGGCGGTGACCTCCGCGCCCAGCGCCTTGGCGATCTGGACGGCGAACGTGCCCACGCCGCCGGACGCGCCGTTGACGAGCACCCGCTGTCCAGCGTGGACCTTGCCGGCGTCGCGCAGCCCCGCCAGGGCGGTGGCCCCGGCCAGCGGCACCGCGGCGGCCTGCTCCGGCGTCAGGTTGGCCGGCATGCGGTCGACCGCCCCGCCCGGTACGCACACGTACTCGGCGAACGCCCCGTCGACGTCCGGGACGTGGCCGAACACCTCGTCGCCGACCCGGTAGCCGGTCACCGCGCGCCCCACCGCCTCCACCCGGCCGGCGAAGTCGCTGCCCCGGATCCTCCACTTCGGACCGCGGAACCCGATCACCTTGCGCAGCACCAGCCGCGCCAGGTACGGGTCGCCGCGCATGAGGTGCCAGTCGCGCGCGTTGACGGATGCCGCGCGCACCCGTACCAGCAGCTGCTGGTCGGCCGGCACCGGCGCGTCGACCTCTTCCAGCCGCAGCCGGTCAGGCGACCCGTACTTGTCCTGGACGATGGCTTTCATTGCGCCTCCTTGAAATTGTCCACTCCGCGATGGTCAGATTCAGCAGCCAGGCCACGGCGCTGAGCAGCGCCCGGGTGAGCGGGCTCATGTCGCCCGCGACCAGCAGCCAGCCGCCGAGGATGACCGCTTGCGTCCCCGCGCCCATCCCGATGGCGTACCCGCGTGCCATCCACGCGCGGTGCCGGGCGATGTCCCGGCGCCGGATGGCCGCGAAGCCGAGTCCGATCGACACCGCCATCGCCGAGCCGAACACCAGCCGGAAGCCGGTCAGCAGCGCGTTGTCGGCGGGCGGGTGCGGGTAGAACAGCGTCATCCACAGCCCGGAGCCGGCCGCGACCAGTCCACAAGGGACCAGCACCCGGCCGGCGGCGCGGTGCCAGCCCGGCCGCCGCCGGCGGAACCCGGCCGCGAACTGGAACGCGCCCAGCACGCAGTACAGGCTGGCGCCGACGATGTGCAGCACCACGGGTACGGGCGCGGCGACGAACCGGGCGTTGGCCGGGGTCACCTCCGGGCCAGCGCTCAGCTCGGCCACCCGGAAGGCGCCGGCGAGCACCGGAACGAGGCTCAACAGGATCAGCCCGGCGGGTACGAGCCAGCCGGCCTTGGCAGAACGGGTCACGACTCGATGGTGACGATCGGGACGCCCACCACTCATCGGCACATAGGCCCGCGCCCTCCCCGCCGGAAGTACGGGCCGCCGCCGTACTTTAGACGTGATGATTGCCTTCGACGCGGCCGGCAGCGGCCCGACTGTGCTCCTGCTGCACTCGACGGTCTGTGACCGGCGGATGTGGGACCCGCAGGTGCCGGCGCTGGTCGCCGCCGGCTACCGCACGCTGCGCTGCGACCTGCCCGGGTACGGCGAGACCCCGGTGCCCGACCGGCCGTACGACCGGGCCCGGGACGTCGTGGACCTGCTCGGCACGGAAACGGCGGCGATCGTCGGGGCGTCCGGCGGCGGCCGGGTGGCGCTGGAGATCGCGGCCCGCTGGCCGGATCGGGTGAGCGCGCTCGCGCTGCTCTGTACCGCGCTGGCCGGCCACCCGCCCAGCGCGGCGTTGGAAGCGTTCGGCGAGCGGGAGGACGCGCTGCTCGAGGCCGGCGACGTCGCCGGGGCGACCGAGCTGAACGTGGACACCTGGCTCGGCCCGGACGCGGACGAGGCGACCCGGGAGAAGGTCCGCCGGATGCAGCGGCACGCGTTCGAGGTGCAGTTGGCGGTGACGGACGAGCCCGAGCCGATCCGGGTCGAGGCCGACCTGTCCGCGATCACCGCCCCGAGCCTGCTCGTCTCCGGCGGCCACGACCTGCCGGACTTCGGGCGGATCGCCGACCAGTTGGCGACGCGCCTGCCCGGCGCCCGCCGGCTGGACCTGCCGTGGGCCGGTCACCTGCCCAGCCTGGAACGCCCGGACGAGGTCAACGAGCTGCTGATCAGGTTCCTGAAGGCCGGGTGAGCGCCGCCAGCACCTGATCCAGGTACGCCCGGCGCTCGTCCGCGGTCGCCGGGAGCAGCTGCGGGGTCGAGTGGGCCAGCTGCGCGTGGCCCAGGTACGCGCTGTACGCCAGCAGCGCCCGGGACCGCGCCTCGGCCAGCGGAAAGCCCAGCCGGGTGAACACCGTCTCGATCAGGCCGATCCGCGCCCGGGTAACCCGGTCCAGGGCGCGGGCGACGGCCGGGTGCGCGGCGCTGGCCTGCAGCGCGGGCTCGACCTGGTCGCGCTCGGCCAGCGAGATCACCCGGACGATCAGCCGGCGCAGCTGGCTGACCGGCTCGTCCGTCGCCTCGACGATCTCGCCGATGACCATGGTGGTGGTCTGCTTCTCCCAGCGCGCCAGGGCCGCGTCCAGCAGTGCCGCGCGGTTGGCGAAATGCCAGTAGAAGCTGCCCTTCGTGGTGCCGAGCTGGGCGGCGAGCGGCTCGACGGCGACCGCGGCCAGCCCGCCCTCGGCGATCGCGGCCAGGGCCGCCTCCGCCCAGTCGTCCGGGGTGAGCCGCCGCCGAGGTGTTGCCATGGCCGTACGCTATCGTATAGTCGAACATACGGTGGCGTATGGAGCGGGCGTATTCGGGTGAGGGCGGGATGAGCTACGACGTGATCGTGGTGGGCGCGCGGGTGGCCGGCGCCGCGACGGCAATGCTGCTGGCCCGGCGCGGGCTACGGGTCCTGGCGGTCGACCGGGCGTCCTTCCCCAGCGACACCATCTCCTCCCACCAGGTCCAGGTGCCGGGCGTCGCCCGGCTACACCGCTGGGGCCTGCTCGATCGGGTACGCGCCAGCGGCGCACCGCCGACCCGCCGGATGCGCGTCGACGCGGCGGGCGTCCTGCTCGAGGGCGACTTCCCGGCGTACGACGGTGTCGACGCGCTCTACAGCCCGCGTCGTACCCTGCTCGACGCCCTGCTGGTCGACGCGGCCAGGGCCGCGGGAGCCGAGGTCCGGGAGCACTTCCGGGTCGAGAAGCTGGTGTGGGACGGCGGCCGGGTCACCGGGATCGTCGGCCGCGAACGGGACGGGATGGCCCGCACCGAGACCGCGCGGCTCGTGGTCGGCGCGGACGGCAAGCGGTCGTTCGTCGCCCAGGCCGTCGGGGCGGCCCACTACCGGGAGTGGCCGGTGCGGGCGTTCGCCTGCTACGGCTACTGGGCCGGGGTGCCGGTCACCGGCGGCGCGCTGTACGACCGGCCCGGCCTCGCGGCGGCCGCCTTCCCCACCAACGACGACCTCACGCTGGTTTACCTGGCCCTGCCGATCGCCGGGTTCGACGCGTTCCGCGCCGACATCGAGGGCAACTACCTCAGGGCCCTGGACCGCTGCGGCGACCTCGGCGAGCGCGTGCGGTCCGGCACCCGCGTCGAGCGGCTACGGACCACGCCGGACCAGCCCAACACGTTCCGTCGCGCGCACGGCCCCGGCTGAGCGCTCGTCGGCGACGCCGGCGTGGTGATGGACTCGGTCACCGCGCAGGGCATCAGCAACGGGCTGCGCGACGCGGAACTGCTCGCCGACGCGCTCACCGCCGGCCTCGGTGGCGGCACGCCGCTGCCGGCCGCGCTCGCCGAGCACCAGGTCCGCCGGGACCGTGCCATCACGCCGATGTACGACTTCACGGTACGGCGCGCCGAGCTGCACAGCCGGCGGGCGTTGCGACTGTTCCTGCGTGCCGCCGCCGGGCGGCCGGAGGAGGTGACCCGGCTGCTGGGCGGGTTCGCCGGCGTCCTGCCGGTCGACGAGGTGTTCTCCACCCGCAACGGGCTGCGCGTCATCGGCGGGTACGGCCTGCGCCGGCTCACCGGCTGGCGACCGGCACCTCGTCCAGCAGACCGCGCAGCGCGCCGATCGCCCTGACCCGCTCCTCGCGGGTCGGCGCCAGCGGGGACGCGAGCAGCGTGGTCACTCCGGCGGCGGCGTACGCGGCGAGCCGCTCGCGCACGTATTCCTTCGGTCCGACGAGGGAGGTGGCCCGGACCAGCGGCTCGGGCACGGCGCCGATCGCCTCGACCTTGCGGCCGCTCAGGTACAGGTCCTGGATCAGGGTCGCCTCCCGCTCGTACCCGTAGCGGCGGACCAGCGCGTTGGAGAAGTTGCGGCTGCGCGCGCCCATCCCTCCGATGTAGAGGGCGAGCTGCGCGCGGTGCCGGACCAGCAGCGGATCGGGGTCGTCGGTGATGGCGAACGGCGCGGACGCCAGCACGTCCAGCGGGCCGAGCGCGGGGTCGCGCTTGGCGAGCCCGTCGGCCAGCGCGGCACCCCACACAGTGGACGCCAGGTCGGGGTCGAAGAACAGGGTGTGCCAGCCCTCGGCGATCTCGGCAGCGAGGGCCACGCTCTTCGGGCCGACCGCGCCGAGGAAGACCGGGATGCGGGACCGCACCGGCGTGTTGATTATCTTCAGCGGCTTACCCAGCCCGGTGCCCTCGCCCGGCGGCAGCGGCACCCGGTAGTGGCGGCCCTCGAAGGTCAGCGTCTCGCGCCGCCACACCCGGCGGCAGATCTCCACCACCTCGCGGGTACGCCCGAGCGGCGCGTCGTACGGCACGCCGTGGAAGCCCTCGATGACCTGCGGGCCGGAGGTGCCCAGGCCGAGCGAGAACCGGCCGCCGGACACGTAGTCCAGCCCGGCCGCGGTCATCGCGGTCAGCGTGGGCGTGCGGGTGTAGAGCTGCATGATGCCGGAGGCGATCAGCAGTTGGTCGGTCCGGGCGGCCACGAAGCCGAGCTGGCTGACCGCGTCGAAGCTGTACGCCTCCGGGACCACGACCATGTCCAGGCCGGCGGCCTCGTGCTCGACCAGTTCGTCGACCGCCTCGGTGAAGCCGCCGCTGTAGCCGAGCGTCATCCCCAGCCGCACGGTCATTCCGTCCCGTGGACGATGACCTGCCGGATCACGTCCCCGCGCCCGAGCGCGGCCAGCGCGTCGGGCAGGTCGTCCAGGCGCAGCCGGTGGCTAATCATGCCTTCGAGGTCGAGCCGGCCGGCCCGCCACAGGTCCAGCAGCCGGCCGTAGTCCCGGTGCGGGTGTGCCGAGCCGTACATCGACGACAGGATCCGCTTGCCCTCGAAGAGCAGCTCGAAGGGGCTGAAGTCGACGTGCACGTCCGCGCGTCCGGCGCCGACGACGACCACCGCGCCGCCCCGGCGCGCGGCGACCCACGCGCTGCGCAGCGTCTGCGGTGCGGCGACGACGTCGAAGACGTAGTCGAAGCCCTCGCCGCCGGTGACCTCTGTGGACAGATCGCTCAGTCCGTTCGGCGTGACCGCGTGCGTGGCTCCGAAGCGGCGGGCCACGTCGAGCTTCGCCGCCGCGGTGTCCACGCCGACGATGACCGCCGCGCCCGCGACCCGGGCGCCCTGGATGGCCGCGAGGCCCACGCCGCCGCAGCCGATGACCGCGACCTTCGCGCCCGGCCGGACGTCGGCGGTGTTGATGACCGCGCCGACGCCCGTCATCACGCCGCAGCCGATCAATGCGCCCACCTCGTACGGCACGTCGTCGCCGATCTTCACGGCGCCCTGCCGGTGCACGACCACCTCTTCGGCGAACGCCCCGGTGCCGGCCATCCCGAACACCGGCGTGTCGCCGACCATGAACCGCGGCTGGACGTAGCCGAGCAATACGTGCGCCATGCACAGGTACGGCTCACCGCGCAGGCAGAAGGAGCAGGACCCGCACGACGGCAGCCAGTTGACGATGACGCGGTCGCCCACGGCCAGGTCCTCGACCCCGTCGCCGACCTCGACCACGTCGCCCGCGGCCTCGTGGCCCAGCACGGCGGGCACGGGTTGCGGCAGCACGCCGTCGCGGGCGGACAGGTCGGAGTGGCACACGCCGGCCGCCCGGACCTGGATCCGGACCTCGCCGGGGCCCGGCGGGATCACTATCACGTCGTCGCGGATCTCGATCTTCTCGTCGCCCACCGTCTGGAGCACCGCTGCCCGCACCACGCACCCCCTGGGAAATTGAAACCTGTTCTACTCTAGGGCGGCACCGACTTGCCGAGCAAGCGTTTGGGCAACACCGTGCCGGCCAGCCATAATGCGCGGGTGAGCACGACGAGATCCACGCTGCCCTCGGAGCGCCGGGCGCACCTGGTGCACCTGGCCGGGGAGCTGTTCGCCGAGAAGGGCTTCCGGGCCACGACCGTACGCGAGATCGCGGACGCCGCGGGCATCCTGTCCGGCAGCCTCTACCACCACTTCGACTCCAAGGAGTCGATCGGCGACGAGATCCTCACCGGCTTCCTGGACGACGTGCTCGCCGGCTACCGCGGCGCGGACGCCGACGACCCGCGCGCCGCGATCGAGCAGATCGTGCGTACCAGCAGCGCCACCCTCACCCGGCACCGGGCCGCGCTGACCATGCTGCAGCGGGACTGGAACCACTTCGGCGCGCAGCCACGCTTCGCGTACCTGCGGGACGCGATGCGCGAGATCGAAAAGACCTGGATAACCCATCTGGAACGCGGTAAGAAGGCCGGCCTCTTCCGCGCCGACCTGGACGCGAAGCTCACCTACCGGCTGCTGCGGGACGTGCTGTGGATGCCGACCTCGTGGCGGCAGGGCGAGGGCGGCTGGGGCACCGACGAGGTGGTCGACGCGTTCCTGCGCCTGCTTTTCGAGGGCATCAACGCACCAAAGCGTCGGCGGATCACCAGTAAAAACTGAAACCTGTTACACTCCCCGAGCAAGCGCTTGGTGGGAGGTGGCTGTGGGCCGACTCGACGGAAAAGTAGCGCTCATCACCGGCGGCGCGCGGGGCATGGGCAAGGCACACGCCCGGCTCTTCGTGGCCGAGGGCGCGCGGGTGGTCATCGGTGACGTGCTCGACGACCGGGGCGCCGCGGTGGCCGACAAGCTCGGCGCCGACGCCTGCCGGTACGTGCACCACGACGTGACCAGCGAGAGCGACTGGGCGGCGGCCGTCGACCTGGCCGTGGAGGAATTCGGCCACCTCGACGTGCTCGTCAACAACGCCGGGATCCTGCAGCCCGCGCCGATCGCCCAGATGTCGCCCGACGACTTCCGCCGGGTACTGGACGTCAACCTCGTCGGGTGCTGGCTCGGCATCCGGCAGGCCATCGCGCCGATGACGGCGGCCGGCGGCGGGTCGATCATCAACATCTCCTCCATCGAGGGCTTCGTCGGCGCGGCCGGGCTGTCGGCGTACAGCGCCAGCAAGTTCGGCATCCGCGGGGTCACCAAGTCCGCCGCCCAGGAGCTCGGCCAGTACGGCATCCGGGTCAACTCGGTGCACCCGGGCGGGGTCATGACCACGATGGCGGTCAGCGCGGCGCAGGCGTTCAGCCACGTCGACCCGGAGGCGTTCCTCAAGGCGCAGCCCATCGCCCGGTTCGCCGAGCCGGTGGAGGTCTCCCGGCTGGTCGCGTTCCTCGCCTCCGACGACTCCTCGTACGCCACCGGCGCCGAGTTCGTCGTCGACGGCGGGCTGCTCAGCGGCCCCAACTACTGATGGAGGCGGGCATGGACGGCCGGGTCGCGATCGTCACCGGCGCCGGCAACGGCTTGGGGCGCGCGGAGGCGCTCTCGCTCGCCGCCGCCGGCGCCCGGCTCGTGCTCAATGACCTGCCGGGCCACGCGCTGGACGCGGTGGCCGCCGAGATCAAGGCGGCCGGCGGCGAGGCGATCGCCTGCCCGGGCGACGTCGGCGAGTGGGCCACCGGCGAGGCGCTGCTGGCCGCCGCCCGCGCGACGTACGGCGGGCTGGACGTGCTGGTCAACAACGCCGGGGTGCTGCGCGACCGGACCATCTTCAACATGACCGCCGACGAGTGGGATCTCGTCCTGCGCGTGCACCTGCGCGGGCACTTCGTCACCACCCGGATGGCCACGGCGTACTGGCGGGCGCTGAGCAAGGAGCGCGGCGGTCCGGTGTACGGCCGGATCGTCAACACCTCCTCCGAGGCGTGGCTGCTCGGCTCGGCGGGGCAGCCCAACTACGCCGCCGCCAAGGCCGGCATCGTGGCGCTGACCGTGGCCACCGCGCGCGCCTGCGCCCGTTACGGCGTACGCGCCAACGCCATCTGCCCGCGCGCCCGCACCACCATGACCGCGGAGCTGATGGGGGACGCGCCGGACGACGTACCCGATCCGATGTCGCCCGACCGGGTGGCGCCGCTGGTGACCTACCTGGCGAGCCCGGCGGGCGGGCGGTTCACCGGCGAGGTGTTCGTCGTGCACAGCGACGTGGTCGCGCTCCTCGGGCCGCCGACCGTACGCGCCGCATTCCACACAGTGGACGGTGCGGGATGGACGGTCGACGGACTGCGTGACGTACTCGGTGATGTCGCGGCGGACGACCCGCCGCAGCCCGGCTTCGTGTGCGAGGAGACGCTGCCGCTGGCGGCCGCGACCTTCGGCGAGGAACGGTGAACGAGCGCGGGCGGGTCGCGATGACCCCCGAAGAGGTCACCGATCTGCTGGCCAAGGCGCGCAAGGTGCAGATCGCCACCATCAACCGGGACGGCACCCCGCACCTGGTCGCCATGTTCTACGCGCTGCTCGACGGCCGGATCGCGTTCTGGACGTACCGGGCCTCACAGAAGGCCCGCAACCTGGCCCGCGACCCGCGGCTGACCTGCCTGGTCGAGGACGGCGAGGACTACTTCGAGCTGCGCGGCGTCCAGATGGCCGGCGTGGTACGGCGGGTCGACGACACGCCCGCGGTGGCGCAGGTCGGGCAGCTGATCGCCGCCCGCCTCACCGGCGTGCCCGCCGGGACGGTGGACGACTACGTGCTGCAGGCGGCCCGCAAGCGGGCCGCCTACTTCGTGGAGCCTGAGCGGATCACCAGCTGGGATCACCGCAAGCTGCTCGCCTGAGCGCCGCCCGCACGGCAGCCCCGCCGCGCCCGATCGGCGGCCCCGCCGCACGCCGATCAAGGACTTTGCCGCCGATCAAGGGCAAATGGCCGTGCTTTGATCTCCAAACCACGACCACTTGCCCTTGATCGGCGGGGAAAGCCTTGATCGGTGCGCGGCGAGCCACGCCCTGGGGGGCGCGTGTCACATCAGCTCTTCGGTCGTGGGGATCAGGACCGTCTTCAGCTCGGTGTACGCCTCGATCGAGGCGCGCCCGCCCTCCCGGCCCAAACCGGAGCGCCCGAAGCCGCCGAACGACGCGTGCGGCTCCAGCTGGTAGCCGTTGATGCCCACGGTGCCGGCCCGCACCGACCGCGCCAGCCGCATGGCCCGCTTCACGTCGGTGGTCCACACGGTGGCGCCGAGTCCATACTGGACGTCGTTGGCCAGCCGGAGCGCCTCGTCCTCCTCGGTGAACGGCACGACGGCCAGCACCGGGCCGAAGATCTCCTCCTGGGCGATCGTCGAACTGTTGTCGACGTCGGCGAAGAGCGTGGGCGCGACGAAGTTGCCGGCGGCGAGGTCGCCGTCGATCCGCTGCCCGCCGCACACCAGCCGGGCGCCCTCCTCCTGGCCCTTGGCGATGTAGCCGAGCACCCGGTCGAGCTGCCGCGGGTTGATCAGCGCGGACGCGGTGGTCTCCGGGTCGAACGGGTCGCCGTAGTTGACGATCGCGGTCAGGCCCTCGGCCACGGCCAGGAACTGGTCGTACACGTCGCGGTGCACCAGCGCGCGGCTGTGCGCGACGCACGCCTGCCCGGACAGCCCCATCGTGACGGTGCCCATGGTGATGGCCGCGGCCGCGTACACGTCGGCGTCGGCGAACACGAGGGACGGGCTCTTGCCGCCGAGCTCCAGACTGACCCGCTTGATGCCGTTGGCGGCGGCCGCCATCACCCGCTGCCCGACGGCGCGGCTGCCGGTAAAGCTGATCTTGTCGACGAGCGGGTGGTTGATCAGCGCGTCGCCGGTGGGCTCGCCGGGGCCGGTGACGACGTTGAGCACGCCCGGCGGCAGGCCGGCCTCCTCGATGAGGCGGGCCAGGCGCAGCGCGGAGAACGTCGCGTACTCCGACGGCTTGAGCACCACCGTGCACCCCGCGGCCAGGGCCGGCGCGACCTTCTGCGCGGTCAGCAGCAGCGGCCCGTTCCACGGGACGATCGCGGCCACGACGCCCACCGGCTCGCGCAGCGTCATCACGAGGTGCTCGCCGCCCTGGTACCCCGGGAGCGTCTCGCCGCCGAGCTTGTCCACCCAGCCGGCGTGGTGGTCGAAGATGTCGGCCACGCAGTCCGTGGACAGCGCGTACTGCGTGCCGAAGCTCAGCGGCACGCCGTTGTCCAGCGCCTGCAGGGCCAGCAGTTCCTCGCTGTGCTCGCGGATCAGATCGCCGGCGCGGCGCAGCACCCGGATCCGCTCCTGCGCCCGGATGCGCGGCCACGGCCCCTCGTCGAACGCCTTGCGGGCGGCGCGCACCGCCTCGTCCACGTCGACCGGCTCGGCGACGGCGAACGCACCGACCTCCTCGCCGGTGGCCGGATGCGTGTGGCTCCAGGTGCGCCCGGCGCGCGGCGGGCGCCAGCCGCCCTCGATGAGCAGCTCACCCTGGGAAAGACCGATCGCGTCCCGCCGCGTCTTGATCGAAAGCACCATGCCGCCACCTCCGAAACTAGAACGTGTTCCACCTTACTGTACGCGCAGGTACGCGGGCCACTCCCCACCGCCATGGATGGTCAGAGTCGCGCCGGTGACGTACGACGCCAGCGGCGAGGCGAGGAACAGGCACGCGCCGGCCACGTCCTCGGGTGTGGCCATCCGGCCCAGCGGCACGGTACGCGCGACCGTCGCCACCCCGTCCGCGTCGCCGTAGTGCACAGTGGACAGCTCGGTGGCCACCATACCGACCGCCAGGCTGTTCAGCCGTACCTTCGGCGCCCACTCCACGGCCAGGCTGGCGGCCAGGTGGTGCAGTCCCGCCTTGGCCGCGCCGTACGCCGCCGTCCCCGGGGACGGGCGCACCCCGCTCACGCTCCCGATCATGACGATCGCGCCGCCCTCGGGCTGCTCCCGCATGACCGCGTTGGCCGCCTGGGATATGTGCAGCGGGGCGATCAGGTTGAGCTCGATCACCTTGGCGTGGAAGCGCGGCGAGACGCTCGCGGCGTCCGCGTACGGCGCGCCGCCGGCGTTGTTGACGACCACGTCCAGCCGGCCGAACTCCGCCACCGCGGCGTCGACCAGTCCGGCCGCCTGCGCGGGGTCCCGCACGTCGGCCGCGACGAACCGGGTCGCCCGGCCGTCCACATCGGGCAGTGCCGCCGGCTCCTTGCGGCCGCACACCATGACCTGCGCGCCCGCGGCCAGGAATGCCCGCGCGATGCCGGCGCCGATGCCGCGGGTGCCGCCGGTGACGAGCACCGCGCGGCCGGTGAAGTCGAGGGGGTCCATCGGCACATGCTAGCCCCCAAGCAAACGCTAGGTTAGTCTTGGCGGCGTGGGCATCCAGGTCCGTACCGACGGGTCCGGCGTCGCCGAGGTGATCATCGACTTCCCGCCGGTCAACGCGCTGCCGTCCGACGGCTGGTTCACCCTCGCCGACGCCTTGACCGCGACCGGCGCCGATCCGGCCGTGCACGCCGTCGTGCTGGCCGCCGAGGGCCGGGGGTTCTGCGCCGGCGTCGACATCAAGGAGATGCAGCGCACGCCCGGCCACGCGGCGCTGATCGCCGCCAACCGGGGCTGCTTCGCCGCCTTCGCCGCCGTGTACGACTGCGCGGTGCCGGTGATCGCGGCGGTGCACGGCTTCTGTCTCGGCGGCGGCGTCGGCCTGGCCGGCAACGCCGACCTGCTGGTCGCCGCCGAAGACTCCACCTTCGGGCTGCCGGAGGTCGACCGGGGCGCGCTCGGCGCCGCCACCCACCTGGCCCGCCTGGTCCCGCACCACCTGATGCGCGCGATGGTCTACACCTGCCGCACGGTCACCGGCGCCGACCTGCACCGCTACGGCTCGGTGCTGCAGGTCGTGCCCGCCGGCGGCGACGTACGCGCCGCCGCCCGCGCGGTGGCGGCCGAGATCGCCGCCAAGGACCCCACCGTCATCCGCCGGGCCAAGGAGTCGCTCAACGGCATCGACCCGATCGACGTGAAGCGGTCGTACCGGTTCGAGCAGGGCTTCACGTTCGAGCTCAACCTGGACGGGGTCGCCGACCGGGCCCGGCAGCGCTTCGTCGACGAGCGATCGGGCGGCTGACCGGCATGGCGGACAAGGTGATGGGCGTCGCCGACGTCATCGGGGAGCTGCGCTCCGGCATGACGATCGGCATCGGCGGCTGGGGCTCGCGCCGCAAGCCGATGGCGCTGGTGCGCGGCATCCTGCGATCCGACCTGACCGACCTGACCGTGGTGTCGTACGGCGGGCCGGATGTCGGCCTGCTGGTCGCCGCCGGGCGGGTGCGCCGGCTGGTGTGCGGCTTCGTCTCGCTGGACAGCATCCCGCTGGAGCCGCACTTCCGCCGGGCCCGCCAGGAGGGCGCCCTCCAACTGACCGAAGTGGACGAGGGCATGCTCTACTGGGGCCTGCTGGCCGCCGCCAACCGGCTGCCGTTCCTGCCGATCCGGGCCGGCCTCGGCTCCGACGTGCTGCGGGTCAACCCGGAGCTGCGGCTGGTGCGCTCGCCGTACGACGACGGCGAGGAACTGGTCGCCATGCCGGCACTGCGCCTGGACGCCGCCCTCATCCACCTCAACCGCGCCGACAGGTACGGCAACGGCCAGTACCTCGGGCCGGACCCGTACTTCGACGACCTGTTCTGCCTCGCCGCCACCCGGCGGTACCTGTCCTGCGAGCGACTGGTCGACACCAAGGAACTGCTCTCCGGAGGCCCGCCGCAGAGCCTGCTGGTCAACCGGATGATGGTCGACGGCGTCGTGGAGACCCCGCGCGGGGCGCACTTCACCAGCTGCGTGCCCGACTACGACCGGGACGAGGCGTTCCAGCGCGAGTACGCCGCCGCCGCGGCCGACCCCGAGGCGTGGGAACGGTTCCGGTCGACCTATCTGGACGGTGACGAGGCCGGCTACCAGGCGGCCCTGTCATGAGCACCCCACACATGACCGCGACCCGGGCGGAAGTCTGCGTGGTGGCGTGCGCCGAGGCGTGGCGCGGCGACGGCGAGATCCTGGCCAGCCCGATGGGCCTCATCCCCCGGATCGGCGCCGGGCTGGCCCGGCTGACCTTCTCCCCGAGCTGGTGCTCAGCGACGGCGAGGCGTACCTGATGGCCGGGGACACCGTGGAGGGCTGGCTGCCGTACCGCGCCGTCTTCGGAGTCGTCGCCGCCGGCACCCGGCACGTGATGATGGGCGCGAGCCAGGTCGACCGGTACGGCAACCAGAACATCTCCTGCATCGGCGACTGGGAACGCCCGCGCTCGCAACTGCTCGGCGTGCGCGGCGCACCCGGCAACACCGTCAACCACGCCACCAGCTACTGGGTGCCGCGGCACTCCCCCCGCGTTTTCGTCGAGCGGGTCGACATGGTGTGCGGCGTCGGCTACGACCGGCCGGGCGGCCGGTTCCACGAGATCCGGGTGGTGGTCACCAACCTGGCGGTACTGGACTTCGCCACACCGGACGGCGCCATGCGAGTGCGCTCCGTCCACCCGGGAGTGTCCGTTGCGGACGTTCGGGCGGCGACCGGGTTCCCGCTGGTCGTACCCGAGGATGTGCCGCAGACCCGGGCGCCGACGGACGAGGAGCTGGCGTTGATCCGCGACCGCCTCGACCCGGACGGCACCCGAGCGCGCGAAGTCCCGTGAAAACCCGTCTCACCGAGCTGTTCGGCGTCCGGCACCCGATCGTGCAGACCGGGATGGGGTACGTCGCCGGCGCCCGCCTCGTCGCGGCCACCTCGAAGGCGGGCGGCCTGGGAATCATCGCCTCCGCCACGATGAGCCTCGACGAGCTGCGCACCGCCGTCCGCGAGGTACGCGAGCGCACGGACGCGCCGTTCGGGGTGAACCTGCGCGCGGACGCACCGGACGCCGCCGAGCGGGTCGAGCTCATCATCGCCGAGCGGGTCCGGGTGGCCTCGTTCGCGCTGGCGCCCACCCGGGACCTGATCCGCAGGTGCGCCGACGCCGGCGTCCTGACTGTGCCGTCAGTCGGCGCGCTGCGGCACGCGGTGAAGGTGGCTGGCTGGGGCGTGGACGCGGTCATCGTGCAGGGCGGCGAGGGCGGTGGGCACACCGGCCCGATCCCGACCGGCCTGCTGCTGCCGCAGGTCGTCGACGCGGTGGACATCCCGGTGGTGGCGGCCGGCGGGTTCTTCGACGGGCGCGGGCTGGTGGCCGCCCTGGCGTACGGGGCGTCCGGGATCGCGATGGGCACCCGGTTCCTGCTGACCAGCGACAGCCCGGTCGCCGACGCCGTCAAGCAGGTCTACCTGAGCAAGTCGCTCACCGACACGGTGGTGACCACGCAGGTGGACGGCGTGCCGCACCGGGTGCTGCGTACCCCGTTCGTGGACCGGCTGGAACGCTCCGGCCGCGTCGCCGGGGCGGTCCGGGCGCTGCGCCACGCGGCGGGGTTCCGCAAGCTGTCCGGGCTGTCGTGGCCACAGCTGCTGCGCGCCGGGCGGGCCGCCCGGCACGGCCGCGAGCTGACGATGGGCCAGCTGCTGATGGCCGCCAACACCCCGATGCTGCTGCGCGCGGCCATGGTGGACGGTCGCCCCGACCTCGGCGTCATGTCTGCCGGTCAGGTGGTGGGGCTGATCGACGACCTGCCGTCCTGCGCGGAGCTCATCGAGCGCGTCATGCACGAGGCCGACGACTGCTTGGATCGCCTTAGAGCCGTTCGATGACGGTGACGTTGGCCTGGCCGCCGCCCTCGCACATGGTCTGCAGGCCGTACCGGCCGCCAGTGCGCTCCAGCTCGTGCAGCAGCGTCGTCATCAGCCGGGTGCCGGTCGAGCCGAGCGGGTGGCCGAGCGCGATCGCGCCGCCGTTGGCGTTGACCCGGTCCAGGTCGGCGCCCAGCTCCCGCTGCCATGCCAGTACGACGCTGGCGAACGCCTCGTTGATCTCGATCAGGTCCATGTCGTCGAGGCGCATCCCGGCCCGGCGCAGCGCGTGCTCGGTCGCCGGGATCGGCGCGGTGAGCATGAGCACGGGGTCGTCCCCGCGGGCGCTCAGGTGGTGTACGCGGGCGCGCGGACGCAAGCCGTACTCGCGCAGTGCCTTTTCGGAGGCCACGAGGACGGCGCTGGCGCCGTCCGAGATCTGGCTGGACACGGCGGCGGTGGTGACCCCGCCGGGGCGCAGCGGGGCGAGCGCGGCCATCTTCTCCGCCGAGGTGTCCCGGCGGGGGCACTCGTCCACCGTGCACTGTCCATAGGCGACGACCTCGGCGGCGAACCGGCCCTGGTCGATCGCGCGGACGGCCCGCCGGTGGCTGGCGAGCGCGTACGCCTCCAACTCGGCCCGCTCGATCCCCCACTTGGCCGCGATGAGGTCGGCGCTGCGGAACTGGGACACCTCCTGGTCCCCGTAGCGCGCCGCCCACCCGGCCGACCCGGCGTACGGCCCGGTCTCCCCCATCGCGCTGGCGATCGGCACCTGGCTCATGTTTTGCACGCCACCCGCGACGACGAGGTCGGCGGTGCCGCTCATGACCGCCTGGGCGGCGAAGTGCACGGCCTGCTGGGCGGAGCCGCACTGCCGGTCGACCGTCACCCCGGGCACGTGCTCCGGCAGGCCGGCCGCGAGCCAGCAGGTACGCGCGACGTCGCCGGACTGCGGGCCGAGCGTGTCGACGCAGCCGAAGATGACGTCGTCCACCGCCGCCGGATCCGCCCCGGCCCGCTCCAGCAGCGCCGCGATGACGTGCCCGCCCAGGTCCGCCGGGTGCGCCCCGGCCAATCCGCCACCGCGCTTGCCCACCGGTGTCCGGACCGCGCCGACGAGATACGCCTCGCCTCTCCCGCTATTGTAGAACACGTTCTAATATTAGCGTGTGGAGCTGCGCTACACACCCGAGCAGGAGCGGTTGCGCAAGGAGTTGCGCGGCTACTTCGCCGACCTCATGACACCGGAGCTGCGCGCGGCGTTCAGCTCTCCCGACGGCGAGTACGGCGGCGGCACCGCGTACCGCGACGTGGTGCGGCGTCTGGGCCGCGACGGCTGGCTGGCGCTGGGCTGGCCGACGGAGTATGGCGGCGGCGGCCGGTCCCGGCTGGACCAGCTCATCTTCCTGGACGAGGCGGCGACGGCCGGGGCGCCGATCCCGTTCCTGACCATCAACACCATCGGCCCGACCATCATGCGGTACGGCACGGAGGCGCAACGCGCCCACTTCCTGCCCCGGATCGCCGGCGGTGAGATCCACTTCGCCATCGGCTACTCCGAGCCGGACGCCGGCACCGACCTCGCGGCGCTGCGCACCCGCGCGGTGCGCGACGGCGACGAGTACGTCGTCACCGGGCAGAAGATGTGGACCAGCCTCATCCAGTACGCCGACTACGTGTGGCTCGCCTGCCGCACCGACCCGGACGCGCCACGCCACAAAGGACTGTCCATTCTCATCGTGCCGACCGACGCCCCGGGCTTCTCCTGGACGCCGGTGCGGACGGTGGCCGGCCCGACCACCAGCGCGACGTACTACTCCGACGTCCGGGTGCCCGCCACGGCGCTGATCGGCACGGAAAACGAGGGCTGGCCGCTGATCACCAACCAGCTCAACCACGAGCGGGTCGCGCTCACCTCGGCCGCCCCGATCCGTACCGCGCTGCGCGAGGTCACCGACTGGGCCCGGGAGACCGAGCTGTCCGGCGGCCGGCGGGTCATCGACCAGGAGTGGGTCCAGGTGCACCTGGCCCGGGTGCACGCCAAGACCGAGTTCCTCAAGCTGCTCAACTGGCGCGTCGCCGCCGACCGGGCCGACGCCCCCGGCCCCGCCGCCGCGTCGGCCAGCAAGGTGTACGGCACCGAGTTCGCCATCGAGGCGTACCGGCTGCTGATGGAGGTGCTCGGCGCCAACGCGTACGTCCGGCAGGGCTCGCGCGGTGCCCTGCTGCACGGCCGGGTCGAGCGCATGCACCGCGCGTCGCTGATCCTCACCTTCGGCGGTGGCACCAACGAGGTGCAGCGCGACATCATCGCCGCCGCCGGTCTCGGCCTGCCCGCCGCGCGCCGCTAGGCTCCTGAAGGAGTACGGGATGGACTTCGCACCCACCGCCGCCCAGCGCGACCTCGCCGAGCTGACCCGGGACATCCTCGCCGACGGCTTCGGGCCGGACGAGTTCGACAAGCCACTGTGGACGAAGCTGGCCAAGGCCGGCGTGCTGGCCGCGACGCTCCCGCCCAGCGCCGGCGGCGACGGGTACGGCGTGCTGGAGCGCTGCTCCGTGCTCGTGGAGCTGGGCCGGGCGGCGGCCCCGGTGCCGTTCCTGCCCTGCATCTCCACCGCCGCCGCGGCGCTGGGCCGCTTCGGCGACGCCGCCCAGATGGAGCGCTGGGTCGCCCCGGCCGGCCGCGGCGACCTGGTGCTCGCGGCGGCGCCGACCGGCTCGGTACGCGCCGACCGCGTCGACGGCCGCTGGGTGCTCACCGGCGACCTCACCGCCGTGCCCGCGGCGCCGTACGCGGATCTGATCCTGGTGCCGGCGGACGGCCCGGGGGTCTTCCTCGTCACGCCCGCGGACGACGGCGTGAGCGTGGAACGGCAACACGTCGCCGGCGGCGCGGGCGCCGGCTGGGTATCGCTCGCCGGCACCCGGCTGACCGACGACCGCCTGCTCGGCGGGGTCGACGTCGCGGACTGGCTGCGCGCGCACGCCACGGTCGGCGCGTGCGCGGCCCAGCTCGGCGTGACCGAGCGCGCCCTGGAGATGACCGCCGAGTACGCCCGCACCCGGGTCCAGTTCGGCCGCCCGATCGGGACCTTCCAGGCGGTGGCGCAGCGGCTCGCCGACGCGTACATCGACGTGGAGGCGATCCGGCTGACCATGTGGCAGGCGGCGTGGCTGCTGGGCGAGGGGTTGCCGTGCGCGGCCGAGGTGAGCACGGCGAAGTTCTGGGCCGCCGACGCGGGTCACCGGGTCGCCCACGCCGCCGTCCACGTCCACGGCGGCGTCGGCATCGACCTGGACGCCCCGCTGCACCGCTACTTCCTGGCCGCCAAGTACTACGAGTTCACCCTCGGCACCGCGACCGACCACCTCCGCGCGCTGGGCGCCACCCTCGCCGGCTAGCGGCCGCGCTCAGAGGGAGCCCAGGCGCTTGAGCGTCTCGTCGGCCTCGGTCACCAGGGCCGCCATCACGTCGGCGACCGGGCGGACCTTGTTCATGCGGCCGACGATCTGGCCCACCGGCATCGGGACCACCGTCGGGTCGCCGGCGCGCATGAGGCGGTTGTGCGCCTCGCTCACCAGCAGGTTCTGCAGCGGCATCGGCAGCGGCTCGGGGGCGCCGGACTCGGTCCACGCCTGCGTCCACCGGTTGCGCAGCAGCCGCGCCGGCTTGCCGGAGTAGACCCGGCTGCGGACCGTGTCGGCGGAGGTGGCGTCCAGCAGGGCCTGGCGCAGCGCCGGCTGGGCCGCGCCGAACGCGTACTCCTCGGTGATCAGCCAGGCCGACCCCATCCACACGCCCACGGCTCCGAGCGCCAGCGCGGCCGCGATCTGGCGGCCGCTGCCGATCCCGCCGGCCGCGAGCACCGGAGCCTGGTCGCCGACCGCGTCCACGACCTCGGGTACGAGGACCATGCTCGCGATCTCGCCGGTGTGCCCGCCGGCCTCGTAGCCCTGGGCCACCACGATGTCGACGCCGCCCGCCACATGGCTGCGGGCGTGGTCGGCACGCCCGGCCAGCGCGGCCACCAGCAGGCCGTGCTCGTGGGCCCGATCGATGACGTCGGCGGGCGGCGGGCCGAGCGCGTTGGCGATCAGCCGCGGCCGGTGCGCGAGCGCCACCTCGACGTGCGACCGGGCGACCGAGTGCAGCCAGCCGAGCACGCCGTCGCCGGCGGACTCCCCGTCGGGCAGCGGCGGCACGCCCAGCTTGAGCAGGGTGCGCTGGACGAAGTCGCGGTGCCCGTCCGGGATCAGCTTGTCCAGGTCGACCGTGGTGCCCTCGGCCGGCCCGTGGGTCGGCATGACGACGTCCACGCCGTACGGGCGGCCGCCGGTCTCTTCGTCCAACCAGGACAGTGTGGCGTCGAGTTCGTCCGGGTCGTTGAAGCGCACGCAGCCCAGCACGCCGAGCCCGCCGGCGCGACTGATGGCCGCGACGACGTGCTCGGACGGGCTGAATCCGACGATCGGGTGCTCGATGTCGAGCAGGTCGCACAGCGCGGTGTGCAAGGGGTGACTCCTTCAGTGTTCGGCGGCGTACCGGTGGGCCCAGCGGTAGTCGGCCTTGCCGGCGGGCGTGCGCCCGATCTCGTCCACGAACCACACGCTGCGCGGCACCTTGTATCCGGCGATGTGCGTGCGTAGGTGGGCGTCGAGACCGGCCTGGTCGACGGTGCGCCCGTCGCGCGGCTGGATCAGGGCGGCCACGCGCTGCCCGAGCCGCTCGTCCGGTACGCCGATGACGAGCGCGTCGAAGATGTCCGGGTGCGCCTTGAGCGCGCCCTCCACCTCCTCGGGATAGACCTTCTCGCCGCCGGTGTTGACGCACGTGTTGCCGCGGCCGAGCAGGGTGATCGTGCCGTCCTCCTCGATGCGGGCGAAGTCGCCGGGCATCGCGTACCGGACGCCGTCCACCTCGATCAGCAGCGCGGCCGTCTTGTCCGGGTCCTTGTAGTAGCCGAGCGGGATGTGCCCGCCGCGGGCCAGCCGGCCGACGACGCCGGGTGGCGCCTTTTGGCCGTGGTCGTCGACCACGATGATGTTCGGGCCGGGCATCACGCGGGGCCCATCCGCCTTTTCGCCATCGCCGGTGACCAGCCCGATCCCGGCGAAGCCGACCTCCGACGCCCCGATCGAGTCCGTGATCATGACGGCGGGGAACGCGTCGACGTACTGCTGCTTGACCGCCGGGGAGAACAGGGCCGCGCTGCTGGAGATGGCGAACAGCGACGAGGCGTCGTACTCGCCGGCGAGGTAGGTCTCGATCATCGGCCGGGCCATCGCGTCGCCGATGAGCACCACCACGTTCACCTTGCGCCGCTCGATGACCCGCCAGATCTCGGCCGGGTCGAACTGCGGCACCAGCACCACCGTGTCGCCGCCGAACATGGCCGCCAGCGCCGCCCACTGCGCGTTGCCGTGGATCAGCGGGGCGAGGCACAGCCGCGCCATCCCGCCCAGCTCCGCGCCGCGCTTGATCTGCGCCCACTCGTCCTCGACCGGGATGCCGGTCATGAAGTCGATGCCGCCGCCCAGCACGCGCCAGACGTCCTCGTGGCGCCAGATCACGCCCTTCGGGTACCCCGTCGTGCCGCCCGTGTAGAGCATGTAGATGTCCTCGGGCGAGCGCTCGCCGAAGTCGCGCACGGGCGATCCGGCGGCCAGCGCGTCCTCGTACGTCACGCCGCCGTAGCGGGCGATGTCGGCGTCGCTGCCGTCGGGGATCGCGACAGCGGTGCGGACGGTGGGCGCCTCCGGCAGGACGGCCGCGACGCGGTCGGCGTATTGCCGGTCGTGCACCAGCGCGGCGACCTCCGCGTCGTCGAAAAGGTACTGCAACTCGTTCTCGACGTACCGATAGTTGACGTTGATGACCACGGCGCGCAGCTTGTACACCGCGATCATGGTCGTTACCGCCTCGATCGAGTTGCGCACGTAGAGACCCACGTGCGTGCCCGGACCGACGCCATGGTCACTCAGGTAGTGGGCCAGGCGGTTGGCGTGGTCCTCCAGCTCGGCATAGGTCACCGCACGCTCGCCGCAGGCCACCGCGAGGCGTTCGGGGAACGCGTCGACGGCGTGCTCGAAGAGGTCGGCTATGTTGGCCACCATCACTAGAAAGTAGAACGTGTTATCGTCCGGGGCAAGGCCCAGCACCGACTGAGGAGAGCGCGCGTGGAAGAGCCTCATGCCCTTGTCGAGCGCCGGGGGCACGTCCTCGTCGTCACGATGAACCGGCCGCATGCCCGCAACGCGCTCTCCGCGCCGATGATGGCCATCATGCGCGAGGCGTGGGACCAGGTCGACAGCGATCCGGACATCCGGGTGTGCATCCTGACCGGCGCGGGCGGCGCCTTCTGCGCGGGCGCCGACCTCAAGGCGATGACGGCCAGCCACCCCGGCGACGGGTTCCGCGCCAACGGCACCGACCTGACCGTCATCGAGCCGCTGCTCAAGGGCCGCCGGCTGACCAAGCCGCTGATCGCCGCCGTGGAGGGGCCGGCGATCGCGGGCGGCACCGAGATCCTGCAGGCGACCGACGTACGCGTCGCCGGCGCGAGCGCCCGCTTCGGCGTCTCCGAGGCGCGGTGGGGCCTGTTCCCGCTGGGCGGTTCGGCGGTGCGGCTGCCCCGCCAGGTGCCCTACACGGTGGCCGCCGACATCCTGCTCACCGGCCGGCACCTGACCGCCGCCGAGGCAAAGGAAATCGGGTTGATCGGTCACGTCGTACCCGATGGGCAGGCGCTGGCGAAGGCGCTGGAGCTGGCCGAGATGATCGCGGCCAACGGTCCGCTGGCCGTGCAGGCGATCCTGCGCACCATCCGGGAGACCGAGGGCATGCCGGAGAACGAGGCGTTCACAGTGGAGGCTCGGCTCGGGATCTCGGTCTTCCAGAGCCGGGACGCGAAGGAGGGCCCACGCGCGTTCGCCGAGAAGCGCACCCCTCTCTTTGAGGGGCGCTGAGGTTGAGTTTTGGGGGGCCAGGGTGCCCAGCGAAGCCCGTCAGGCTTGATGTCTTCGCAGGTCACCCTGGCCCCCCAAAACTGACGTGGTCGAGCACGACCGACAGTCAAGCTTTAACAAGGGAGTTACCGCCGGGGTTTGAGTCCCCGGGGTAGTAAAGGTCGGCGGTAACTCCAGAGCTTTTAAGAGCTTGACTGTCGGTGTTTGCTTGACCGGGTCGGGTTTTGGGGCCGGGGTGACTCGCGAAGACATCAAGCCTGACGGGCTTCGCGAGGCACCCCGGCCCCAAAACCGCTCTTTAGATGGCCCGCTCGCGCCCGACCCAATAGGGGTCGCGCAGCAGGCGCTTGTAGAGCTTGCCGTTGGGATCGCGAGGCAGTTCGGCGACGTAGTCGACACTGCGGGGCAGCTTGAAGCGGGCCAGCCGCCCGGACAGGAAGGCGAGCAGCTCCTCGGTCAGCTCCGGTCCGGGCTCGGCGTCGGCGACCGGCTGCACGACGGCCTTGATCTCCTCGCCCCACTCCTCGTGCGGGATGCCGAAGACCGCGACGTCCTCCACCTTCGGGTGGCAGGCCAGCTCCGACTCGATCTCCGCGGGGTAGATGTTGACCCCACCCGAGATGATCATGTCGCTGCGCCGGTCGCACAGGTGCAGGTAGCCCTCGTCGTCGAGGTAGCCGAGGTCGCCGACGGTGAACATCTTGCCGACCCGCGAGGCGCGGGTCTTCTCCGCGTCGTGGTGGTACTCGAACGTCGCGTCGCCCATCTGGAGATACACCTGGCCGGTCTCGCCGACGGGCACCTGCTCGCCCTGCGCGTCCAGGACGCGCACGGTGGAGCCCGGCCACGCCCGCCCGACGGAGGTGGGGTGGCGCAGCCACTCGTCGGCGGTGATCAGCGTGCCGCCGCCCTCGGAGGCGGCGTAGTACTCCACCACCACCGGCCCCACCACTCGAGCATCCGCCGCTTGACCTCCTGCGGGCACGGCGCGGCGCCGTGGATCATCATCCGCATCGAGGACAGGTCGTACGCCTTGCGCACCGGCTCCGGCAGCGCCAGCAGCCGGCGGAACTGGGTGGGCACCATATGGCTGTGGGTAACCCGGTGCCGCTCGATGAGGCGCAGCATCTCCTCCGCATCCCAGCGGTCCATCACGGCGACCGGGTGTCCAAGTTGGAGGGAGATGGCGGCGAAGTTCAGCACGGCGGTGTGGTAGAGCGGTGAGCAGCACAGGTGCACGTGCCCGTCGAAGGGGCGCAGCCCGAACAGCCCGAAGAACCACGTCGCCACCGGCGGCACCTGGTCCGGGTCGCCGCCGGTCAGCGGGCGGCGTACCCCTTGGGCCGGCCGGACGTACCGGAGGTGTAGGTCATCAGCGCGCCCGGTGTGCGCTCGTCCGGGCGCCCGGACCCGCCGGCGCCGAGGTCGGTCAGCGGGGCGAAGCCGGGAATTGCGCCGACCGCGTACCGTGCCCCGCCGGCACGCCCGCGGCGTCCGCCGCCTCGACCGCACTCGCGGCGAACCGCTCGTGCGCCACGAACGCCCGCGCCCCGCAGTCCTTCAGGATGTACGCCAGCTCCGCCCCCACCAGGTGCCAGTTCAGGGGTACGACGTACAGCCCGGTCTGCAACGCGGCGAAGTGGACGGTCAGCAGGTCGGCCCCGTTGGGCAGCAACATGGCGACGCTGTCCCCAGGGCGCAGTCCGGCCTCTCGCAACCCGCGCGCGATCCGGTCGGCGTCGGCGGTCAGCTCCCCGTAGGTCACGGTCCGCCCGTCCGGCGCCACCACGGCGGTACGCTCCGGCGTCTGCTCGGCGATGGTCCACAGCCCGATGCTGGTCACCCCCGAACTCTATAACGTGTTCCAGTAGCTAGGAAGCGCTGGAGATACGAGCATTGCCCATCGTTCTAGAACGTGTTTCACTATTTCGCGTGGAGACCGCGCTGAGCGCCCCGCTGGAGATCGGCTTCGACTACACCCGCTCGCTCGGGCCGGTCCTGGGCCGGTTCATGACCGGGCTGGCGCAGCGCCGCATCTTCGGCTGCCGCGGCTCCGACGGCCGCGTGCACGCCCCACCGCTGGAGTACGACCCGGTCACGTACGAGCCGCTGACCGAACTGGTCGAGGTGTCCTGCGTGGGCACGGTCACCACGTGGAGCTGGCAGCCGCGCCCGCTGGACGGGCAGCCGCTGACCCATCCGTTCGCCTGGGCCCTGATCCGGCTCGACGGCGCGGACACCGCGATGCTGCACACGGTCGACGCCGGCTCCGCCGACCGGATGCGCACCGGGATGCGGGTGCGCGTGCGGTGGGCGGACAGCCCGATCGGCCACATCCGCGACATCGCGTGCTTCGAGCCGCTGGCCGACGACTCACCGCCCCGGCCGCCGACCCGGTGCGCGCCGCCAGCCCGGTGACCATGGTGACGACGCCGATCCACCTGCACTACACGCACACCACCTCGCCAGAGGAGACCCGCTACCTGCGCGGGCTGGCCGCCGGCAAGCTGCTCGGGCAGCGCTGCCCGTCGTGCGGCAAGGTCTACCTCCCGCCGCGCGGCGCCTGCCCCACCTGCGGGGTACCGACGACCGACGAGGTGGACCTGCCCGGCACCGGCACGGTCACCACGTTCTGCGTCGTCAACGTGCCGTTTCCCGGGCAGCGCATCCCCCGCCATACGTCGTGGCGTACGTGCTCGTGGACGGCGCGGACATCCCGATGCAGCACCTGATCCTGGGCTGCCCGGCCGAGGAGGTCCGGATGGGCATGCGGGTGGCGGCGGTGTGGCGGCCCCGCGAGCAGTGGGGCACCACCCCGCAGAACATCGACCACTTCCGGCCGACCGGCGAGCCGGACGCGCCGTTCGAGTCGTACGCGCAGCACCTGTGAGCCGGCGATGAACCAGGTGGCGGTCGTCGGGTTCGCCCAGTACCCCAACGTGCCCAGCGCGGGCACGACCAGCGGGGTGGAGTTGCTGGTGCCGGTCTTCCAGGAGGTGCTGGCGGACCTCGCGATGTCCAAGCAGGACATCGACTTCTGGTGCTCCGGCTCGTCCGACTACCTGGCCGGCCGGGCGTTCTCGTTCGTCAACGCGGTGGACGCGATCGGCGCCTATCCCCCGATCGTCGAGTCCCATGTGGAGATGGACGCGGCCTGGGCGCTCTACGAGGCGTACGTGAAGCTGCTGACCGGCGAGGCGGAAACCGCGCTGGTGTACGGCTTCGGCAAGTCCTCGGCGGGCCAGCTGCGCCGGATCCTGGCGTTGCAGCTCGACCCGTACCTGCATGCCCCGCTGTGGCCGGACTCGGTGAGCGTCGCCGCCCTGCAGGCCCGGCTCGGCATCGAGGCCGGCCTGTACGGCGAGCGGGACATGGCCGAGGTGGCGGCCGCCAGCCGCGCCGCCGCCCGGGACAACCCGAAGGCCCAGGTGTCCGGCGTGGACAGTCCGGACACGCTCCTCAAGGCGCCGTACGTCGCTGATCCGCTGCGCGCGCACGACTGCGCGCCGGTCACCGACGGCGCCGCCGCGGTCGTGCTGGCGGCCGGCGACCGGGCCCGGGCCCTGCGCGAGCGCCCGGCCTGGATCACCGGCTTCGCACACCGGGTCGACTCCCCCGCGCTGGGCGCGCGCGACCTGACGACGGTGCCGTCCGCGACCGCGGCGGCCGAGGCGGCCGGGCTGCGCGGCGACGACGTGGACGTCGTCGAGCTGCACGCGCCGTTCACCCACCAGCAACTGCTGCTGACCCGGGCGCTCGGCCTCGGCGAGAGCGACGGCGGCGGCGCGCGAATCAACCCGTCCGGCGGGGTGCTGTGCGGCAACCCGATGTTCTCCGCCGGGCTGTCCCGGATCGGCGCGGCGGCCGAGCAGGTGATGTCCGGGCGGGCCGGGCGCGCGGCGGCCCACGCCACCAGCGGCCCGGCCCTGCAACAAAACCTCGTGTGTGTGCTGGAGGGGGCGTGAGAAGGGCAGCCGTGCTGGGCACCGGGCAGACGGAGCACCGCACCCGGCGCACCGACGTGACCATGGCCGGGCTGTGCCGGGAGGCCATCGACCGGGCGCTCGCCGACGCGGACACCGACTGGTCGCAGATCGACGCGGTGGTGCTGGGCAAGGCGCCGGACCTGTTCGAGGGCGTGATGATGCCCGAGCTGTTCCTCGCGGACGCGCTCGGCGCGACCGGCCGCCCGCTGCTGCGCGTGCACACGGCCGGCTCGGTCGGCGGCACGACCGCCATCGTGGCCAGCAGCCTGGTCCGGGCCGGCGTACACAAGCGGGTGCTCGCGATCGCGTTCGAGAAGCAGTCCGAGTCCAACGCGATGTGGGCACTGTCCATCCAGCCGCCGTTCACGATGCCGGTCGGCGCGGGCGCGGGCGGCTACTTCGCGCCGCACATCCGCTCGTACATCCGCCGGTCCGGGGCGCCGCCGCACGTCGGCGCGCTCGTCGCGGTCAAGGACCGCCGCAACGGCGCCCTCAACCCGCACGCCCACCTGCGCCAGCCGGACATCACCCTGGAGTCGGTGCAGGCGTCGCCGATGCTGTGGGACCCGATCCGGTACGACGAGACGTGTCCGTCCTCCGACGGCGCGTGCGCGGTGGTCATCGGCGACCAGGAGGCGGCGGAGGCGAGCGCGCGACCGGTGGCCTGGATCCGGGCGACCGCGATGCGCACCGAACCGACCTCGTTCGCCGGCAAGGACCACGTGAACCCGCGGGCCGGGTACGAGGCGGCGCGGGCGTTGTGGCACGCGGCCGGCATCACCGACCCGCTGAGCCAGATCGACGCCGCGGAGATCTACGTGCCGTTCTCCTGGTTCGAGCCGATGTGGCTGGAGAACCTGGGCTTCGCCGAGCCGGGGCAGGGGTGGAAGCTCACCGAGGCCGGCGAGACCCGGCTCGACGGACTACTGCCGGTGAACCCGTCCGGCGGCGTGATGTGCTCCAACCCGATCGGCGCGTCCGGGCTGCTGCGGTTCGCCGAGGCCGCGATGCAGGTGATGGGCCGCGCGGGCGAGCACCAGGTGACCGGCGCGCGGACCGCGCTGGGTCACGCGTACGGCGGGGGTTCTCAGTTCTTCGCCATGTGGGTGGTGGGCACCACCCCAGCGTGAAAGGGGTCCACTATGGAGGTTTCCCGGCGCGGCGTACTGCGGATCACGGCCTTGGGCGCCGGGGCCGCGGTCGCCGGCGGGTTCCTGGGTACGGAGAAGGCGCTGGCCGAGTACGGCGTGGTGCCGAGCCTGGCCGGCAAGACCGCCGTGGTGGTGGGCAGCGGCTTCGGCGGGGCGGTCGCGGCGTACCGTCTCGGCCAGGCCGGCCTGGTCACCACCGTGATCGAACGCGGTCGCCGGTGGGACGTGGACGGCTCCGGCACGACGTTCTGCACGATCACCAACCCGGACTGGCGGTGTGCCTGGTTCGCCGACCATCCGCCGTTGGGCCTGGACGTGAGCAAGACGATCGAACGCCGGGCCGGCCTCATCGCCACCCACGCCGGCGATGGCATCAAGGTGCTCAGCGGCGCCGGTGTCGGCGGCGGCTCGCTGGTCATCGGGATGTTCCTGCCGCAGCCGCGGCGCGCCGACTGGTCCAAGGTGTACCCGACGGGCCTGAGCTACGACAGCTTCAACGACGTGTACTGGCCGCGGGCCCGGCAGAACCTGCGCGCCACCACACTGCCCGCCGACATCCAGAGTGGACCGAACTTCGCCGGGGCGCGGGCCTGGCTGGAGTACATCGCGGAGTTCGGCCAGACGGCGATACCGATCCCGTTCGCGGTGGACTGGGACCGGATCCGGGACGAGGTCGCCGGCCGGGCACCGGCCTGCCACACGATCGGCGAGGGCCCGTTCGGCAGCAACTCCGGCGCCAAGAACAGCGTCGACCGCAACTACCTCGCCTGGGCCGCGGCCACCGGCAACGTCAGCGTGCTGCCCCTGCACGAGGTGACCGAGATCCGCGAGGTATCCGGCCAGGACAAGTTCGAGGTGATCTGCCGGCAGATCGACGTGTACGGCACCGTCCTGTCGACCAAGACGCTGGTGTGCGACTACCTCTTCCTGGCGGCCGGCTCGGTCGGCACCACGTCGCTGCTGGTCACCTCGCGGGCCCGGGGCCGGCTGCCCCGCCTGGTCAGCACCGAGGTGGGCAAGGGCTGGGGCAACAACGGCGACTTCCTGGTCGCCCGGCTCAACCTGCGCAAGAACGTCGGGTACGCGCAGGGCGGGCCCGGCAACGTGAAGTTCATCGACGACGCCAACCCGTACGCGACCGCGTCGATGGCGTGGGAGAGCGCGCCGGTGCCGAGCTGGCTGACGCCGACGACGGCGCATCTGGTCACCAGCATCGCGTCCGAGCGCGGCGAGATCCGGTACGACGCGGCCTCCGGCGCCGGCAAGGTCTACTGGCCGTACGGGGTGATGGAGACCTCCTCGGAGAAGGCCGGCCGGGACCTGGTGACCCGGCTGTGGTGGCGCACCGAGGGCCGCTACGGGTACCTGTTCAACGGGCTGCCGGACTACGACCGCGGCACCGGCATGGGGCTCGGCTCGGCGAACACGTGGCACCCGCTGGGCGGCATGGTCATGGGCAAGGCGACCGACTTCGCCGGCAAAGTCGCGGGGTACTCCAACCTGTACTGTGTGGACGGCTCCGTGTTGCCTGGGTCCACGTGTCTCGCGAATCCCAGCCTCACTATCACTGCCAACGCGGAGCGCTGCTTGGATCTCTTTGTTGCTTCGGCTGCTTGAGAGTGGCTGAGGTGGGGGGTTTGGGGGCCGGGGTGCCTCGCGAAGCCCGTCAGGCTTGATGTCTTCGCGAGTCACCCCGGCCCCCAAACCCTGACCTGGTCGAGGAAGACCGACGGTTCAACCTTTAAAAAACTCTGACTGTCGGTGTTTCCTTGACCAGGTCAGGGTTTCCGGGGCAGGGTGAGATGCGAAGACATCAAGCCTGACGGGCTTCGCAGCTCGCCCTGCCCCGGAAACCCCCACAGCGCCCTCAGCGATACGTAACCTGGAGCTCCTTGATGCCATGGAGCCACCCACTACGCAGCGGCCGCGGAGAGGCGGCGGCGGCGATGTGCGGCATGTGATCCGCGATCGCGTTGAACATCAGGTCGATCTGCAGCCGAGCCAGGTTCGCGCCCAGGCAGTAGTGCGCGCCGCTGCCGCCGAAGCCGAGGTGCGGGTTGGGGCTGCGGGCCACGTTGAAGCGGTGCGGCTCCTCGAAGACCTCGTCGTCGTAGTTGGCCGACCCGTAGCAGATGGCCACCCGCTGCCCGGCCTTGATGTCCGCGCCGCCCAGCGTGGTGTCGACGGTCGCGGTGCGCTGGAAGGCGTTCACCGGGGTGGCCCATCGAATGATCTCGTCGACGGCGGTCTTGGGCCGCTCGCCCTTGAACAGCTCCCACTGGTCGGGGTGCTGCAGGAAGGCGTGCATCCCGTGCGAGATCGAGTTGCGCGTGGTCTCGTTGCCCGCGACGGCCAGCATCAGCACGAAGAAGCCGAACTCGTCCGTGGACAGGTCGTCGCCGTCGATCTGGGCGTTGACCAGCTTGGTGACGATGTCGTCCTTGGGGTCCTGCTTGCGCTCCTCGGCCAGCTGCATCGCGTACGCCAGCAGCTCGGTCGCCGCGGCGATCGGGTCCATGCCGTATTCGGGGTCGTCGTACCCGATCATCTCGTTGGACCAGTCGAAGATCTTCTGCCGGTCGTCCTGCGGGATGCCCAGCAGCTCGGCGATGGCCTGCAGCGGCAGCTCGCAGGCGACGTCGGTGACGAAGTCGCCGCCGCCCTTCTCCGCGGCGTCCCGCACGATCCGCTCGGCCCGGAGGGCGAGGGCGGTGCGCAGCGCGTTGATCGCCCGGGGGGTGAACCCGCGGGACACGATCGCGCGCAGCTTGGTGTGGTGCGGCGGGTCCATGTTCAGCATGATCAACCGCTGCCACTCGATCTGCTCTCGGGGGATGCCCGGCTGGAAGCGGACCAGCGCGGTGTTGGCCCACGACGAGTACGTCTCGCTGTCGCGGGACACCGCCATGACGTCGGCGTGCCGCGTCACCACCCAGTACCCGTCGTCGTCGAAGCCCGCGCTGCCGCGGACCTGCGGGTTCCACCAGACTGGGGCGGCACGCCGAAGCTCGGCGAACTGCTCGTGCGGGACTCCATGGACCAGGATGTCCGGATCGGTGAAGTCGAAGCCCTCGGGAATGCGCGGCTCGGCCACGGCGCCTCCTTCGATAACATGTTCTAGTTTATTCAAGCACAGGAACTATCGCTCTTGAAGCGCCCGACGTGCTACATATGAGAACGCGTTCTATCAAGGGAGGCTGCCGGTGGGCACTCCGGTGATCGTCGAGGCGGTGCGCACGCCGATCGGCAAGCGCGCCGGCTGGCTGTCCGGCCTGCACGCCGCCGAGTTGCTGGGTGCGGCTCAGCGCGGGCTGGTCGAGCGGGCCGGCATCGACCCGGCCCTCGTCGAGCAGGTCCTCGGCGGCTGCGTCACGCAGGGCGGCGAGCAGTCCAACAACGTGACCCGTACCGCGTGGCTGCACGCCGGACTGCCGTACCAGACGGGGTGCCTGACCCTGGACGCGCAGTGCGGCTCGGCGCAGCAGGCGGCGCATCTGGTCGCCGGCCTGATCGCGGCGGACGCGATCGAGGTCGGCATCGCCTGCGGTGTGGAGTCGATGAGCCGGGTGCCGCTGCGCGCCAATCTCGGCGTGAACGCCGGCATGCCGCGCCCGGACTCCTGGAGCATCGACCTGCCCAACCAGTACGTGGCCGCCGAGCGTATCGCGAAGCTGCGCGGCCTGACGCGCGACGACGTCGACCGGTTCGGGGCGCGCTCGCAGGCGAACGCCGCACACGCCTGGTCGCAGGGGCGGTACGTCCGCGAGGTCGTGCCGGTGCCCGCGCCGGTGCTGGACGCCGACGGCCAGCCGACCGGACAGATCCGCACCGTGGACCGCGACCAAGGGCTGCGGGAGACCACTGTGGAGGGTCTGGCCCGGCTCAAGCCGGTGGTGGAGGACGGCCTGCACACGGCCGGCACCTCCTCGCAGATCTCCGACGGCGCCGCCGCGGTGCTCCTCATGGACGCCGACCGGGCGCGCGCGCTGGGGCTGCGCCCGCGGGCCCGGATCGTCGCCCAGTGCCTGGTCGGCGCCGAGCCGTACTACCACCTGGACGGGCCGGTGGCGGCCACCGAGCGGGTGCTCGCGCGCAGCGGCATGAAGATCGACGACGTCGACCTCTTCGAGGTCAACGAGGCGTTCGCGGCCGTCGTACTGTCCTGGATGGGCGCGCACCGGCCGGACCCGGACCGGGTCAACGTCAACGGCGGCGCCATCGCGCTCGGCCATCCGGTCGGCAGCACCGGCGCCCGGCTGATCACCACCGCGCTGCACGAACTCGAGCGCGGCGACGCAAGTACCGCACTGATCACGATGTGCGCGGGCGGCGCTATGTCCACCGCGTCCATCATCGAGCGCCTCTAACCGAAGGAGACCATACCGATGAAGACGCTCCAGTCGCTGGTGGTGGGGGCCGCGGTCGGCGCGCTGCTCGCCGTCGTCGGCCTGGCCGCGCTGGCCAGCATCCTCGACCCGTCGGCGGCCGACGTCGCCAAGTCGGTCTCCAGCGACCGCGCCGACGTGCCGCCCGCCTTCTACGGCACCCGCTGACCGATCGGCTCGACCACCCGAGCGAAGGCGGCGCCGGCCGCGGCCCAGGTGAAGCTCGCCGCATGCGCGCGGGCCGCCTCGCCCAGCCGGCGCCGCAGCGCGCCGTCGGTCAACAGCCGGCGCAGCTGCGCGACGAAGTCGTCCGGGTCGCCGGCGAGCAGGCCGGTCCGGCCGTCCACCACGGCCTCGCGGACGCCGCCGGCGCCGCGGAAGGCCACCGCGGGCGTGCCGCGCGCGCCCGCCTCCACCACCGTCAGTCCCCAGCCTTCCTTGAGCGAGGGTACGACGACCGCCCACGCCGAGCCGAGCAGGGCGTGCTTGTCGGCCTCGCTCACGTAGCCGGTGAACCGGGTGCGGTCGGCGACGCCCAGCGCGGCGGCCTCCGCCCGCAGCCGGTCCGCCCACCAGCCCTGGCCGGCCACCACCAGCTCCAGGCCCGGCAGTTCCGCCGACAGCGTCGCCAGGGCGCGCAGCGCCAGCTCCACCCGCTTGTGCGGGACCAGCCGGCCGAGCACCAACAGCGACGGGTACGGCGTCTTGCGCACCGGCGCACCGATCACCTCGGGCGTTCCATTGTGGATGACCTCGATCCGGCTCTCCGCCACGCCCAGGCCGGCCAGCTCGTCCCGGGTGGCGGCCGAGACGGCGACGTACCGGCAGCGGCGGTAGACGCGCGGCGCCAGGGCGGACTCCAGCCACCAGCCGAACCGGGCGCGCCCGCGACCCAGCACGACCGGCCACTGCTCCCGGTGGACGTGGTGCACGAGCACGACGGTGGGGCGGCCGGCGTACAGCGGGGACAGGAAGGGCACGCCGTTGCAGACGTCGACGACGAGGTCCGGGCGGCGCCCCGCGAGGGGCCCCGTGCCGAGTCGCCCGGCCAGGAGGGTCAGCGCCGCCGCGGCGTACACGGTGCCGCGCCCGCCCCGGCGGATCAGCCGGATGCCGGACGCGGTGGTCTCTTCGGCGGACCCCTGATCGTGTGCCGCGCACAGTAGTGTCACCCGGTGCCCGCGGGCGACGAGTTCGCCGGCGACGCGCTCGACGTACACCTCGGAGCCGCCGCCTTCCGGGTGGCGGGTGTCCCGCCAGTTGAGGAACAAGATGTCCACACCGGCTCCCAGTTCGCGTCGAAGGGGTATCGCGCTGGATGTGACCGGACGGTAGATTGTAACGTGTTCTAAATCTAAAGGGTCAGGAGCAGATAATGAAGAAGCGCGTCGTGGGTGCCGCACTCTTCGGTACCGGCCTGTTCCTGTTGGTGGTCGCCGTCGCCCTGGCCTTCGTGGTGACGCCGCTCGCCAGCAAGATGCCGTTCGACCTGGAGCCCCCGGTGACCAATCTGGACGCTCCGAATGCGACGTTCGTGCAAGCACGGATGGAAGGCGGGGAGCCGACCATCGGGGTCCAGCAGGCCACCCTGCGCGCCAGCACCGGCATCCAGCCCGACGTGGGTGCCGCCGCCGAGCTTCCTGACTCGCTCGTCAACAAGACAGTGGTCTGGAACGTGTTCCAGAACATCAAGCGGACCGACAACGGTGAGGTCATCAACGCCACGGAGAGCCGGATCGCGCTCGACCGCAAGTCCGGCGCGGCGGCGAACTGGAGCGGCCAGTGCTACACCGACCAGGAGGACGAGCCCTGCCGCGGCGGCAACATCAACTACCGCGGCCAGCTCTACGCCTTCCCGTTCGGCACCGAGAAGAAGACGTACCAGTACTACGACAGCACCCTGCACACCGCGCTGCCCATCAACTATGAGGGCACCGAGACCGTCAACGGCCTAGAGGCGTACCGGTTCCGGCAGGTCGTGCCCGAGCAGCAGGCCACTATGGACGAAGAGCTGAAGGGCGTTCTGCTCGGCGTCTTCGCGCCCGGGTCCACCAGCGGCACCGTGCAGTACAACGCCGCCCGCACGCTCTGGGTGGAGCCGGTCACCGGCAGCATCATCGACTACCAGGAGGAGCAGCACCGCGTGCTGGTCTCCAACACCGGGGTGCGGACGACGCTGCTGGACGCGGTCTTCCGGTACACGCCGCAGACCCGCCAGACCGTCGTCGACAAGGCCGGCGACGGCCGCTCGACGCTGCTGCTGCTGGGCCGCTGGATCCCGATCGGCCTGACGGTACTGGCGCTCCTGCTGCTGGCGTTCGGCTACCTGCTGACCCGCGGGGCCGTGCGCGCCGGCGCCCCGGTCGCGGCCGTGCCCACGCAGCCGGCCACCGGCCCGGACCGCACGGCCGTACCCCAGACCTAACCCCTCCCATGATCAAGGTGTCCCTCAAGTCGTTCCCACGACTTGAGGGACGCCTTGATCATGGGTGCTGGCTGCTGACCGATACCACCTCACCGGTCAGGTAGGAGGCGTAGTCGCTGGCGAGGAAGACCATCACGTTGGCCACCTCCCACGGCTCCGCGGCTCGGCCGAACGCCTCCTGCCCGGCCAGCTTGGCCAGCAGCTCCTCGCTGGTCACCTTGGCCAGGAACGGGTGCATCGCCAGGCTGGGCGCCACCGCGTTCACCCGGATGCCGTGCGACGCCACGTCGAGCGCGGCGCACCGGGTGAACGCCATCACGCCGGCCTTCGCGGCGGCGTAGTGGGCCTGGCCGGGCTGGGCCCGCCAGCCCAGCACCGACGCGTTGTTGACCACGGCCCCGCCGCCGCCCTGCGCGAGCATCTGCCGCAGCGCGGCGCGGGTGCACCGGAACGTCCCGGTGAGCGTCACGTCCAGCACCCGGGACCACTCCTCGTCGGTCATCTCGACGACCGGGCGGGTGCCGCCGAGTCCGGCGTTGTTGATCATCACGTCGAGCCGTCCACAGTGGTCGACCGCGGCCGCGATCAGCGCCTGCACGGCGGATTCGTCGGTCACGTCGCACGGCGCCGCCCACACCCGGTCGCCGTACGCCTCGGCGAGCTGCTCGTGGGTCTCGGCCAGGCGGCGGGCGTGCTGGTCGCTGATCACCACCTCGGCGCCCTCCTCCAGGCACCGTTGGGCGGCCGCCGAGCCGATGCCGGTGCCGGCCGCGGCGGTGACCACGACGACCTTGCCGGCCAACAGGTCGTGGCCCTTCATCGGGACGTTCCCTTCGGTAGGCCGAGCACGCGGGTGGCAATGATGTTGCGCTGGATCTCGTCGGAGCCGCCGTAGATGGTGTCGGCCCGGCTGAACAGGAACAGCCGCTGCCACTCGTCCAGGTCGTACGGCTCGCCCCGCGCCACCGTCCCGGCCGCCCCCCGCACCTCCATGGCCAGTTCGCCGAGCCCGCGGTGCCAGCGGGACCACAGCACCTTCACCACCGAGGCGTCCTGGGGCGACGGCTCGCCGGCCAGCGCCCGCAGCGTGTGGCTGCGCAGCACGGACAGGCCGATCCAGGCTCGGGTGAGCCGGTCGCGGATCAGCGGGTCGGTGTCCGCGCCGGTACGCCGCGCGAGCGCCGCCACGGCGTCCCACTCGCGCTGGAAGCCGATCTGCTGGCCCACGGTGGCCGCGCCGCGCTCGAAGGCCAGCGTGCCCATGGCCACCCGCCACCCCTCCCCCACCTCGCCGACCACCAGGTCGCGCTCGGTGTACGCGTCGTCGAAGAACACCTCGTTGAACTCCGACGTGCCGGTCAGCTGCCGGATCGGGCGCACCGTGACGCCCGGCTGGCGCATCGGCACCAGCAGGTACGACAGGCCGGCGTGGCGTTCGCCGCCGGTACGGGCCAGCACGAAGCACCAGTCGGCGACGTGCGCCAGCGACGTCCAGGTCTTCTGCCCACCCAGCACCCAGCGGTCGCCGTCGAGCCGGGCCTTGGTGGACACCGCGGCGAGGTCGGAGCCGGCGCCCGGCTCGGAGTAGCCCTGGCACCACAGGTCCTCGACGGAGGCGATCCGGGGCAGGAACCGCCGCTGCTGCTCCGGCGTGCCGAAGGCGATGAGGGTCGGGCCGACCAGCGTCTCACCGATGTGGTCGACGCGGGCCGGGGCGCCGGCCCGCGCGTACTCCTCATGGAAGATCACTTGTCGGGCGAGCGGGGCGCCGCGGCCGCCGTACTCCTGGGGCCAGGCCAGGCAGGTCCAGCCGGCGGCGGCGAGCCGCCGGTTGAAGGCCAGCCGTCCCTCGAACGCCTCGTGCTCGCGCCCCGGGCCGCCGACACCGCGCAGCTCGGGGGTGACGTTGGCCGCCAGCCATTCGCGGATCTCGCTGCGGAAGTCATCATCGCGCAACTGGCGCCACCTCCTCGATCGCGCGTAGGCTCACCCTACCAAGCACTTGCTTTGTTGGGAGGATGCGTGACGCTCACCATCCCCTCCGCCGTGGCCGCCGCGGCCCGCGACCACGGCCGGGCACCCGCGCTCGTCCAGCCGGACGGGCCGCGACTGAGCTATGTGGACCTTCACGAACGGGTCCGCACCGTCGCCCGCGCGCTCATCGCCTCGGGCCTGGAGCCCGGCGACCGGATCGCCATCTGGGCGCCCAACACGCACCACTGGGTCGAGGCCGCGCTGGGCGCCAGCTATGCCGGCGCCACCCTCGTCCCGGTCAACACGCGGTTCACCGGCCCGGAGGCGCTGGACGTCATCACCCGCAGCGGGGCGCGCGGGCTCGTCGTGGCGGACCATTTCCTCGGCGTGGACCGGCTCGCGGCACTGCGGGCGGCCGCCGCCGAGGAGGGCGCCGAACTGCCCAAGCTCATCATCCGCACCCCCGGCCCGGACTGGTCCACACTGGACGAGCTGGCCGCCGCCGTGCCGGCCGCCGAGGCCGACGAGCGCGCCGCCGCGGTGTCCCCGGACGACGTCAGCGACATCCTCTACACCTCCGGGACCACCGGCCGCAGCAAGGGCGCGATGAGCGCGCACCGCCAGGCCCTGGCCGTCGCCGAGGACTGGGCGCGGATCGGCGGGCTCGGCCCGCACGACCGCTACCTCGTCATCAACCCGTTCTTCCACAACTTCGGGTTCAAGGCCGGCATCCTCGCGTGCCTGCGCAGCGGCGCCGCCATCGTGCCGCAGGCGGTCTTCGACATCGGCGAGGCGATGCGGCTGGTCGCCGAGGAACGGATCACAGTGCTGCCCGGCGCGCCGACCATCTACACGAGCATCCTCGACCACCCCGACCGCGCCAAGCACGACCTTTCCACACTGCGCCTGGCGGTGACCGGCGCGGCGACCGTGCCGGCCGCGCTGGTCGAGCGGATGCGCGACGAACTGACGTTCGACACGGTGCTGACGGCGTACGGGCTGACCGAGGCGGTCGTCGCCACGATGTGCCGGCCCGGCGACGACCCGCACACCGTCGCGCACACCTGCGGGCGGGCCGCCGCCGGCTTCGAGGTGCGGATCGCCCCGGACGGCGAGGTGCTGCTACGCGGGCCGAACGTGATGCTCGGCTACCTCGACGACCCGGAGGCCACCGCCGCCGCCATCGACGCGGACGGCTGGCTGCACACCGGCGACGCGGGCAGCCTCGACGAGCGCGGCTACCTCACCATCACCGACCGGCTCAAGGACATGTACATCTGCGGCGGCTTCAACGTGTACCCGGCCGAGGTCGAGAAGGCCCTGGCCCGGCTGCCCGGCGTGGCCGAGTCGGCGGTCGTCGGCGTGCCCGACCCGCGCCTCGGCGAGGTCGGCCGGGCGTACGTCGTGGCCCGGCCCGGCCACAAGCTGTCCACTGTGGAGGTCGTGGACTTCTGCAAACGGTCGCTCGCCAACTACAAGGTGCCGCGCTCGGTGGAGTTCCGCGCCGAGTTGCCCCGCAACGCGTCCGGGAAGGTCCTCAAGTACCTGCTCCGGGAGGAGACCCGATGACCGACGAACCCGTGGTGCGGTACGAGCGGCGGGGTGCGATCGCGCTGGTGACGATGAACCGGCCGCGCTACCGCAACGCGCAGAACTCCGCGATGACGTACGCCCTGGACGACGCGTTCACCCGTGCGGTCGACGACGCGGACGTCGCCGTGGTGGTCCTCGCCGGCGCGGGCGACCACTTCTCCGCCGGGCACGACATCGGCAGCCCCGGGCGGGACGTGGACAAATCATTTCCCCGCCGGGCCGTCATGTGGTGGGACCACGTCGACAAGCCCGGCGGCGACCTGCGGTACGCCCGCGAGATGGAGGTGTATCTGGGCATGTGCCGGCGCTGGCGGGAGATGCCCAAGCCGGCCATCGCGATGGTGCAGGGCGCCTGTGTGGCCGGCGGGCTCATGCTGGCCTGGGTGTGCGACCTGATCGTCGCCGCCGATGACGCGTTCTTCGCCGATCCGGTGGTGCGCATGGGCATCCCGGGCGTGGAGTACTTCGCGCACCCGTGGCTGCTCGGCTCCCGCTTCGCCAAGGAGGTGCTCTTCACCGGCGACCGCTTCGACGCCAAGCGGGCGTACGAGGTGGGCATGGTGAACCGGGTGGTGCCCCGCGCCGACTTGGCGGAGACGACGTTCGCGCTGGCGGAGCGGATCGCCACGATGCCACGGTTCGGGCTCGCCCTCACCAAGCGCGCCGTCAACCAGTGCGAGGACCTGATGGGCATGCGGTCCGCGATGGACTCCGTCTTCGGCCTGCACCACCTCGCGCACGCGCACAACGCCGAGGTGACCGGCAACCCGCTGGCCGGCCTGGACGCGCGCGGCATGCGGGACAAGGCATGAACCTCGACCTGGACGCCGACGCCCTCGCCTTCCGGGCCGAGGTGCGCGAATGGCTGGCCGCGCACGTGCCGGGCGTACCACTGCCCAGTGTGGACACCGCGGAGGGCGACGTGGCGCACCGCGAATGGGAGCGGGAGCTGGCCAAGGCGCGGCTGTCGGCGGTGTCCTGGCCCACCGGGTACGGCGGCCGGGACGCGCCGGCCCTGCACTGGCTGCTGTTCGAGGAGGAGTACCACGCGGCCGGCGCGCCCGTGCGGATCGGCCAGAACGGCCTCTTCCTGCTCGCGCCGACGCTGTTCGCGCACGGCACCGCCGAGCAGCGCGACCGGCTGCTGCCCCGGATGGCGCGGGCGGACGACGTGTGGGCACAGGCGTGGTCCGAGCCGGACGCCGGCAGCGACCTGGCCGCCATCCGGTCCCGCGGTACGCGTACCGATTGCGGGTGGCTGCTGTCCGGCACGAAGACGTGGAGCTCCCGGGCCGCGTTCGCCGACCGGGCGTTCGGCCTGTTCCGCACCGACCCACTGGCGGAGCGGCACCGCGGGCTCACCTACGTCATGTTCGACCTGCGCGCCGACGGCGTCACCGTCCGGCCGATCCGCCAGCTGAGCGGCGAGTCAGGCTTCGCGGAGATCTTCCTGGACGGGGTCTTCGTGCCGGACGCGGACGTGATCGGCGCTCCCGGCGAGGGCTGGCGGGTCGCGATGAGCACGGCCGGTCACGAGCGCGGCCTCACGCTGCGCAGCCCGGGACGGTTCCAGGCGGCCGCCGCCCGGCTGGTGCAGCTGTGGCGGGACGCCGGGGACCCGGACGACACCGCCCTGCGTGATCGCGTCGTGGACGCCTGGATCGCCGCGCAGGCGTACCGGATGCACGGTTTCGCGGCGCTGGACGGCACCGCGGCGGCGGCCACCGCGAGCATGGGCAAGGTCTTCTGGTCCGAACTGGACATCGCCCTGCACGAGACCGCGCTGGAGCTGCTGGGTCCGCACGGGGAGCTGCGCGGCGGCTGGCTCGACGGATACCTGTTCGCGCTCGCCGGCCCGATCTACGCCGGCACCAACGAGATCCAGCGCAGCATCATCGCCGAACGGCTGCTGGGGCTGCCGCGATGAGACTCGCACTGTCGGACGAGCAGACCCAGTTCGGCGCGGCCCTGCACGAGCTACTGGACGGGGCCGACGTGGCCGCCGCGGCGCGGGACTGGGCCACCGGAGACCACGCCCGCGGGCTGGCGCTCTGGCGCCGGCTCGCGGCGACCGGTGTGACGGCGCTGGCGATCCCCGAACGCCACGGCGGCGCCGGGGCGGACCCGGCCGACCTGGTCGTCGCGTGCGAGGAGTTGGGCCACCACGCCATGCCCGGTCCGGTGGCCGAATCGGTCGCGGCCGTCCCGACCCTGCTGGCGGCGCTCGGTGATCAGGGCTCGCTCCCCCGGCTCGCCGAGGGCGACCTCATCGCCACCCTCGCCGCGCCGCCCCAGCTCCCCTACGCCCTCGACGCCGACGCCGCTGGGCTCGTCCTGCTCGCCGCGGACGGCGCGTTGCGCATGGGAGTTCCCGGTGCCGCCCTGCGGTCGGTGGACGCCAGCCGGCGCCTCTTCGAGGTCGGTGCCGGCGCGCCCGTCGCCCCGGACGCGGCGGCGGCCATCGCCCGCGCCCTCGACCTGGGCGCGCTGGCCGGCGCCGCGCAGCTGCTCGGCGCCGGCCGGGCCCTGCTGGAGACGGCCGGCGACTACGCCCGGCAGCGCACCCAGTTCGGCCGGCCGGTCGGGCAGTTCCAGGCCGTCAAGCACCAGCTCGCCGACGTCGCGATCGGGCTGGAGTTCGCCCGCCCGCTGCTGTACGCCGCCGCCGTCACGCTCGCGCCCCGGGACATCTCGGCCGCCCGGGTCGCCTGCGCGGACGCCGCCGACCGGGCCGCCCGCACCGCACTGCAGGTGCACGGCGCGATGGGCTACACGCAGGAGTACGGCCTCGACCGCTGGCTGACCAAGGTGCGCGCGCTCCGATCGTCCTGGGGCACCCAGGCGGAGCACCGGGCCCGGGTGATGGCGGCGCTGGCGGGATGACCATGGAACTGACCGAGGAACGGCTGGCGCTGCGCGAGGTGGTCGGCGACCTGCTGGCTCTCACGCCGCCGGAAAAGGTCTGGCCCCGGCTGTGCGGGGAGATCGGCGCCGCCGGCCTGGCCATCCCGGAGCGGTACGGCGGTGCCGGCGCCAGCCTGCTGGAGACCCACATCGTGCTGGAGCAACTGGGCCGCACGCTCACCCCGACTCCCCTGCTCGGCTCGGCCGTGCTCGCCGCCCAGGCGCTGCTGCTCACCTCGCCCGCCGCCGCCGAACGCCTGCTGCCCGGCATCGCGGACGGCAGCCAGGTCGCCGCGCTCGCCTGGGCCGGCGCGGACGGCCGCTGGGACGTACCCGCGGTCACCGCCTCGGACGGCACGCTGCGCGGCACGGCACACTACGTGCTGGACGGCGACACCGCGGGCATCCTCCTCGTCGCGACCCGGGACGGCGCACTGTACGAAGTGGACACCGCCGATCCGGCCGTGACGCGTACCGCCGTCACCACCGTCGACCTGACCCGCCGGCTCGCCGTCGTCGAGCTGCGCGGCGCGGCCGGCCGGCGGCTGGGGCCGTGCCCGCTGGCACACCTGCGCGACATCGCCTGCGTCGCGCTGAGCGCCGAGCAGGTGGGCGCCGCCGCGCGGGCACTGGAGCTGACGGTCGAGTACACCCGCACCCGGGTGCAGTTCGGCCAGCCGATCGGCGCGTTCCAGGCACTCCAGCACCGGCTGGCCGACCTGCACATACTGGTGGAAAGCGCCCGGTCCGCCTCGTACGCCGCGGCGTCGGCGCTGGTGGCCGGCGCCCCGGAAACGCCGGCGCTGGCCGCGGTGGCCAAGGTGCACTGCTCGGAGACGCTACAGGCGGTGGCCGCCGAGATGATCCAGCTGCACGGCGGGATCGGCATCACCTGGGAACACGACGCGCACCGCTACTTCAAGCGGGCGCACGGCGCCGCCCACCTCTTCGGCCACCCCCGCGACCACGTAACCCGCCTATCCACCCTCCTCCCCACCCCCACACCCGGAACGCCCTAGCCGAAGGACTTTCCCGTCGATCAAGGGCGAACGGTCGTGCTTTGATCTCCGATCCACGGCCATACGCCCTTGATCGGCGCGGAAGTCCTTGATCGGCGGGGCGCGGGATGCCGGGCAGCGTCGTCTAGGGGACAGAGGTGGACGATGGCAGTGGTTCTGGTCAATGATGGGAGCGCGAAAGCATCGGTATTCACGGGGGAATCGTGGTGCTTCGACTGCATCTCACGACGGACGACCTTGCCCAGATTCGAGTGGCCACCGCGCCCGATCCCATGTGGGAGATCCTGCTCAGCCTGCACCTGCTCAGGAGCCGCGCCGCACCGGTGGCCTTCGGCGCGTGGCGCCGGGCGATGCGCGGCCGGCTGGCCGGCGCGGAGCGGGCGCGGATCGAACCGCTGGTGCCGCTCGCGCCGCCGGTCGGATACTCGCCGGATTTCCTGACGCCGTCGCCGGGCGCGGCGGGCACGGCGGAGGGCATCGAGCGGGTCCTCGCCACGCCGCGGCGGCACCTGCGCGCCGATCTGACCCGGCTCGCCAGCCAGCGCCGGCTGCCCGGCTGGACCGGCGCGCTAGCCGACGGAGACCCGGCGACCCTACGCCGGCTCGGTACGGCGATCGCCGCCTATCACCAGGTCGCGGTCGCGCCGCACTGGCAGCAGATCCACGCCCGGTTCGACGCCGACCGGGCGCTGCGCGGACGGATGCTGCTCGACGGCGGCGTCGATCGCCTGCTGAACGGCCTCAACCCGGCCATCCGGTGGCGACCGCCGGTGCTGGAGATGCGGCACTACCGCGCGGACCGCGACGTCGTGCTGGACGGACGCCCGCTGCTGCTGGTGCCGTCGTTCTTCTGCTGGCAGCACCCGATCAGCCTCTACGACTGGGACCGCCCACCGACGCTCGTCTACCCGGTCAACCACGATGTGAGCTGGTTCGCCTCCGCCGCGCGCGGCGACCCGGAACGCCGGCTCAGCACGCTGCTCGGGCCGAGCCGCGCCGCCGTGCTCGACGCGATCGCCGCCGGCTGCACCACGACCGAGCTGGCGCGCCGGGTGGGGATCTCCCGGGCCGGCGCGAGCCAGCACGCCACCGCGCTGCGCGACGCCGGCCTGGTCGTGACGGCGCGGCTGGGCAAGGCCGTACAGCACACGCTCACGCCGCTCGGCGCGGCGCTCCTCGACGGTCCTGCCGCGACTAGCCACAGTGGACGAAAAGCCGGCTGCTTTCAGCGTGACGTGAAAGGAGTGGCCCGCTTCCGCGCCACCGGCGGAGGGTGACATCGACAAGAGCACATCGAGCACCGTTCAGAAAGGACGGCCATGTCACTCCTCCGTCGTCTCGGCACCCTTGGCGCCGCCCTCACCATGGGCGCGGTGGCCATGCTGGCCAACGCCGCGCCCGCCCAAGCCGCCGACGCGTACCCGTGCGGCCCGCAGTGGTGGCACTCCGGTCAGGGCCTGTACGTGCAGACCTGTCCCGACTGGTCGCCGAACAACTGGATCCCGGTCTACGAGTACAACGACGCGAACTCGCGCCAGGTGGGCCAGATCTACGCGCCCGGCGACGACTGGTACGTCTGCGACTACCCGGGCGCGTCGCTGACCCGGTACGGCCTCACCAACAACTGGTGGGCGTTGACCGTCGCGGACAACGGCGCGGCCGGCTGGGTCAACGAGATCTACTTCCGCGGTGGCGGCACCAACGAACCCGACGCCACGCTCCGGGTCTGCCCGTTCTTCGCCTCCGGCAAGACCCTGCTGGGCGCGTCCGCCCGCTGAGCCCCTGGCGTCTCGCCCCGTCGATCAAAGTCTTCCGCGTCGACGGGGAGAGGCGCCGGGCCCGCGTGGCGGGCGCACGCGGCCGGCGGCTAGATCCAGTCGTCGGGGCGGGGCCAGATGGGGTCTGGGGGGTCGTATGGGGAGGACTTGGCGGTGCCGGTGTAGCGGCCCTGGTAGAACAGCAGCGGGCGCGCGTCGCGGCACTCCCCCAGCGCCGCGACCCGGCCGATCACGATGTCGTGGTCGCCGCCCGGGTGCACCGCCTCGATGGCGCAGTCGGCCCAGGTCAGCACCCCGTCCAGGACCGGGTGCCCGCGCGGCGAGGGGGTCCAGCCGACCCCGGTGAACCGTTCCCCGCCGCCGGAGCCGAACGCGCGGGACAAGTCGCGCTGCTCCTCGGCGAGCACGTTGACGCAGAACCCGCCGGCCTGGCGGATGCCGCGCCAGGTCTCGGACGTGACGCGTGGGCAGAAGAGCACCAGCGGCGGGTCCAGCGACAGCGCGGCGAACGCCTGGCAGGCGAAGCCCACAGGTACGCCGTCCGCCGTCGCGGTCACCACGGTCACCCCGGTGCAGAAGTGGCCGAGCACCTGGCGGAACCGGTGCGTGTCGACGGTGGCCAGGCTCAATGCAGGCCCCGGGTGAACCGGTGCCCCCACACGCTGTGCGCGGTGGTCTGCCGCGCCACCCAGGTCGCGTCGTCGACGGACAGGCCGTCGGTGCCGTACTCGATGTCGAAGCCGCTCGGCGTCCGCAGGTAGAAGGAGACCATGAAGTCGTTGGCGTGCCGGCCGAGCGACGAGATGAGCGGGGCCTTGTGCTTGGCGCAGCGGTCCATCGCGCTGCCCACCTCGTCGAGCGAGGCCACCTCGATCATCAGGTGGATCAGGCCCGATCGTGCTGGGATCGGCGCGAGGGCGAGGCTGTGGTGGCGCGGGTTGCAGCCCAGGAAGCGCATCCACAGTGGAGTGTCGATGGCCGGCAGGCCGAGCGTCTCGGGGATCAGCCGCATCGAGTCGCGCAGCCGGAAGCCGAGCAGCTCGGTGTAGAAGCGCAGGGCGGCCGCGTCGTCGTTGGCCGGCAGCACCACGTGGCCCATGCCCTGCTCGGCGGTGACGAAGCGGGTGCCGTACGGCGTGATGGCCGGACGGCTGTCCAGGGCGGCGCCGCAGAAGAGCTCCAGCGTGTTGCCGAACGGGTCGTCGACGCTGACCATCTCGGCCACCCGCCGGTCGGCCAGCTCCGCCACGCCGGCCGGCTTGACGGCGACGCCGGCCTCCTCCAGGGTACGCACCGCGCGGGCGAGCGCGGGCGGGTCGGCCAGCTCCCAGCCGCTGGCGGCCAGCCGGTCCCGCTCGCCGGGCACGACGACGATCCGGGCCGGGAAGCCGTCCATGCGCAGGTACAGCGCGTTCGGGTCGGGGCCACGGCCTTCTACCATGCCGAGGACCTTGACGCCGAAGTCCCGCCACGCGCCGATGTCGGTGGCCTCCACCCGCAGGTAGCCCAGCGAACGGATGAGACTCATGCCCTCTCCCCTTCCAGGAAGTCGATGGCCAGCCGGTTGAACTCGTCGAAGCGCTCCAGCTGGGCCCAGTGCCCGCAGCCGCCGAAGATGTGCAGCCGGACCCGGCGGATCAGCTTGAGCGCGACCAGGGCACCGTCCACCGGGTTGACCCGGTCCTCGCGGCCCCAGATGAGCAGCACCTCGTTGGCCAAGCGGTGGGCCTCGCGCCACAGCAGCCCGTCTTCGAGCCGGGCCGGGTCCATGAACGAGGCGCCCATGGAACGCATGGCGCGCAGGCTCTCCACGTCGCTGGCCGCCGCGAACCGCTCGTCGATCAGCTCGTCGGTGACCAGGCGCTGGTCGTACACGAGGGTGCGCAGGAACGCGGCGAGCTTTTCCCGGCTCGGGCCGGGTGGCGCACCGAACTCCATCAGCCGCTTGACGCCCTCGGTCGGGTCGGGGGCGAAGACGTTCAGGCTCAGCCCGCCCGGCCCCATCAGCACCAGCTTGCCGGCGCGGTCGGGGTGGCGCAGCGCGAAGCGGACCGCCGTGCCGCCGCCGAGGGAGTTGCCGATCAGGTGTACGCGGTCGAGGCCGATCTCGTCGAGGAGGGGGGTGAGCGCGTCTGCGGCGTGGGTGAAGTAGTGGTCGGTGATCGACCCGGCTGGCGAGCGGCCGAAGCCGGGCTGGTCGACCGCGAGGGTACGGAAGTGGTGGGCGAGCACCGGCACGTTGCGCCCGAAGTTGCTCCACGCCGAGGCGCCGGGCCCGCCGCCGTGCAGCAGGACCACGGTGGGGGCGTCGTCCAAGCCGGCCTCGTGGTAGTGCAGGCCGCTCGCGGCGTACCGGCTGGTGGTCTCGAAGTCCACAGTAGACGTCGTCACGGCTCACACCATCGTGTCGGTGATCGGCAGGCCGAACTCCCCTTGCCGAACGCGCTCAGCGCCCGCTCCGGGTCGTTGATCGCGTGCACCCGGCCGGCGTGCGCGTCGCGCCAGAACCGCTGGATCGGCGTGCCGGCGGCGAGCGCTCTTCCGCCTGAGTTCTCGAACAGCCGGTCCACCGCCCGGATCGCCAGTTCGGTGCCGCGCACCTGGTCCCGGCGTACCCGAAGGCGCAGCGGCATCGGGAGTTTCTCGCCGGCGGTGGCCAACCTCATGAGCTCGCCCAGGTCGTACTCCAGCGCCAGCCACGCGGCGTCGAGGTCGGCCGCGGCCTCCGCGACCCGGACCTGCGAGTGCGGGTCCTCCGCCGCCTTCACGCCGACGTACGAGACGCGCACCCGCTCCCGGGTGTACGCCACGTGCGCGTCGTACGCCCCGGTGGCCATGCCGATGATCGGCGTGGTGATCGCGTACGAAAAGATGGAGGCGTACGGGATCCGGTACAGCGGGCCGGTGTTGAGCTCCTGGCCGGGGCACACGCAGCGGGCGGTGTCGTTGAAGCTCAGCGACCGGTACGCCGGCACGAACGCGTCCTCGATCACGATGTCGTTGCTGCCGGTGCCGCGCAGCCCGACCGTGTCCCACACGTCCACGATCGCATAGTCGCCCAGCGGCACCAGGAACGTCCGGAAGTCAGCCGGGGTCTCGCCGTCGGGCGGAACGATCCCGCCGAGCAGTACCCAGGTGGCGTGGTCGCAGCCGGAGGAGAAGCTCCACCGGCCACTGATCCGGTAGCCGCCGTCGACCGCGCTGACCCTGCCGGTCGGCGCGTACGACGAGGACATCCGGATACTCGTGTCGGCACCCCAGACGTCCTGCTGCGCCTGGTCGGGGAAGAGTCCGAGCTGCCAGTTGTGCACGCCGACCACCGAGGCGACCCACCCGGTCGAGCCGCACGCGCTGCCGATCAGCCGTACGGCGCGCAGGAACGTGACCGGATCCGCCTCGAGCCCGTCCCACCGGGACGGCTGCAGCAGCCGGAAGAACCCCGTCTCGGCCAGGGCCTTGACGGTCTCCGCGGACAGCGCCCGGCGGTCCTCGGTCTCCTGTGCGCGCTCGCGCAGCACGGGGAGTAGGTCCTGCACACCGGCGACGACACCTTCTGCACTCATCTCGCGCTCCGCCTGGCTAGAAACGAACGCTCCTGACTAGAAACGAACGCCTTGGTTGGTACGAACGCCCGCAGCCACTATAGTAGAACACGTTCTAGATTGGTCTGGCCACCGGCTACGTAGGAAGTCTAGCCGACGTAATAACGTGTTTCAGATCGATGAACAGGCATGTGGAGGAGCCCATGAACGACGGGGAGGCCGTACGCACCATCGACGCCGGCGCGCCGCCAGCCCGGTTCGCCCGGGGTTGGCACTGCCTCGGGCTCGCCGACACCTTCCGGGACGGCGTACCCCACGCCGTCGAGGCGTTCGGCACCAAGCTCGTCGTCTTCGCCGACTCCGGCGGTACGCTGCGCGTGCTCGACGCGTACTGCCGGCACATGGGCGGCGACCTGAGCATGGGCACCATCAAGGGCGACGCGGTGGCTTGCCCGTTCCACGACTGGCGGTGGGGTGGCGACGGCCGGTGTGCCAGCGTGCCGTACGCCAACCGGGTGCCGCCGCGGGCGCGTACCCGGTCGTGGATCACCTGCGAGGAGAACAAGCAGCTCTTCGTCTGGCACGACCCGCAGGGCGCGGCGCCCCCGCCGGAGGTGGCGATCCCGCGCATCGAGGGGTCGTTCTCCGACGAGTGGAGCCAGTGGACCTGGGACTCGGTGCGCATCGACGGGGCGAACTGCCGCGAGGTCATCGACAACGTGGTCGACATGGCGCACTTCTTCTACATCCACTTCGCCTTCCCGACGTACTTCAAGAACGTCATGGAGGGGCACGTGGCGACGCAGTTCCTCCAGACCCGGGGCCGGCCGGACGTGACCAACGGCTCCAACTACGCCGGCGACGCGCAGACCAAGCTGCGCTCGGAGGCGGCGTACTACGGGCCCTCGTACATGATCGACTACCTGTACCACGACTACCACGGCATCACCGTCGAGTCGGTCCTGATCAACTGCCACTACCCGGTCACGCCCACCTCGTTCGTGCTCCAGTGGGGCGTCATCGTCAAGCGGCTGCCCGGACTGACCAGCGAGCAGGCCGAGCGGGTGGCCGGCAAGTTCGCCAAGAGCGTCGGCGTCGGCTTCCTGCAGGACGTGGAGATCTGGAAGCACAAGAGCCGGATCGACAACCCGCTGCTGTGCGCCGAGGACGGCCCGGTCTACCAGCTGCGCCGCTGGTACGAACAGTTCTATGTGGACGTCGAGGACGTCACCGACGAGATGGTCGCGCGCTTCGAGTTCGAGGTCGACACCACCCGCGCGATCCAGGCGTGGGAGGCCGAGGTCGCCGGAAACCTCGCCCAGCGCGCGACGGCGGCGGAGGCACCGTGAGCGAAACGCGGACCTTGGACGATCGCCGCGCCTACCTGGAGGGCGGGCTGGTCGACCTCGCCTGCGGGCACTGCAGCGCGTGGGTGCGGGTGAAGAAGAGCAGCCCGCCGCACACCAGCGTGCAGTGGAGCCGCGAGGCGGTGCGCGCGTGCGCCGAGTTCGCCGGCTCCGCCACCCCGAACGCCCTGATCCGCACCTGCGCGCGGCTGCGCGACAGCATCGAGCACGCGGCCCGCGCGGGCTACCTGGAGCAGGAGTGAAGGCGTACCGGCGGCTGCGCGTCGCCGAGGTCATCGCGGAGACACCCGACGCCTGCTCGCTGGTCCTGGAGGTGCCGCCCGCGCTGGCCGCGGAGTTCGCGTACAAGCCCGGACAGTTCCTGACCGTCCGGGTGCCGAAGGACGCCGGCGGGACGGTGTCCCGCTGCTACTCGCTGTCCAGCTCGCCGCACACGGGGGAGCCCCCAAGATCACAATCAAGCGGGTACGCGACGGGCACGCGTCCAACTGGATCTGCGACAACGTGCGGGCCGGCACCGAGCTGGACATGCTCCCGCCGGCCGGCGCGTTCACGCCTGGCTCGCTGGACGGCGACCTGCTCCTGCTGGCCGGCGGCAGCGGCATCACGCCGATGCTGTCCATCGTCAAGTCGGCGCTCGCGCACGGCACGGGCCGCTTGACCCTGGTGTACGCCAACCGCGACCCCGCGTCGGTCATCTTCGACGCGGAGCTGCGCGCCCTCGCCGTCCGGCACCCGGACCGGCTGTGCGTGGCGCACTGGCTGGACGGCGCGCAGGGGCCGCCCACGGCGGAGGGGCTGGCTCCCCTGCTGTCCGCGCACGCCGGACGGGACGCGTTCGTGTGCGGGCCGGAGCCGTTCGTCGCGGTGGCCTGCCGGTCCCTCGAAGCGGTCGGCCTGCCGGCGGACCGGATCCACATCGAACGGTGGGACTCCACCGTGGACGTGTCCGGCGAGCCGGTGGCCACCGCCGAGGTGGACCTGGACGGGCAGGTCCGCCGGCTGCCGTGGCCGGCCCAGACCCGCCTGCTCGACCTGCTCATCGCGGCCGGCCTGAACCCGCCGTACTCCTGCCGGCAGGGCACCTGCGGGGCCTGCGCGTGCCGCGTGGTCAGCGGCGAGGTGGAGCTGGTGCACAACGAGGTGCTGGAGGACGAGGACTTCGCCGAGGGCTACACGCTGGCCTGCCAGGCGCTGCCGCGCAGCGAGACGGTGGTCGTCACGTACTCGTGACGACCACCTCGCTCAGCGGGCTTCCGCCGCGAGCCCGACCGCGATGTCGATGAGCTGGTCCTCCTGGCCGCCGACCAGCTTGCGCTCGCCCGCCCGGACCAGGATCTCCGCGCCGGACACCTGGTACCGCTCGGCCAGGCTGTAGGCGTGCTTGAGGAAGCTGGAGTAGACGCCCGCGTACCCCATGATGAGCGCGAGCCGGTCGAGCCGGCACTCCTCCGGCATGGCCGGGCGCACCACGTCCTCGGCGGCGTCGACGATCGCGAAGAAGTCCACGCCGGTGCGGATGCCCAGCTTGTCGCAGACGCCGACGAACGCCTCGACCGGCGTGTTGCCCGCGCCAGCACCGAACCGGCGGGTGCTGCCGTCGATCTGGGTGGCGCCGGCGCGCGCGGCGAGCACCGAGTTGGCCACGCCGAGCCCGAGGTTCTCGTGCCCGTGGAAGCCGACCTGCGCGTCGTCGCCCAGCTCCGCGACCAGGGCGGCGACCCGGTCGCCCACCTGGTCGAGCACCAGCGCGCCGGCCGAGTCCACGACGTACACGCACTGGCAGCCGGCGTCGGCCATCAGCCGGCCCTGCTTCGCCAGGGCCTCCGGCGGCAGCGAGTGGGCCATCATGAGGAAGCCGACGGTCTCCAGGCCGCGGTCGCGGGCCAGCCCGAAGTGCTGCGCGGAGATGTCCGCCTCGGTGCAGTGGGTGGCGATGCGGCACACCGCCGCGCCGTGGTCGGCCGCCGCGAGGATGTCGTCCTTGACGCCCACGCCGGGCAGCATGAGGAACGCGATCTTCGCCCGCCGGGCCGCGCCCACCGCCGTGGCGATGAGCTCCTGCTCGGGCGTGTGGCTGAAGCCGTACGTGAACGACGAGCCGCCCAGCCCGTCGCCGTGGGTCACCTCGATCACGGGTACGCCGGCCGCGTCCAGCGCCTCCACAATGGAGCGCACCTCGGCGGCGGTGAACTGGTGGCGCTTGGCGTGCGAGCCGTCGCGCAGCGAGGAGTCGGTGATCCGCAGGTCAAGGTCGGCGGAGAAGCGGCGCGGCAGCATGGGACTCCTTCAGGGATCGGGCCAGTTCCTCGCCGACCCGGGTCGCGGCGGCGGTCATGATGTCGAGGTTGCCGGCGTACGCTGGCAGGAAGTCGCCGGCACCGGTGATCTCGACGAAGATGGCGACCCGCGTGCCGTCCCCGTACGGGTCGAACTGCGGCTCGTTGAGCAGCCGGTAGCCGGGCACGTAGCGGGCCACGTCGGCGGCCATGTCGGCGATCGAGGCGGCCACCGCGTCGGTGTCCGCGCCCGCGCCGATCGCGCAGAAGATGGTGTCGCGCATGACCATCGGCGGCTCGGCCGGGTTGAGCACGATGATGGCCTTGCCGCGCTCCGCGCCGCCGATCACCTCCAGCCCGCGGCTGGTGGTGCGGGTGAACTCGTCGATGTTGGCGCGGGTGCCCGGACCGGCGGACTTCGAGGCCACGGTGGCCACGATCTCGGCGTAGCTGACCGGGGTGACCCGGGACACCGCGTACACCATCGGGATGGTCGCCTGGCCGCCGCAGGTGATGAGGTTGACGTTCGGCGCGTCCAGGTGGGCTGCGAGGTTGACGTGCGGCACGACGGGCGGGCCGACCGCGGCCGGGGTGAGGTCCACGGCACGGATGCCGGCCTCGGCGTACCGGGGCGCGTTGTCCCGGTGCACGTACGCCGACGTGGCCTCGAAGACCAGGTCGGGCAGCGGGTCCTGGGCCAGCAGCCAGCCGGCGCCGTCCACAGTGGTCGAGAGGCCGAGGTCGGCGGCCCGGCGCAGCCCGGGGCTGTCCGGGTCGATGCCGACCATCCAGCGCGGCTCGATCAGGTCCGAGCGCAGCAGCTTGTACAGCAGGTCGGTGCCGATGTTGCCGGACCCGACGATGGCCGCGGTCGCCTTGGCCGCCATGCGCGCCTCCTTCAGAACGTCAGCGACACGTCGCCGAGACCGGTGAACGAGGCCCGGAACGCGTCGCCCGGCCGGGCGTCGACCGCGCGGGCACACGCCCCGGGCAGGATCAGGTGGCCGGCGCGCAGCCGCACGCCGAAGCCCGCGACCGTGCGGGCCAGCCAGGCCACGGCGGTGACCGGGTTGCCGAGCACCGCGTCGGAGCGGCCCTGCGCCACCGGCTCGTCGCCCTTGTAGAGCACGGCGTCGATGGCGCGGATGTCCACCGTGGCGGGGTCGACCCGGGCGGCGCCGACCACGAACCCGGCCGACGAGGCGTTGTCCGCGATCGTGTCCGCCAGGCTGATCCGCCAGTCAAGGATCCGGCTGTCGATCAGCTCGATGGACGGCGCGTACGCCTCCGTGGCGGCGAGCACGTCCTCCTCGGTGCAGCCCGCGCCGGGCAGGTCGGCGCCGAGGATGAAGGCGACCTCGATCTCCACCCGGGATAGCAGTAGCGGCCGGCGTCCACCGGCACGCTCTCGGACAGCCGCATGTCGGCGAGCAGGTGCCCGTAGTCGGGCTCGTCGACGCCCATCATCTGCTGCATCGCCTTGGAGGACAGCCCCACCTTGTGGCCCACCACCTCGGCCGTGCGGCGCCTGATGTTGCGCAGCTGGATCTCGTACGCGTCGGCCGCCCCGAGCTCGGGGTGCGACTCGGTTAGGGGCGGGATCGGCGCCCGGTCCCGCTCGGCGGCGTGGAGCAGGTCGGCCAGTGTGGACTGTTGCACCTCGGTCAGCACTCGGCCTCCTCGGTAGACAGAGCGGCGTGCCGGCCCGCGCGCCGGCCGGAGAAGACGCAGTCGGCGAGCGAGAGCCCGCTGACGTACGAGTTCGAGCAGATGCCCACCGCGGTACGGCCGGCGGCGTACAGGCCGGGCAGGATCGCGCCGCCGGCCCGGCGTACCCCTCCGGTGTCCTCGTCGACCAGCAGGCCGCCCAGGGTGAGCATCGGCGCGGGCTGGGCCGGCCGTGGCCGTACCGAACAGTCGATGAGCGAGAACGGCGGCCGCGCGAGCGGGCGGACCAGGTCGGCGGGCTTGCCCGCCGGGTCGCGCTCGCCGGCCTCGGCGGCGGCGTGGTACGCCTTGACCGTCGCGGCCAGGCCCGCCGGGTCGACGCCGGCGCGGGCCGCGACCGCGGCGAGCGTCGGGGCGCTGACCCGGTCGAACGTGAGCAGCCAGCGGGCCTGCACGCGTTGAAACCACAGCGTCTGCTCGGGCACCTGGGCCCGCGCCTCGGCGAGCACCTCGGCGTCCACGAGCAGCCAGGCCCGCTGCCCCTCGCGCCGCACCACCGCCTCGCCGATCGCGGCGCCGTAGCGGGACTCGTCGCAGACCCGCTCGCCGGCGCGGTCGACCAGCAGGCCCTGGAGCAGGGCCGCGGGCGGGGTGAGGAAGCGCCAGATCGAGACCCGGTCGAGGTGGCCGGTGCCGGCGCCGAGGTCGGTGCCGAGCCGGATGCCGGTGCCGTCGTCGCCGGGCGTGCCCAGGCGCAGGCCGCCCCGGTACGCGGGCGCGTGCTCGGCCAGCATCCGCCGGTTCATCACGAAACCGCCGGCGGCGAGCACCACGCCGCGCCGGGCCGCGACGCGCAGCGGGCGGGCGTACCGGCGCTCCAGCCACGCCACCGGCCGGTGCAGCGCGCGGCCGAGCGCGGGCAGGTACAGGCCGGGCTTGACCGACCAGCGGTGCAGGGCCCGGTGCGCGAACCGGGCCCAGGCCGGGGCTTGCTTGAGGGTGGCGCACTCGATCCCGACCACCCGGCCGCCGCCGTCGGTGAGCAGCCGCCGTGCGCTCGTCTGGGTGTGGACCCGGACCCCGCGGTCGTGGGCGGCGGCGGCGAGCCGGTTGTGCAGCAGCCGGCCGGACGTGCCGCGGCCGTGCGCCCGGTGCCCGCGTGGCGCCGGCGGCGCGGTGTCCGCATAGGACGCCTCGTTGCCGGAGTAGTACAGGTAGTGCCGGTCGGTCGGGTAGGACGTCTTGTACGGGCAGAGGCTGGCGTCGAACGGCACCCCGCGCTCCTCCAGCCAGGCCAGCATGGCGGCGCTGCCGTCGCAGAACCGGCGCAGGGTGGCCGGCGACACGGCATCGCCCACCTCGCGGCTCAGGTACGCGAACATCGCCTCCGGGTGTCCACCACGCCGGCCGCCCGCTGCTGGGCGGTGCCGCCGCCCGCGTACACGACGCCGCCGGACAGCGCGGTCGCGCCGCCGCCGTCGAAGCGGTCGACCACCGTGACGCTGGCGCCCGCCTCGGCCGCCTCGATCGCGGCGCACGCCCCGGCGGCGCCGAAGCCCACGACCACGACGTCGGCCCACTCGTCCCACGGGTAGGAATTCATCGCACAAAACTATAACCTGTTCTAGTGACTGAGGACGAGGCCGAGTTCGATGTCGTCGTGGTGGGCAGTGGCGCCGCTGGTATGACCGCCGCCCTCACCGCGGCGCACTCCGGACTGACCGCCGTGGTGGTCGAAAAAGAGAACGTGTTCGGCGGCTCCACCGCGCGCTCCGGCGGCGGCCTGTGGCTGCCCGGCAACGAGGTGCTGCGCCGCGCCGGGGTCGCCGACACGGCCGAGCGGGCGCAGGCGTACCTGGCGCACGTGGTCGGCCCGGAGGTGCCGCCGGCGCGGCAGCGCGCGCTGATCGAGCACGGGCCGGCGATGCTGGCCTTCGTGCGGGCGCACACGCCGCTCGCCTTCTCCTGGGTGCCCGGCTACGCCGACTACTACCCGGAGGCGCCCGGCGGCCTGCCCGGCGGCCGCACGATCGAGCCGGTGCCGCTGGACGGCCGGCTGCTCGGCCCGGACCTGGCCACCCTCGCCCCGCCGTACGTGCCCGTGCCGGACGGCGTGGTCGTCACCGCACGCGACTACAAGTGGTTGTCGCTGGGTACCCGGCACCGGCGCGCCCTGCTCACCGGCGCCCGGGTGTTCACCCGCGCCGTGGTCAACCGCGCGCTGGGGCGCCGGATGCTCGGCCTGGGCCAGGCCCTCGCCGCCGGGCTGCGGGCCGGCCTGCGCGACGCCGGGGTCCCGGTCCGATTGGGTACACCGATGACGGACCTGGTCGTCGACGGCGAGCGGGTCACCGGGGTACGGGTGAACGGCGGGCATGTGGTACGAGCCCGGCGGGGCGTGGTACTCGGGTCGGGCGGATTCGAGCACAACGAGGCGATGCGCAAGCTGCACCAGCGGGCCCCGATCGGCACGGACTGGACGGTGGGCGCGTCCGGCAACACCGGCGACGGCATCGAGGCCGGCCGCCGGCTCGGCGCGGCCCTGGACCTGATGGACGACGCCTGGTGGGGCCCGGCCATCCCGCTGCCGCACGGCCCGTACTTCTGCCTCGCCGAACGCAGCCTGCCCGGCTCCCTGATCGTGAACACCGCCGGGCAGCGGTTCGTCAACGAGGCGGCGCCCTATGTGGACGCCGTGCACGCTATGTACGACACCGGCAGCATCCCGGCCTGGCTGATCGCCGACCAGACGTACCGGGACCGCTACCTGTTCGCCGGCCGCGGCCCGCGCGCCCCGCTCCCCCGCCGCTGGTACGCCTCGGGCGCCGTCCAGCGCGCCGTCACCCTGGACGAGCTGGCCGTCCGGATCGGCGTGGACGGGGCGGCGTTGCAGGCCACCGTCGAGCGGTTCAACGACTTCGCGGCGGCCGGCCGGGACGAGGACTTCGGGCGCGGCGACTCGGCCTACGACCGGTATTACGGCGACCCGCGCAACCGCCCCAACCCGTGCCTCGCGCCGCTGCGCAAGCCGCCGTTCCACGCGTTCCGGATGGTCCCCGGCGACCTGGGCACCAAGGGCGGGCTGCGCACCGACGACCGGGCCCGGGTGCTGCGCGACGACGGCACCCGGATCGCCGGCCTGTACGCCGCCGGCAACGCCAGCGCCTCGGTCATGGGCCACAGCTACGCCGGCGCCGGCGCCACCATCGGCCCGGCCATGACGTTCGCCTACCTGGCCGCCCTCGACGCCGCCACCCCGGAGGACTGATATGCCCATCGACCCCGCCGTCGCGATCGGTGCCGAGCTGCCCGGCCGCGACCTGTCCTGGACCACCACCGACGTGCTGCTCTACCACCTCACGCTCGGCGCCCGCGCCACCGAGCTGCGGTACGTCTACGAGCGCGACCTGACGGTCCTGCCCACGTTCGCGGTGGTGACCGGCACGCTCGGCGAGACCGAGCCGCCCGCGCTCGACATGCCCGGCGTGGACATCAGCCTCGCCAGCACCCTGCACGGCGGCGAGGAGCTCGTCGTGCACAAGCCGTTGCCGCCCTCCGGCACCGCCCAGTCCCGGTCCCGGATCGCCGACGTGTACGACAAGGGCAGCTCGGCCATCATCGTGATCGAGACCGTCACCGACTACTTCACCATCCGCAGGAGCGTCTTCGTCCGCGGCGAGGGTGGCTTCGGCGGCGACCGTGGCCCGTCCAGCCGGGTGCCCCCGCCGGACCGCGCGCCGGACACCGTCACGCTCAGCCCCACCTGGGCGGAGCAGGCGCTGTGGTACCGGCTCTGCGGCGACCGCAACCCCCTGCACGCCGACCCGGCGTTCGCCGCCATGGCCGGCTTTCCCGCCCCGATCCTGCACGGCCTGTGCACGTACGGGATGGTGTGCAAGGCGGTCGTGGACACGGTGCTGGACGGCGACCCGACCCGCGTGGCCGGCTTCAGCGCCCGCTTCTCCGGCGTCGTCTACCCCGGCGAGACCCTGCGCACCAGCATCTGGCGCCAGGACGACCGCCTGCTCGTCAACGCCACGGTGGTCGAGCGCGACGCCCCCGCCCTCTCCGACGCGGTCCTCACCATCCACGGGTAGCCGTCGGCATGGTTCGATCAAGGGATTCGACGTCGATCAAGGGCATACGGTCGTGGTTTAGAGATCAAAGCACGACCATATGCCCTTGATCGACGGGAAAGGGGCGGCCTGGACCGTGACTATGCGCTGAGGATCAGGCCGCTGGTGGGGACGCCGGTGCCGGCGGTTACCAGGACCGGGCCGGCGCCGGCGACCTGGTTGGCGGCGGTGCCGCGGACCTGGCGTACCGCCTCGGCGATGCCGTTCATGCCGTGGATGTACGCCTCGCCGAGCTGCCCGCCGTGCGGGTTGATCGGCAGCCGGCCGCCCAGCTCGATGGCGCCGTCGGCGATGAAGTGCCGGGCCTCGCCGCGCGGGCAGAACCCCAGCTCCTCCAGCTGGATCAGCACGTACGGGGTGAAGTGGTCGTACAGCACAGCCACCCGGACGTCGTCGGGTGCGAAGCCGGACTGCCGCCACAGCTGCTGGGCCACCACCCCCATCTCCGGCAGGCCGGGCAGGTCGTCGCGGTAGTAGCTGGTCATCACGTACTGGTCGGGCCCGCTGCCCTGGGCCGCGGCGCACACGAGCGCCGGCGGCCGGGGCAGGTCGCGGGCGCGCGCCGCGCTCGTCACCACCAGCGCGACCGCGCCGTCGCTCTCCTGGCAGCAGTCCAGCAGCCGCAGCGGCTCGGCGATCCACCGCGACGCCTGGTGGTCGGCCAGCGTGATGGGCCGCCCGTAGAACCAGGCGTGCGGGTTCGTGGCGGCGTGCCGGCGGTCGGCCACCGCCACCCGGCCGAAGTCCTCGCTGCCGGCCCCGTACTCGTGCTGGTAGCGGCGGGCCACCATGGCGACCATCGCGGCCGGGGTGGCGAGGCCCATCGGGTAGTGCCAGCCGGCGTCCACACCGGACGATGTGGGCGCCCCGGCCACGGCCCGCGACACCTGGCCGAAGCGGCGGCCGGACCGCTCGTTGAGGGCGCGGTAGCAGACGACCACCTCCGCCACACCGGTCGCGACGGCCATCGCCGCCTGCTGCACGACCGCGCACGCCGCTCCCCCGCCGTAGCCGATCTGGCTGAAGAAGGTCAACTGCGGCAGGCCGAGCTCGCGCGCCACCGCGATCTCCAGGTTGCTGTCCATGGTGAACGTCGCGAGCCCGTCCACATCGGATGGCGAGAGTCCGGCGTCGGCGAGGGCGGCCCGTACCGCCTCCACCGCGAGGCGCAGCTCGCTGCGGCCGGAGTCCTTGCTGAACTCGGTCGCCCCGATGCCGGCGATCGCGGCCGTCCGGGCGATCACGCGGGGCCCCGGAGGAGCCGCACTGTCCCGGTCACGTGCGCGCCCAGGCTGTTGCGCCCCACCACTTCCACCACACACTCACCGCCGTCGTCGGAGGCCACACGGCCGGTGAAGGTGAGTGTCTCGTACGGGTAGCACGGCACGCCCAGCCGGATCGCGATGCGGCCCACCGTCGCCTCGGGGCCGGCCCAGTCGGTCACGTACCGCTGCACCAGCCCGGTGGTCGTCAGGATGTTGAGGAAGATGTCCTTCCCGCCCCGGCGTACCGCCCGGTCCCGGTCGTGGTGCACGTCCTGGAAGTCGCGGGTGGCGATGGCGGTGCTGACCACGAGGGTCGGCGTCACCTCGACTGTCCACACAGGTAGCTCGGTCACGACAGCCGCCACGCGGGCAGCGTCAGCTCGTCGTCCACGCGGACGAAGTCGACCCGTACCGGGTCGCCGATCCGCACCAACGCCGGGTCGCAGCCGAGCAGTTCGCCGGTCATGCGTACCCCCTCGGGCAGTTCCACCAGGACGACCACGACGGGCGGTTCGCGGCCGGGCAGTGGCGGATGGTGGTGCACCACATAGCTGTAGATCTCGCCACGGCCGGACGCCACGACGTACTCGGGTCGCAGGGCGCCGCAGTGCGGGCAGGACGGGCCGGGCGGGTGGCGCAGCGCGCCGCACGCGCCGCAGCTCTGGACGCGCAGCTCGCCGACGGCCGTGCCCGCCCAGAAGAAAGCGGTGTCCGCGCTGACGACCGGCCGCAGCACGTCGGCGGGGGCGCGGTCGCCACCGGCGTCTCGGCCGGGCGAAACTTCAGGACGCGGAAGAGCATGGTGGCGACCGGCTCGGCGTCGACGTACCAGGTGCTCTCGGTGGTGACGAACCAGCCTTCGCCGAGCGAGGTGCGCTTCGGCCCGGCCACGTCGGTGAGCCGGCTGCGCACCGCCACCCGCTCGCCGTCGCGCAGATACCGGTGGTACGTCTGCTCGCAGTCGGTCGCCACCACGGAGGTGAACCCGGCCTCGTCCAGCACGGTGGACATGGCGGCCAGCCGGTCTCCGGGATCGGCGACGGGGTGCAGGCCGCGCATCGTCCACACCTGGGTCATCGCCGGCGGGGCGAGGCCGTCCCTTTCGTACACCGGGTTGGCGTCGCCCATGGCCTCCAGCCAGTTGCGGACCATCGGCAGGTTGACCGGGTCGCGGGCCAGCCGGGGCGGCCCCTCGCCCAGGGCCTTGATGCGCTCGGCCGCCGCCGTGATGGTCTCCGCCACACCAGCCTCCCTATCGGGGTACGCGCGGCAGGTGCAGCCCGGCCGTCGCGATGAGCTCCCGCTGGATCTCGTTGGCCCCGCCGCCGAAGGTGAGCACCAGGTTGCGCTTGCTCTGGATGTCCAACCAGGACAGCAGCTCGGCGGTGTCCTGCTCGGCGGGGTCGCCGTACCGGCCGACGATTTCCTCCAGCGCCCGCCCGAGCTCCTGCAGCCGCTCGGAGGCGAACACCTTGGTGGCGGAGGCGTCCGCGACGCGCACCGGGTCGACGGCGGCCACCTGCCAGTTGAGCAGCTCGTTGACGCGCAGGACGGCGTACGCGCGGGCCAGCGCCCGGCGCACGTCCGGCTCGTCCACAAGGGAGCGTGCCGACGCCCAGGCGTGCACCCGTTGGTAGAGCGCGCCCAGCCGGCCGGCCGGGCCGAGCATCACCCGCTCGTGGTTGAGCTGCGTGGTGATCAGGCGCCAGCCGTCGTTCTCGGCGCCGACCCGCATGCCCACCGGCACCCGCACGTCGCTGTAGTAGGTCGCGTTGACGTGGTGGGCGCCGTCGCAGGTGATGATGGGTGTCCACGAGTAGCCGGGGTCCGTGGTGTCGACGATGAGGATCGAGATGCCCTTGTGCTTGGGCGCGTCGGGGTCGGTACGGCAGGCCAGCCAGACGTAGTCCGCGTCGTGCGCCCCGGTGGTGAACGTCTTCTGCCCGTCGACGACGTACGCGTCGCCCGCGCGTACCGCGCGGGTCCGCAGCGCGGCCAGGTCGGTGCCGGCGCCCGGCTCGGTGTATCCGATCGCGAAGTGCACCTCGCCGGCCAGGATCCGGGGCAGGAAGCGCTCCTTCTGCTCCGCCGTGCCGAACGTCATCAGGGTCGGCCCCACGGTTTGCAGCGTCACGGCGGGCAGCGGCACGTCGGCGCGGGCCGCCTCGTTGACGAAGATCTGCTGCTCGACCGGGCCTAGGCCGCGGCCGCCGTACTCGACCGGCCAGCCCACGCCGAGCCAGCCGTCGCGGCCCATCCGGCGGACCACCTCGCGCAGCACCGGGCCGTGCCGTTCGCGCAGCAGCGTGGTGCGCTCCGCGGCGGTCATCAGGCCGGCGAAGTACGCCCGCAGCTCGGCCCGCAGCGCGTGCTGGGCCGGGGTCAGGTCGAGGAACACGGCACCCTCCCGAGCAGGTGCTCGGCCCCGCCGAGCAGGCGCACCAGGTCCTTGATGGTGGACGAGTGCCGGTGCAGCGGGTACGTGACGTCCAGGCCGAGCCCGCCGTGCAGGTGGTGGCAGGCTTGGACGGCCGCGGGCGCCTCGCTCGCCAGCCAGTACGCCGCCACGGCCAGGTCGTCGTCGGCCGGCAGCCCGGCGCCCAACCGCCAGGACGCCGACAGGGCGGCCAGCTCCATCGTGCGGGACACCACGTACGCGTCGGCGATCTGCTGGGCGACCGCCTGGAACCGGGCCAGCGGCCGGCCGAACTGCTCCCGGGTGCCGACGTGCGCGGCGGTCAGCGCGAGCGCCCCGGCCAGCGCCCCGGCGCCGGCCGCGCACGCCCCGGCGATGGCGCACCGGTAGAGGTCGGCAACCGAGCCGCCGATCAGTTGCGGCTGGACGCCGTCCAGCCGCACGGTGTACTCGGGCTCGCCGGTGGCGCTGGGCGTGCGATGCATCCTCAAGCCGGGCGCGGCCGGGTCGACCACGGCGACGGCCGTGCCTCCACTGTCGAGGGTCACGGGCACGAGGATGCGGTGCGCCTGCTCGGCGTACGGGACGCCGACCTTCGTGCCGGTGACGAGCGGCGACGCCGTGGTGCGCGGTACGAGCGGCAGCGGGTCGCCCGGCTCGCGCAGGGCCGCGGTCAGCACGGTGTCGCCAGCGGCCACACCGGCCAACAGCTGCGGCGCGGGGTCGGCCCAGCGCACCACCGGCAGCACGCCGAGCGCCAGAGTGGACAGTGCCGGTACGGCGGCGGCGCGCCGGCCGACCTCGGTCAGCACGAGGCTGGTCTCCAGCACGCCGAGCCCGGAGCCGCCCAGCCCAGGTGGGAGCGCCAGAGCCAGCAGCCCGGCCTGGGCCAGCGCCTTCCAGGCCCGCTCGGGCGCGTCGCCGGCGCCCTCCAGTACGTCGGCCGCGAGGCGTACCACCGCCTCCTGTGCCTCGTCCGGTGTGAAGTCCATCAGCGCTCCTTGTCCCGAGGGAGCCCGAGCACCCGTTCGGCGACCACCGACAGCAGGATCTGCGTGGTGCCGCCGGCGATGCTCAAGCACCGGGTGAGCAGGAACTCGTACGCCGCACCGCCGTCGGCCGCGCCGTCCGGGCCGAGCGCCAGCAGGGCGGCCTCGGCGACCGCCTGCCGGTGCGCGACGCCGACCAGCTTGGCCACCGCCGACTCGGGCCCGCCCGCCTGGCCGTCGAGGCGGCGCAGCATGCCCCGCAGGTCCAGAAGGGACACCGCGAGGCCGTCGGCCACCAGCCCGCCGAGCCGGTCCCGCTGTACCGCGTCCCCGGCGGCGAGCAGCTTCTCGACGCCCTCGCCCAGGGACGAGCCGCGCCCCATGGCCACCCGCTCGTACGCCAGCGTGCCGCGGGCCAGCCGCCACCCGTCGCCGGGCGCGCCGACCACGCAGTCGTCCGGCACGAGGACGTCGTCGAGGAAGACCTCGTTGAAGACCGCTCGCCCGGTGATCTCGCGCAGCGGGCGCACTTCGATGCCCGGCGTGCGCATCGACACCAGGAAGTACGTCAGGCCGCGGTGCTTGGGCGCGTCCGGGTCGGTGCGGGCCAGGCAGATGGCCCAGTCCGCCTCGGCCGCCAGCGAGGTCCACACCTTCTGGCCGGTCAGCCGCCAGCCGCCCGGCACGCGGACCGCCCGGGTGCGCAGCGAGGCGAGGTCGGAGCCCGCTTCCGGCTCGCTGAAGAGCTGGCACCAGGTGAGCTCGCCGCGCAGCGACGGGCCGGTGAAGCGTTCCTGCTGCTCGGCGGTGCCGTGCGCGAGGATGGTGGGCACCGCCCAGCCGGCGATCGCCAGGTCCGGCCGGGTCACGCCGGCCCGGCTCAGCTCCCCGTCGATGGCGAGCTGCTCGGCGGGTGCGGCGCCCAACCCGTACAGGCCGGCGTCGGCCAGCGCGGCGCGCTGCCGCTCCGCGGGGAGGGCGGCGATCTGCTCGACCTTGGCGCGTACGTCCGGGGACGCCGGTGCCTGCCCATCCGGGGCGCGCAGCGTGCGGCGTACCCCGGAAAGGGCCAGCGCGGCGGCGCGCTCGCGCCAGACCGCGCCGTCGCCGAAGAGCTGGCGCAGTGCGACCGCCCGGCGCAGGTAGAGGTGGGCGTCGTGCTCCCAGGTGAAGCCGATGCCGCCGAGCACCTGGACGCAGTCCTTGGCGGTGTCGACGGCGGCGTCGAGCGCGATGGCCGCCGCGGCCGCGACGGCGAGGGGGAATTCGTCCGGCGCCTCGTCGTACGCCCGGGCGGCGTCCCAGGTGGTGGCGGTGGCCCGTTCGAGCCGGCACAGCATCTGCGCGCACAGGTGCTTGACCGCCTGGAACGTGCCGATCGCCCGGCCGAACTGGTGACGCACCTTGGCGTACTCGCTCGCGGTGCGAACACACCAGCCGGCGACGGCGGTGGCCTCGACGGCGGCCAGTAGCGCCGCGGTGTCTTTGACCTGTCCCGTGACGAGCGGGACGCGGCGGTCTTCGGGCAGGGCCGCGGCGCCCGCGTGGACGTCGGCGAGCGGGCGGGAGAAGTCGACCGGCACGCGCGGCGCGACGTGCAGCCCGGGGTGGCCGGCCGCCAGCAGGTACCAGGCGTCGCCGGCGGGCAGCAGCAGGTGGGATGTGCCGCCCGCGCCGAGCACCGGCCCGTCCCCGGTCCTTACGGCCACGGACGCGTCGCCGGCCGCGAGGGCCGGCAGCAGCTCCTTCACCGCCGGTACGTCGGCGTGCACGGCGAGGATCAGCTCGGCGAGGAACGTGGGCAGCAGCGGGCCGGGCACGAGGGCGTCCGCGAGCTGCTCGACGGCGGCGGCCAGGTCGAGCGTGGTGCCGCCCGCGCCGCCGGCCGAGACGGGCACCGCGATGGCGAAAACGCCCAGATCGGCCGCCTCGGCCCAGTGCCGCCGCCAGGAGTCCGGCTCGCGGCCGGATTCGAGGGCGCGCACGGCCGCCACGGTGCCCGCGCCGCCGGCCCAGCGGCGGATCGACTCCTGTAGGGCCCGTTGCTCCTCGGAGATGGCGATCGGCACGGCAAAATTGAAACACGTTTCACCATGGGTATGCCAGCCCGGCTTCCGGCCGGTAACGACCGCCGCGTTGGTAGTCTTGAAGACAACAGGCACTTCACGAGCGTGAAACTTCTTCGCGAGATGATGAAGGGGACGCTCCGAGGCAGGACGACGAGAGGGAAAGATGGCAGCGCCGAGAACAAATACCAGCAGCAACACCGGACTGGTCACGCTCACCGGCGCCGACTCCGAGCAGGGTTCGGCCGCGCAGCGTGACCGCCGCCGCCGGATCCTCGACGCCACCCTGCAGCTGGCCTCCAAGGGTGGGTACGACGCGGTGCAGATGCGGGCCGTGGCGGAGAAGGCCGACGTGGCGCTCGGCACGCTGTACCGCTACTTCCCCTCCAAGATCCACCTGCTGGTGTCGGCGCTGGCGCGGGAGCTGGAGCGCATCCAGGAGCGGCTCGACCGCACCGCCATCACCGGAGACACGCCGCATGAGCGGATGCTCTTCGTGCTCGGCCGGGTCACCCGGTCGATGCAGCGCGAGCCGCTGCTCACCGAGGCGATGACGCGGGCGTTCATGTTCGCCGACCCGTCGGCCGCGGCCGAGGTCAACGCGGTGGCGCAGCTGATGGAAGACATGTTCACCCGGGCCATGCACGACAGCGACCCCACGGCGGACGACCGCGCCAAGGCACGCGTCATCGGCGACGTCTGGCTCTCCAACCTCGTCGCCTGGGTGACCAGGCGCGCCTCCGCGAACGACGTGATAAACCACCTCGAACTGGCGGCGCGCCTGCTGCTGCGTTAGCTAAATCCGGTCACCCGAGCAACGCGGTGAACTTCTCCAGGGAAGCCTTCGCCGCGGTGCCGGCCTGCTTTTCCAGCATCGTCGCCATCGGGCCGGCGAGCGCCGGTCCGGCGAACTCCATCTCGTACGTGATCTGCGAGCCGGCGTCGGCCGGCTCGATGATGAAGCGGTTCTTGGCCTTGACGCCCATCGGGCCGTCACCGGCCAACTCCAGGCGCCCCGTCGGCTCGTCGGCCGTGACGACCTGCCAGGCCATCTCGGCCGGCATGCCCATGAGCTTGACCCGCTGCCGGTACGCCGTGCCCTCGCTCAGCGTCGCCGGCACGTCACCGGTAAAGCCCTCGTGCATGGTGAGCCACTCGGCGTACCTGGGTAGATCTATGACCAGCTTCCACACCTGCTCGGGCCCTGCCGCAGCAACGGCGGACACGCTGACCTTCGCCATAACGAACCTCCTAGGTGCCGGCTCCCGGCAGTGTAACGTGTTCTAGTTCTCGTGGATAGCAACACAATCACGACGCGGCGATGTCCCGGCCGGCGACGTACGCGAATGTCATGGCCGGACCCAGCGTGGAGCCGGCGCCGGCGTAGCTGCGCCCCATCACCGCGCCGCTGGCGTTTCCGGCGGCGTACAGGCCGGGGATCACGGTGCCGTCCGGGCGCAGCGCGCGGGCGCGGGCGTCGGTGCGGATGCCACCCTTGGTGCCCAGGTCACCGGGCACGATCTTGAACGCGTAGTACGGCGGCAGCCACAGCGGCGCCAGGCACGGGCTGGGCTGGTTGGTCGGGTCGGCGAAGTACGCGTCGTACGTGCTGTCGCCGCGGTGGAAGTCGGTGTCCTGCCCGGCGCGGGCCATCGCGTTGAACCGGTTGATCGTCGCGCGCAGCGCCGCCGGCGGCACCCCGATCTTCGTGGCGAGCCCCTCGATGGTCCAGTCCCGGTGTAGCGCGCCGCTGTTGTACCAGGCGTCCGGGTACGGCAGGGCCGGCGAGACGTCCTTGAACAGGTACCGGTTGCGGTACTGCTGGTCGGTGACCATCCAGCACGGGATGTGCGGCGCCTGCGGGGTGTCCTTCTCGTACATCACGTGCACCACGTCGCTGTACGGCGCGGCCTCGTTGACGAACCGGTTGCCGGCGGCGTTGACGAAGATGTTGCCCGGCAGGGTGCGCTCGGACAGGCAGAAGTAGGGCCCCTCGGGCAGCGGGATCATCGGCCCCCACCACGCGTCGTCCATCAACTCCAGCGCGGCGCCGGCCCGCGCGCCGGCCTCGATCCCGTCGCCGGTGTTGGACGCGGCGCCGACCGTCCAGTTCACGCCGATCGGCTCCTGCTGGAACTGCTTGCGCATGCGCTCGTTGTGCTCGAAGCCGCCGGACGCGACGAGCACGCCGCGCCGGGCCCGGACGAGGATCTCGGCGCCGTCCCGGATCGCCCGCACGCCGGCCACCCGGCCGCCCTCGACGTACAGGTCGGTGAGTGGGGTGTTGAGCCAGACCGGCACGTCCGCGGCGATCAGCCCGGCGCGCAGACCGCCGGCCAGCGCCTGCCCCATCGTGATGGGCTTCTGCCCGAGGAACGCGGCCGCCAGGTACCGCCGGACGATCTCGGTGGCGGTGGCCAGGCCGCGCGGGTGGCGCGCGATGAGGGCGAGCCACTTGTAGTCCACCGCCATGACCACGGTGCCGGCCGGGACCGCCAGGTAGGCCGGGTTCAGGTTCGCGTACTCGGTGCCGAGGATGTTGGCGTCCAGCGGCGCCGGCTCGATGGAGCGGCCGTTCGGCATCCCGCCGTACAGCTCGGGATAGTAGTCGGGGTAGCTCTCCATGAAGGAGAACCGCAGCGGCGTCTCGCGCAGCAGAAACGAGATCATCGCCGGCCCGTTGGCCAGGTACGCCTGCTGCCGCGCGGCGGGCACGTCCGGGCCCACCACGGCCGACAGGTACGCCGCGGCCTTGGCGGGCGTGTCCGGCACACCGGCGGCGAGGACGACCTCGTTGCCGGGCACCCAGATGCCGGCGCCGGAACGGGCGGCCGAGCCGCCGTACTTCGCCGCCTTTTCGATGACGAGGGTCCGCAATCCCTGCTTCGCGGCGGCCAGCGCGCCGACCATGCCCGCTCCGCCGGCACCGACCACGACGACGTCGTACTCCACCACGGCTGCCATCGCGCCTCCTTTGTAAACTAGAACAGGTTATAGCGCGTAACACCATGTACACCAGTCGTCTCGCCTCTTCTGTTAGAACGTGATACAGCTCGCTGCCCGACCCCGGGACGGCTGTGATAATCAACAGATGACCGACAGCGGGCGCAGCTACCACACCATCGGGGACCCGGCCGAGGTGGAGGCCGAGACCGAGTCGCTGCGCGACCGGCGCGCGGCGATCACGGAGCTGGGCGACGCGCTGCGCACCCTGGTCGAGCAGGCGGCGGCCACCGAAGCCCCGGCCGACGAGCTGCGTCGCGCGGCGGCGCTCGTCCGGGAGGCGACCATTCCGGTCGGCAAGCAGCAGCGGGAACGCGGTCAGATGCCGACCGCCGACGACCTGCTCGGCGGCGTGCGGATGTACAACCCGGTGTGCGGGTCCGGCAGCGCGCTCGCACCGCCGCTGCTCATCGAGCTGGGCGCCGGCGGCGTCACCGGCAGCTGCACGCTCGGCCTGGCGTACGAGGGGCCGCCGATGTACGCCCACGGCGGCGTCAGCGCACTCCTGCTCGACCAGATCCTCGGGTACGCCACGAGCGCGTCCGGGCACCCCGGCATGACGGTGCGGCTGGACACCGAGTATCGGGCGCCGGTGCCCCTGCAAACCGAGCTGCGGCTGAGCGCCGAAGTAGTCAACGTGGACGGTCGCAAGGTCACCGCCCGAGCGACCATCGCCACCGCCGCCGAGCCCGACCGCGAGTTGGTGGTGGCGACCGGGCTCTTCATCGCGCTGCGCGCCGACCAAGCCATCCGCCTCTTCGGCACCGTACTGCACCCAGACGCCTCAAACCCCGCGGTCGCCCACGACTGACCCCGCCCCTCGCGCGCCCGCGCCGCTCCCTCTGTGCGTCGATCAAGGACTTCGCCGTCGATCAAGGGCATATGGTCGTGCTTTGATCTCTTTTCCACGACCGTTTGCCCTTGATCGACGGCGAATCCCTTGATCGACGCGGGCGGTGCGCGGGCGGACGCGGCGGCGCGGGCGGTGCGCGACGGGAGTAGAACCTGTTACAGTTTTTCTATGAGGTTCACGCTGGGGATCGCGCTCAACCCGCTTGACCAGCTCATTGAACTGGCACGTACGGCCGAGGAGTGCGGCTACTCCGCCATCGCGCTGCCGGACTCGATCTTCTACTCCGAGCAGGTCGCGGCCGCGTACCCGTACACCAAGGACGGCAGCCGGTTCTGGGGCGCCGACACGCCGTGGGCCGACCCGCTGGTCGCCGCGGCCGCGATGGGTGCCGCCACCACCCGGATCCGCTTCTACACCCAGGTGCTCAAGCTCGGCCCGCGCAACCCGGTGCTGCTGGCCCGGCAGGTCGGCTCGGTGGCCGTCCTGACCGGCAACCGCTTCGGCCTCGGCGTCGGGCTCGGCTGGACCCCCGAGGAGTTCGAGTGGTGCGGCGCGCCGTTCACCGACAAGGGCGCCCGGGCCGACGAGTCCATCGAGGTGCTCCGGCTCATCCTCGGCGGCGGCATGGTCGCGTACGACGGCCGGCACTTCCGCTTCGACAAGCTGCAGATGAGCCCGGCGCCGACCGCGCCGGTGCCGATCTACGTGGGCGGGCACACCGACGCCGCCCTGCGCCGGGCGGCCCGCACCGGGGACGGCTGGACGTCCGCCATGATGCGCTTCGACAAGCTGCGCGCGACCATCGCGCGCCTGGCGGAGCTGCGTGCGGAGTACGGCCGGGAGGCCACGCCGTTCGAGGTGCAGGCGGTGTGCGTGGACCGCTTCGGGCTGGACGGCTACCGCCAGCAGGCCGAGATCGGCGTCACCGACGCGATCGTGGTGCCCTGGCTCCTCTACGGCGCAGGCTTCGACGCCACCCTGGCCGAGAAGAAGGACGGCCTCCGCCGATTCGCCGACGACGTCATCGCCGCCCTCTGACCCCCGCGCTCCTCCCCGCGCTCCTCCCCCGCGCTCCTCCCCCGCGCTCCTCCCCCGTCGATCAAGGGCATATGGTCGTGCTTTGATCTCTAATCCATGACCTTTTGGCCTTGATCGACGCGAAAATCCTTGATCGACGGGCGCTCCCGCGACCGGACCGCTAGGCCCGGCCCTTCCGGCCCTCCCGGCCCGGCTCCGTCCCAAGAGGGCAGCCCTCTTGGGACGCAATACTGAGGAGGGGTCCCGCATACCCGTCTGGCGAGGCATACGGCTGCCCTTTGGGGACGCGCGCGCCGCACCCCGCACCGTGTGCGCTGCACCCTCCTGGCGAGCTAGGGGGTGTCCACCGGTCGGAGATCAACTAGCTATGGCATGAAGCGGGCGTCGACCTCGGCTGGGGTTAGGCCGAAGTCTTCCAAGGTGTAGCTGTGGGACGGGCGGTGGGTGCCGGTCTTGCTTTCCGCGTGCAGCGAGGTCATCGCCTCGCGCGCCGGGGCCGACATGGGCGTGTCGAGGCGGGCGTAGATCCGCTCGACCGTCCCCAGTGGATCGGCCACGAACTCTTCGTACTGGACGTCGACGAACTGAGCAGGGTCGTGCGACGCCCGTACCTTGGTGAAGCGCTCCAGGCCGCGCGCCCACAGGTCGAGCTGGGTACGCCCGACGACCTCCGGCGTGAACGCGGTGGACCAGCCCTCGGCGGCCTGCGCGTTGAGGCTGCACACGGAGGCGATCGCGGTGCGCGGGGCGCGATGGGTCTGCACCACGAGCGCGTCCGGGTACACCGCCAGCAGGGCGTCCAGCGCGAACAGGTGGCTCGGGTTCTTCAGCACCCAGCGCCGCCCGGCGTCCGGCAACCCGATGAGCTGCAGGTTGCGCCGGTGCCGGCGGTACGCCGCGGTCCAGTCCCGCTCCCGCAACCAGTCCGAGTACGACGGGACGTACGCGAGGCACTCGAACGAGATGGAGGTCAGCGACTGGCGCAGCAGTTGCCAGCACTCCTCCACCTGGTCCGCCGACGTGTAGTGCACGCCCATGAACTCCGGGTGGGTCACGTGGTGCCGGCGGTACCCCTCCTGGATGGCCGCGAAGATGGGGTTGTCGTCCCAGGTGTCCCGCGGCGGGCGGGGCTGCGGCACCTCGGTCAGCCACATCTCCAGGCCCTGGTGCGCCGGGTCGGCGGTGAGCAGCCGGTGCAGGGCCGTGGTGCCGGTGCGGGGCAGCCCGGTGACGAAGACGGGCCGGGTCACCGGCACGTCCGCGTGCTCCGGGTACTGCCGCCAGGCCGCCTCGCTGAGCAGCCGGGCGGTCAGGGCGCCGCGCAGGAACGCGCGCTTCGTCTTGCTGCCCGCCGGGGTGAGCGCGCTCTCGTGGGCGTACGAGTCGAGCAGCACCCGCAGTCCGTCGAGGTAGTCGTCGTCGCCGAAGTCGTCCAGCCCGGTCATCCTGGTGGCGGACGCGTGCAGGTCCTCGACCGTGCCAACGTCGGTACGAGTGTCCATTGTGACTCCCCGGGACTCAGTGGTGGAACTCGCCGGCGTTGACGTCGAGGCAGTGCCCGGTGATGGCGCGCGCCAGGTCGGAGGCGAGAAACACGACGGCGTCCGCGATCTCGTCGGGCACGGGCAGCCGGCGCAGGTCGGTAGTGGCGGCGATGTCGTCGTACACCTGTTCGGCCGTGACGCCGCGCTTGCTGGCCAGGTACGCGAAGTACATCTGGAGCGTGTCGGCCCAGATGTAGCTCGGCGCGACCGAGTTGACCCGGACGCCACGCGGGCCCAACTCGGTGGACAGGCTCTGGGCGAGCGCGAGCAGGCCGGACTTGGCCATCTTGTACGCGCCGAACGTGCGCCGCGAGTGCCGCAGCACCGCCGAATTGATCATCACGACCGAGCCGCCCGCCTCGACCAGCGCGGGCACGGCCAGCCGGGTCAGGCGCAGCGCGGCCAGCACGTTGATCTCGTGGCTCAGGCGCAGCGCGTCCAGGTCCACAGTGGTCAGCTTCTGCATGGGCGGCATCGCGAACGCGTTGTGCACCACCGTGTCCACCCGGCCGTACTCGGCCAGCGCGGCTTGGACGAGGCGCTCGGCGGCCGCGTCGTCGGTCACGTCGGTCGGGACGACCAGGGCGCGGCGGCCGGTCTCCGCCACCTTCTTGGCCACCTCGCCGAGGTACGACTCGGTGCGCGCGGCGAGCACCACGTCCGCCCCGCCGCCGCGCTGCGTACCGCGATCGCCTGACCGAGCCCCGGCCCGACGCCGGACACGAGCACCACTTTGCCGTCGAGCAGCATCACGTCACCCCAGCATCCGGTCGGCGACCGCCGCCTGCCGGGCGGCGATCCGGGCCTGGTACGTCGCCGGCTCGATCCGCTCGTGGAAGGGCAGCCGCTTGGGCAGTTCGTCGAGCGGCACGAGCTCCACCCGCGGCCCGTCCTCGGGCGTGAGCGCGCGCGCCAGCCGTTGCCAGCGGATCTGCACGTAGCCGCGCCGGTGGCCGGTGCGCTCCAGCCAGTTGGCCACCCCGGGGTCGCGTTCGCTGATGACGAACCGGATCATCCCGTCCGGGTCGGTCACCGCCTGGCGCGAGGTGAGGCTGGTCTGGTGGTTGATGTAGTCCAGCGACAGGTACCACATGCTGCCCAGCTGGATCCCCTGGTACGGCGCGTCGGAGGCCGGCACGGTGACCACCATCGCCCAGTCGTCGTCCAGGTCGTAGTGGCCCACCGAGGAGAACTGGGTGGCCAGGCCGCCCGGCGTACGGCGGGGCTCGGTAAGCGTGTTGACCGGCAGCTTGAGGTAGAACCACTCGGGGAACGCCAGGAACGTCTTGAGCCGGCTGATCAGGATCTTGCCGGCAACGGCGTACCGCTTGGCGGGTGTGCCCGGGGACGGCGCGGGCGGGCTGGCGCCGAGCCGGTCGGCGCGGTGGATGCGCAGGGTGCCGCGCCGCTCGGTGGCCCAGTCGCTGTAGACCTCCCGGACGACGAGCATCGCCGACCCGGGCGCGAGCGAGAACGCGTTCTTACCTTGCAGGCCCGGACCGAAGCGGATCTCGAAGTGGCCGTCGCCGTCGATCTCGATCTCGCGGTCGTCGAACGCGGCGAGGCTGCCCGGCACCTGGACCGGCGAGTAGTCCCCGTCGAGCACCTGGAAGCTCAGGTCGGAGGTGCTGCCCCGCTGTCCGGTCACCACGTACTCGGCGTCGTCGCGCAGGTAGGAGTGGAAATAGAGTGCGTCCGGGTTATCCAGCCCCATCTTGGTGTACGGCCCGGTGGACTGGACGAAGTACGGAAAGTCCCGCTCGTACGCCCAGGCAAGCTGGAGCGAGGCCCGGATGCTGCCGGCGAGGTAGTCGTACCCCTCCGCGAGGTCCTGCTCGGACCGCACGTGCGGCGCCGTCTTGATGATCTTCTCGGCTTCGGCTAATGCGTCGGCGAACGGCTCGGTGACCACCGACCCATGCTAGAACGTGTTCTAGAATCGGGTCAACGAGACAGGAGGATCCGCATGACGGAGACCATGCGCGCGTACCGGATGACGGAGTGGACGGCGCCGCCGCGTGCGGTGGAGGTCGACGTGCCGTCGCCGGGTCCCGGCCAGGTGCTGGTCCGGGTGGCGGGCTGCGGCCTGTGCCGCTCCGACCTGACCATGCGGCAGATCCCCCGGGTCGCCGGCGAGCGGCTGGGCTGGGCGATGCCGTTCACGCTCGGGCACGAGACCGCGGGCCGGATCGCGGCGCTCGGTGCGGGCGCCGGCGGTCTTTCCGAGGGCGACGCGGTCGCGCTCGTCTCCGCCACGTCGTGCGGCAGCTGCTGGTTCTGCGTGCGCGGCCTGGACAACTCCTGTCCACAGGGGACGACCGGCCGGGGGTACGGCCGGGACGGCGGGCTCGCCGACTACGTGCTGGCCGACCGGCGCGCCCTGCTCCCGCTGGGCTCGCTCGACCCGCGGCACGCCGGGCCGCTCACCGATGCGGGCGCGACCGCCTACCACGCCGTACGCCGGGCGCTGCCGCGCATCGCGCCGGGCGGCACCGCCGTGGTGCTCGGGGCCGGCGGACTCGGCGCGTTCGCGGTGCAGTTCCTGCGGGTGCTGACCGCGGCCCGGGTCGTCGCGGTCGATCCGAGCGAGGACCGCCTGGCGTACGCCCGCGCGATCGGGGCCCACGAGGCGCTGCCCGGTGTGGACGGGTCCACTGTGGGCCAGCTCCGCAGGCTCACCGAGCGGCGGGGCGCGGACGCCGTGCTGGACTTCGTCGGCACGGACGCGACGATCGCCGCCGGTGTCGCCTCGGTGCGGCCGGGTGGCGCGTTCGGGCTGGTCGGCTCGGCCGGCGGCGGCCTGGCCACGGGGTGGTTCGGCGCCCTACCGCGCGACGGCGAGGTGTACACGTTCCAGGGCGCCAGCATCGCCGACGCCCAGGAGGTGATCGGCCTGGCCGGCGCGGGCCTGATCCAGAACGAGGTCGAGGAGTTCTCGTTCGACCGTGCCGGCGACGCGTACGCCGGCCTGGCGGCCGGCACCCTGAAGGGCCGCGCCGTAGTGGTCCTCGACTAACGCGCTCCCCGTCGATCTTGAGGTTATCAGGTGCCATTTCGGGCATCCGGGCATGACAACTTCAAGATCGACGCTTGAAGAAGGCGCGGCGGCGTGGTGGAATACGCTTTCCCGAGCCAGATTGATGCCGCATAACATGACGCAACGCACTTACCGTACGGCCATTGTCGGCACCGGAGGGATCGCGGGGGCCCACGCGCGGGCCGTACGCGCGGCCGGCGACCGGGCCCACCTCGTCGCGGCCGTGGACGTCGACGTCGACCGGGCCCGGGCGTTCGCCGCGGAGTGGGGCGTGCCGCGCTCCTTCGCGAGCCTGGGCGAGCTGCTGCTGGAGGAGGAGGTGGACGTGGTGCACGTGTGCACCCCTCCCCGGCTGCACGCCCGGCTGGCGCTGGACTGCCTGGCCGCCGGCGTGACGGCGCTGGTGGAGAAGCCGCCGGCGCTGTCGCTCGCGGAGATGGACGAGCTGGTCGCGGCCGAACGGCGGTCGGCTGCCCACGTCGCCACCGTGTTCCAGCACCGCTTCGGCTCGGCCGCCGTCCGCCTGCGGCGGATGGCGGCCGCCGGGGAGCTGGGCCGGCCGCTGCTGGCCACCTGCGCCACGCAGTGGTACCGCGACGACGCGTACTTCGCGGTGCCGTGGCGCGGCTCCTGGGAGAACGAGGGCGGCGGGCCGACGATGGGGCACGGCATCCACCAGTTCGACCTGCTCTTCTCGGTGCTCGGGCCGTGGCGGGAGGTCACCGCCGTGGCCGCCCGCCAGGCCCGCCCCACGCAGACCGAGGACGTGTCGATGGCGCTCGTGACGTTCGACAACGGCGCGGTCGCGTCCATCGTCAACTCGGTGGTGTCGCCGCGGGAGACGTCCGTGCTGCGGTTCGACTACGAGCGCGCGACGGTGGAGGTGGAGCACCTGTACGGGTACACGGACGCCGACTGGACCGTCACGCCAGCGCCCGGACAGGACGGCGTCGCGAGCCGGTGGACCGCCGCCGGGGCCACCGAAACGGTCAGCGGTCACGACGGGCAGCTCGCGGCCGTGTACGACGCCCTCGACGCCGGCGATCCGCCGCCCGTCACGCTGGCCGACGCCCACCGCACGATGGAGTTCATCGCGGCGCTCTACGCGTCCGCCTTCACCGGTGAAAGAGTTCGATGTGGACAGATACCGCCCGAGTTCACCCAACGGATGGACGGCACCGGCGCGCCGTGGAGCGCGGTGAGCGCCCCGTGACACCGACCCTGCGGGCGAATCACCTCCTCGACCACTCGGTGACCGTCGCGGCTGGCGGCGTCGACCTGTTCACCTACACGTACCGGCCGGACACGCCCACGCTGGAGTCGCCGAAGCCGTACCTGCATCCAATGCGCACGCTGGCGGGTGAGCTGGTGACGCTGTACCGGCCGCACGACCACGTCTGGCACAAGGGGATCGCCTGGTCGCTGCCGCACGTGGGCGAGCACAACTTCTGGGGCGGCCCGACGTACGTGCACGGCCAGTTCTACGTGCAGCAGGACAACAACGGCAGCGCCGTACACCGGGAGCTGACCGCGCTGTCCGCGGGCGGCGACCGTGCGGAGGTCGCGCACCGGCTGGACTGGGTCTCCCAGGCCGGCCGGCCGGTCATCGACGAGCACCGGGCGCTCACCGCGGTCGTGCTGGACGACGCGACGTGGGTGCTCGTCTTCGACACCGCCATGACGAACGTGTCCGGGTCCACACTGGACATCGGCTCCCCCACCACCAAGGGGCGCCCGAACGCCGGCTACGGCGGGCTCTTCTGGCGCGGGCCGCGGTCGTTCACCGGCGGCCTGGTGCAGTCGCCGTACGGCACCGGCAGCGGAAACGACCTGCGCGGCACCCGGGCGGAGTGGCTCGCCTTCCGGGGGCGGCACGACGAGACCGAGACGCAGTCGACGGTCGTCATGGTGGACGACGTGGCCAACCCGCAGCACCCGCCGCTGTGGTTCACCCGCAGCGAGGAGTTCGCCTGCATCTGCCCCGCGCCGTTCTTCAGCGAGGAGGTCCCGGTGCCGGCCGGGAGCACGGTCCGCTTCCGGTACGCCGTCGTCGTGGCCGCCGGCGACCACGGCGACGAGGGCACCGTCGCGCTGGCCGAGAAGGGCCGGGCCCTGCTGTGAACGGGTTTCCCGGCGGCACCTCCGTCACCCGGCTGTCCGTCTACACCGGAGCGTGCGCCGACGGCCTCGAAGGCGGTACGCCGCACATGCACACCGCGTCGACCGAGGCGTACGTCGTGGTCGGTGGCGAGGGCGCGCTGCAGACCCTCGACGCGTCCGGCTTCCGGGAGACCCCGCTGCGGGCCGGCTCGACGGTGTGGTTCACCCCCGGCACCATCCACCGGGCGGTCAACCGGGACGGTCTCGAGGTCGTCGTGGTGATGCAGAACGCCGGCCTGCCGGAGGCCGGGGACGCGGTCATGACGTTCCCGCCGGAGGTGGTCGGGGACGGCGAGCGCTACCGGAACGCGGCGGTCCTGCCGGCGGGCGCCGAATCCACTGTGGAGGACGCCGTCCGGCGGCGCCGCGACCTCGCGGTCGAGGGGTTCCTCCGGCTGGCGGACAGCGCCCGGGCGGGCGACTTCGCGCCGCTGGAACGCTTCTACGACAGCGCTGTCGCGCTGGTGCGGCCGGCGGTCGCGGTGTGGCGCCAGATCTTCCAGGACACCGTCGCCCGCGAGACCCGGCACACCGCCGACGTGCTGGACGCCTTGGACCGCGGGGACGGGGGCCACCTGCGCCGCTCCGAGGTCCTTCTGTCGCCGCCCAGCCCCACGGCGAAGTTCGGCATGTGCGGGCGGCTGCGCCCGCTACTCCCCGGTGAGCCCGTCCACTGACTCGCGGATCAGGTCGGCGTGGCCGTTGTGCCGCGCGTACTCCTCGATCATGTGGCACAGGATCCAGCGCCGGCTCGGCGACCGGCCGTCCGGCCATGTCCACCGCGCGAGGCCGTCCAGGCCGCCGTCGGCCAGCGCCTCCGCGACCACGGCACGGGACCGGGCCACCGCGCCCTGCCACAGCGTGAAGAGCTGCTCGGGGTGTCGCGGGTGGCCGATTGCCAGTCCCAGTCGGGATCGGCGGCCCAGTCCACCGCGTCCCACGGCGGTTGCCGGTCTCCCCCGTGCCAACGGGAGAACCACGCGTCCTCCACGTAAGCCAGGTGCTTGAGCATCCCGCCGAGGGTCATCGACGAGGCGGCGACCGTCGCGTTCAGCCCGGCCGCGTCGAGCCCGCCGCACTTCCAGGCCAGGGTCGCCCGCTGCCAATCCAGGAAGCCCAGCAGGGTGCCGGCCTCGTCTGCCGCGAGCGGTGGCTCCGGGCGCCCGTGCTCGTCGATGTCGATCATGGCTGGAGAGTCTACCGGCGCTGCTCGACGAGCACGGCGAGACCGTCGAGGAGCATCCGCAGGCCGATCTCGAAGAGCTTGTCCAGGTCGAGGTCGTACCCGTCGTGGGCGAAGGTGGCCATGAGCTTGGCGAAGGTCGGGTAACGGCCGCTGCGGGCGATTGCGTTGAGCGCGTCGCCCTGCTGCTCCACCCACTCGTCGTCGGTCAGGCCGGTGGCCGCCTGCGCGTGGGCCTCGCGTTCCAGGTTGGCGGCCAGGCCCTGGATGTGGCTGTAGAGCACGACTTCCAGGTCGAGCGCGGCGGCGGGCTCGAATCCGAGCTCGTCCAGGGCCGCGAGGATCCACTCGCCGTGCAGCAGCAGGCTCGGCAGCGGCAGCGGCCGGGTGAGCGGGTTGAGCTGGGCGAGCCACGGATGCCGCCGGTACAGCGTCCACAGTGTACGGGCGGCGAGCTCGATCCGGGCCCGCCAGCCGGCCGGCGGCGGCTCCGCGTACCCCTGCTCGGCGAACGCGGCGTCGGCCATCAGCAGCACCAGTTCGTCCTTGCTGGCGACGTGGCGGTACATGGACATGGTGGCGGCGCCGAGCCGCGCCGCGACCGCTCGCATGGACACCGCGTCCAGCCCTTCGCTGTCCGCGATCTCGATCGCGGTCCGCACGACGCGCTCGCGGGTCAGCTCCTGCTCGGGCCGGGTGGAAGTGCGCGGCCGCGCCGGGCCGGACGGCGCCGCTTCGTCTTCGGGTACGGCCACCACCGTGCCGACCCGCGGGATGGCCTGGACCAGGCCCTCCTGCCGCAGCGCGTTCAGCGCCTTGGTGGCGGTGGCCAGCGCGACCCGCGACCGCCGGGCGATCTGCCGGGTCGACGGCAGCCGGTCCCCCGGGCCGAGCTCGCCGGCGGCTATCTGCCCGCGGATCTCCTCGACGATGCGCCGGTACGGCGGCTCGGCGGTCGTGGACACGCCCATCCCTCGCTCTCTGTCCTAGTACAAGCAGCTGCCTGTCCTAGCACACATTAGCAGCTCAGAGCGCTTGAATGCACTGTCTGTACGTCGTACATTCAGGTTGCGTACGACGTACCTAGGAGGATGAGATGACGACAGTACTGATCTCCGGCGCCAGCATCGCCGGGCCCGCCCTGGCGTACTGGCTGCGCCGGCACGGCCTCACCCCGACCATCGTGGAGCGGGCTCCCGCGCCCCGGATCGGCGGTCAGGCCATCGACATCCGCGGCGTGGCCCTGGACGTCGTCGACCGCATGGACCTGCTGGAGCCGCTGCGGCAGGTGCGCACCCGGATGCGCGGGATGTCCATGCTGGACGGTGACGGCAACGAGCTGATGCGCTCCACCGAGCACGCCATCAGCAGCGGCCGGCTGGACAGCGACGACATCGAGGTGCTGCGCGAGGACCTCACCCGGATGCTGTACGAGCGCACCGAAAGCGACGTCGAGTACCTCTTCGACGACTCAGTCACCGGCATCGAGCAGGACGCGCACGGCGTACACGTGCGGTTCGATCGGGCCGCGCCGCGCACCTTCGACCTGGTGGTGGGCGCCGACGGGCTGCACTCGACAGTGCGGCGGCTGGCGTTCGGCCCCGAGGCGCGGTTCGTGCACCACCTCGGCACCTACCTCGCGGTCTTCACCGCCGAGAACTTCCTGGACCTGGACAACTGGCAGGTCTGGTTCAACGACGGCGACGCCGGCGGCGGCCTCTACCCCGCCCGCGACAACACCCAACTACGGGTCAACCTCGGCTTCCGGTCCGAGCCGATCGCCTACGACTACCGCGACGTGGACGCCCAGCGCCGGCTGCTCGCCGAGCGGCTCGCCGGCCTGCGCTGGGAGACACCCCGGCTACTCAAGGCGATGTGGCAGGCGCCCGACTTCTACTTCGACGCGATGGCCCAGGTCCGCATGGACTCGTGGTCGCGCGGCCGGGTCACGCTCATCGGCGACGCAGGCTACTGCGCCTCGCCGCTGTCCGGCCAGGGCACCAGCCTCGCCCTGGTCGGCGCGTACGTCCTGGCCGCGGAACTGGCCGGCGCCGGCGGCGACCACCGGGCCGCCTTCGACCGGTACGAGCGGCGCATGCGCCCGTTCGTCGACCTCAACCAGGCCCTGGCCACCGAGAACCCCGGCGGCCCCGCCTCCGACGAATCCATCGATCGCGCCAAGCAAGCCATCGCCCTGTAAGTGTTAGGAAGGGCCCCTGCTATGCAAAAAGCGTTAACAGGGTGCCCTTCCTTGCAGTTCGGGTCAGCAGGAATAGCACGACCGCGGCGAGGATCAGCAGGATGCCGACGATGAGCAGGATCAGCGGCAGCGTCGTATCGGCGAGGTCGAGCGTGTCCTTCTTGTCCTTCGCGTCGCTGGCCGCCTCACCGGCGCTCGCCGACGTGTACGCGACCGCGACGTCGAACACGGGCAGCACCGCCGCGATCGTCCTGCCCTGCACGGACAGCCCGGCCTTGCGGGTCTCCGCGCGCTGGACGTCGACCACGAGCCCGGTCCTCGGTTCCACCCAGTACGTGGTCTGGGCCTCGTAGGTGTAACTGAGCGGCACGGGCTGGGTCACCTGCGGCAGCAGCGCCGCCAGCTGGCTCTTGAGCTCCGGCGTCAGCGGCAGCACCGCCGAGAGCGCCTCCAGGGTGCTGACCGGCAGCGCCGTCGGCAGCGCCTGGAGCACCTGCGGGTCCTTGACCGGCGCGGCCTCCGCGTTGGCCTCGTAGACGTACGTGGTGAGGCCGTTCTTGGTCTCCTCGCGCAGGTACTTCAGCGGCGTGGTGGTCTGCGTCTCCTGCACCCAGCCGGTGTAGTCCTTCTTGTCCGCGCCGATCGGCCAACTCACCGTCAGCCCCTGCGCGGCGGTCACCTGCCAGTCGGACGGATGGTCGGAGGTGGCCTCCAGCGTCTTGCGGTCGACCGCGTAGCTCGCCTGGGTCTGCCCGACCGTCTGGCCGCTGGTGGTGGTCAGCGTGCGGCTGTCCTGCATCTGCGCGGTATCGCCGCTGGTGGCGAGGGTCTTGACCGTGCGGGTGGCCGCCACCGGCGTGTTGACCAGGAGTGCCGACTGCAGGTCGCCGGTGTTCAACGCCTGCGGGTTGAGCAGGACCTTCGCCGTTCCGTCGAACTGGCGGGTCGTGCTCTCGTCGGACGGCACCCGGGCCTGGTTCGGCACGACGACCCACTTGAGGATGGCCGCGGCCGCCAGGCACAGCACGCCCAGAACAGCGAGGCCCACGACGAGCACACGCCGGGAGCTCGATGACATGCCTGAGTCAACCATGATGAAGCGGTGGAAAATGGCGGTTTTGAGATATAGGCGCTAATGGCGGCTTTTACTCGGTTCATGGCTGACGTGGCGGGGCTGACGTTCACCGAGCTGATGGAGCACGTGGCACAGGGCTTCGAGGCGTTCGGCGTACTGGTGCTGATCGTGGGGTTGATCTGGTCGCTCACCGTGGCGGCCCGGATCCGCCGCGCGGAGGGCAACCAGCCCGCGTACCGCGCGATCCGGCGGCTCTTCGGCGGGGTGCTGCTGCTGGGCCTGGAGATCCTGGTCGCCGCCGACCTCATCCGCACCGTGGCGGTTTCCCCGACGCTGGAGAGCGTGGCGATCCTCGGCCTGATCGTGGTGATCCGGACGTTCCTCAGCTTCTCCCTCGAGATCGAGATCGAGGGCGTGGTGCCCTGGCGGCGCGCCCTGATGGGCAGCGGCGCGCGCGGCGATCCGACCCGACGCCCGGACGGCTAGGACGGGCCGGCATCGGTGGCACGGTTCGCCTGCCGTACCCGCCGGACGCTGTGCACCACCACCGCGGTCGCCGGCGTGGCCAGCGCCATCCCCGCGACCCCCGGCCACGGCACCACCCAGGAGCTGTACAGGCCGAGCGCGACGCCGACGACGGTGCCGAGCAGGTTGCTCAGCACGGGCGCCAGGCCGGCCAGGAGAACGTCCGCCGAGCCGTACACCGATTGCGGGTCAACGTCACCGAGCTCGCTGGCGGCCGCGTCGACGTTCGCCCTGATCTCGTCCTTCTGCCGGAGCACTCCCCAGACGACGAGCGCGGTCGCGCCGGCGGCCAGCGCGATCACGATCAGCAGGGCGGCGACGGCGCCGGCCGCCCGGGGAACGCCGCGGTGGTCCACCGCGTCGACGACCGGCATGAACGCGATGGCCAGGAACAACGCCACCACCAGGGCGAGCAGGATCGGCCGCAGCACGACGACGAGGAGCCCCGCCGCGGCGAGCAGCAGGACCACCCCGACGAGCGACCAGGCCACGGCGCCCGCGGCGCGCAGCCGGTCCGCCATCCCCGCCATGCCGGTAAGCATGCCGCCAGACCACGGCCCGCACGCGTCGATCGGCGGGAACGGGGGGCTTGGTGCTACTGGCGGGTGGCGATCAGGGTCACGATCGCGGCGATCACCAGGAGCGCGGCGAGCACGGCGGCAATGATCTTGGGAACGCTGTACGGGCGCTCGCCGGCGACCTCGCCGCTGCGCCCGTTGACCAGGACGGTGTACGTCTTGCCGGCATGCAGGTAGCAGGCGACCCAGACCGGCAGCAGCATGAGCTTGAACATGACGTCGTGGTACGCGGTGTCGACCTGGTGCAGCCGCTGCTCGTCGCCGCCGATGTCGCGCTCGCAGTCGTCCCGGATCACCGAGGCCATGTGGGCCTTCGCCGTCTCCAGACCGCTTTCCGGCTCGACGTCGTAGCGCAGCGTCTCGTGGCCGGCGAGGTATTCGGGCCGGTACGCCTCGGCGTTGCGCAGCGGCCACGGCTCCAGCGCGTCCAGGTGCTTGGGGGTCACCCGGGTCGTACCGGCCACCAGCAGGTCGTCGAAGTCGCGGGACACCGTGCCGCGCGCGGCCCGCCACCGGGTCTTGCGCACCTTGCGGGACTTGGTCTGGCCGTTCTCGGTGTAGTTCTCGGTGTCCCAGTAGTGGTCGCCGCGCTCACCGGAGTAGTCGGAGACGGTCCCGGCGTCGTACGTCCAGTGCGGCAGGTAGGTGCCGCGCGACGACTCGGCCTCGGTGACCTTCTTCAGCCCGTTCGGCGCGAACCAGCGCGACGAGGCCCATCCGCGCAGCGCGGAGCGCATCTGGCCGCGGTCGACGGCGAACGGCAGCACCGCCTCGGGCGTCACCATGTCGCCGTGCGGGCCGCCGCTGACCAGCGGCGCGCCGCAGAACTGGCAGCGGTCGGAGATCTTGTCGGTCTCGGTCACCGCACCGCAGCCCCGGCAGGTGAACGCCTGCGGTGCGAGCGCGCTCACCGGCTTGCGCGGCAGTTGGGCGAACTCGGCGTACGCGTGCTCGCGCACCCGCAGCCCGGTCGGTTGCAGTGGCGTGCTCGCGCCGCAGTACGGGCAGGCCAGGACCGTGGTGCCCGGCGCGTATTCGACGTTGGCCCCGCAACTCCCGCAGGGGTACTGGGTTGGGCTCATGCCTGCGGCGGCAGCGGCGGCGGTACGGCGGCGAAGACGCCGCCGAGCTCGGGCACCTGGCCGGCCGCGGTCCACCCGGCCATGCCGTCGGCCCAGACCAGCGTCTCCCGGGTCAGCGTGCCGGCCCGGGCCTGTCCGGCCAACCCGGCCGCGTCGAACGGGCCGAGTTGCTGCCCGTTGGCGCCGACGAACCACTGCTTGACCGGCAACGGCGGCGGCCCGGCTGTCGGGACCGGTGGCGGTGCCGGCGCCGGCGGGTTGAGCGACTGGCCGGCCCGCTGGGCGGCGGCCATGCCGAGCCCGAAGCCGAACGCCTCGCCGGCGCCGCCCGGGTTGTTCGCCGCGTCCTCCACGGCGTTGGCCGTCTGGAACTTCGCGTACTGGTCCAGGTCGCCGAGCACCCCGATCGAGGCGCGCTTGTCCAGCGCCTCCTCCACCTCGGGCGGCACGGAGATGTTCTCGATCACGAACTTCGGGATCGCGATGCCGGAGCTGGACAGCTCGTCACCGAGCACCGCGGCCAGCGCGTTGCCGATGCTCAGCTGCTGCGCGGCCAGCTCGAGCAGTGGCACGTTGGCGGTGGCCAGCGCGCTGCCGAGGTGGCTGACGACCAGCTGCCGCAGGTACTCGTGCACCTCCTCGGTGCGAAACTGCGCGTCGGTGCCGACCAACTCGCGCAGCAGCGCCGCCGGGTCGGTCACCCGCAGCGTGAACGAGCCGAACGCGCGCAGCCGGACCGCGCCGAACTCCGCGTCCCGCACGATCACCGGGTTCTGCGTGCCCCACTTCAGCCCGGGAAACTGCCGGGTGTTGACGAAGTAGACCTCGGCCTTCCAGGGCGACTCGAAGCCGTACTTCCAACCCTTGAGGGTGCTCAGGATCGGCAGATTCTTCGTGGTCAACGTGTAGGTGCCCGGCGTGAACACGTCGGCGATCGAACCCTCGTTGACGAAGACCGCCGCCTGCGACTCGCGGACGATGAGCTTGGCGCCCATCTTTATCTCGTTCTCGTACCGGGGGAACCGCCACACGATGGTGTCCCGGCTGTCGTCGGTCCACTCGATGACATCGATCAGCTCACCCTTGAGCTTGTCCCACAGACCCACGGCGCCCCTGACGGTCCCCCGACGACTTGATCGACGCGGCGGCAGCGACGCTAGCAACCCTCCGCCACCGTGACCACCCCGGCCGGCGATCCAGAACCCGGCCGGGCCGGGTCCGCCCAGTAGGTTTGCCCGCATGGCACACATCCTCGACCGCGCGCTCTGGGCATCGCTGTCCGGCCCGCACGCACACCTCGCCGAGGTCAACGGGCAGGCCATGCGCTACGCCCCGGACGTCGCGCCGTTCGCCGTACTGCGGCCGGACCACGACGGCCGGGCCTGGGACGACCTGGCCGAGCTGGTCGGGCCGGGTGAGCGGACCGCGCTGGCCGGTGCCGACCCGACCGCCCCGCCGGCCGGCTGGGAGGTGGACGACGCGATCGACGGCGTCCAACTCGTGGACAGCACGCTGCGGGCCACTCCCGACCCGGAGGCCGTCCCGCTGGGCCCGGACGACCTGCCCGAGATGCTCGACCTGGTAGCGCGCACCGAGCCCGGCCCGTTCCGGCAACGGGCCATCGAACTCGGCGCGTACCTGGGCATCCGCCGCGACGGGCAGCTCGTCGCCATGGCCGGCGAACGCCTGCACCCACCCGGCTGGACCGAGATCAGCGCGGTCTGCACCGACCCCGCGTACCGCCGGCTCGGCCTCGCCACCCGCCTGATCCGCGCGGTGGCCGCCGGGATCCGCGGCCGCGGCGAGACCCCGTTCCTACACGCGGCGGCCTCGAACACGACCGGGATCCGGCTCTACGAGTCGATCGGGTTCACCCTGCGCCGCAAGACCGTGTTCCTGTCCGTCCGCGCACCGGGCACACCGTCCACAAGGACTTTCGCGTCGATCAAGGGCAAACGGTCGTGGATCGGAGATCAAAGCACGACCGTTCGCCCTTGATCGGCGGGCATTCCCTTGATCGGCGGGCATTCCCTTGATCGGCGCGGCGCCGGGCCGCCGGGCCGCCGGAACCGCTACCACCGCCGCGAGTAGCGGCGCGCCCCGAAGGTAACGGTGGCGCTGCGTGCGCCGGCTGCGAGCATGTCGTCCAGGACCAGTTCGGCGGCCAGTGCCTGGGCGGCGGCGCCGGGGTCCAGGGCCCGGTCGCCGCGGCGACCCACCGTGCTGTGCCGGGCGTCCACGAGCACGTCGCTGGTGGCCAGCCGGGTGGCGAGCCGGACGGTGTCGGCGCAGACCGGCAGCATCACGCCGGGGTACGCGTTGAGGCGGGCGATCTCGCTGCGCCGGCCGTGCGGGGACCACTTCTCGGACAGCTCGGTCAGCCGGTCGCGGCCGGTGCGGAGCGGGTCGCCGTCGTCGGCGAGCGCCACCAGGCTGACCCGCTCGCCCAGCGCGACGCCGTACCAGCGGAAGGGGTGCGGACGCCGGCTGGCGACAGTCGGTGCGGCGGGCGTCACGATGGTCATGGTTCTGAGCATCGAAGCGGATCCTGTGCCCACCGCGAGTCGCCGCTGTGTGGCGCCTGTGCGGTCAGGAAGCGGTGCCCGGGGGCGCCGGCTATCCGGGCACGATGTGGACGGTCGGGTCGCCGTCGAGGCGCACCTCGTACCCCGTGGGTGGGCCGGTCCGCGACCAGCGGACGCCGACGACGGTGGCGGCCAGATCGCCGACGCGCACCCGCGCGCCCGGCGGGTGCCCCTCGTACGCCTCGACGAGCAGGGCGTCGAGGATGTGCCGGACGCCGTCGACGGAGCCGCGCAGGCTGACCGCGCGCAGCTCCCGGCCGAGGGTGATCGCCACGTCCCGGACCCGCCGGTCGGGCCCGGCCTCGCCGGCCGTGAGCGCGGCCTCGACGCGGGTCCACAGCCGCCAGCGGTCGTCGTCCAGCAGCAGCCGGGCGGCCCGGTCGAGCGCGGCGCAGGGGATGTCGACGGCCGCCTCCTCGCCCAGCTCGGCGACCCAGGTGAGCTCCCCCGCGGTGGGCAGCAGTTGCGGCGACTCGTGGGCGAGCACGGCGTACAGCATGGCGAGGGTCGTCTGACGGCCCGGGCCGTCGTAGAGCGGGTCGACGCCGGCGGCGCGCAGCCGCGGGTATCGGGCGGTCAGGTGCGCGGCCCGGCCCAGCGGCAGGTCGGTGGCCTGGCGGGTGTCGCGGACGCGGGCGTGGAACGGGCGCTGTTCGCGCAGAGCGAACAACCACGCGCGGTGCTCGTCGGTGCCTGCGGGCGGAGCGGTCCAGCGGTGCCCGCCCGCCGGCGTCTGGTCCGTGAGCAGGCGCGCGGCGACCGAGTACGCCACGCCGAGCCGGGTGGCGAGCGCACGGATCGCGCGCCTGCGGGCCCGATCTGGCACGGAGCGTCGGCGCTCGGTAGTGGTCATCGCAGTCCTCCCTCGGCCCATCGTAAGTGTGCCCATCCGGGTTCGTTGTACCCTGGACGGGCAGCGCGCCTGCACGAGCGTAGCGAGGCCCCCCACGCGGGTCGCGTGTCAACGCCAAGAGGCTCCGACTCAGCGCATTCACCCCCTTTCGTTTCCGCGCGCACGCGTGCGTCTGTCGGGTGGGGTGCGTGGGGCCTCGCCGCGAGGACGTGAGTGTCGTGTTCGAACGGTTCACCGACCGGGCCCGCCGGGTTGTCGTCCTGGCTCAGGAAGAAGCCCGGATGCTCAACCACAACCACATCGGCACGGAGCACCTCCTGCTTGGTCTCGTCCACGAGGGCGAGGGGGTGGCGGCCAAGGCATTGGAGAGTCTGGGTATCTCCCTGGAGGGCGTCCGCCAGCAGGTCGAGGAGATCATCGGCCAGGGCCAGCCGGCGCCGAGCCTGCACCTCCCGTTCACGCCGCGGGCCAAGAAGGTGCTGGAGCTGTCGCTGCGCGAGGCGTTGCAGCTCGGGCACAACTACATCGGTACCGAGCACATTCTCCTTGGCCTCCTCCGGGAGGGTGCGGGCGCGGCGGCCCAGGTGCTGGTCAAGCTGGGCGCCGACCGCAACCGGGTACGCCAGCAGGTGATCCAGCTCCTGTCCGGCCACCCGAGCACGGACCCGGTCGAGCCGGGCCCCGGCGTGGTCATGCCCGCGACCTCCGCGCTGCTGGAGCAGTACGGCCAGAACCTGACCCAGCGGGCGCGGGACGGCGGCCTCGACCCGGTCATCGGGCGGGACCGGGAGATCGAGCGGGTCATGGTGGTGCTGTCCTGCCGTACGAAGAACAACCCGGTGCTCATCGGTGAGCCGGGCGTCGGCAAGACGGCCGTGGTCGAAGGGTTGTGCCAATGGATCGTCAAGGAAGCGGTGCCGGAGTCGCTGCGGGCCAAGCAGGTGTACACATTGGACCTCGGCTCGCTCGTGGCCGGCTCCCGCTACCGCGGTGACTTCGAGGAGCGGCTGAAGAAGGTCGTGAAGGAGTGCCGCACCCGGGGCGACATCATCCTGTTCATCGACGAGATTCACACGCTGGTGGGTGCCGGCGCGGCCGAGGGCGCGATCGACGCGGCGAGCATCCTCAAGCCGATGCTGGCCCGCGGCGAGCTGCAGACCATCGGCGCCACGACCACGGCCGAGTATCGCAAGTACTTCGAGAAGGACGCCGCGCTCGCCCGCCGGTTCCAGGCCGTGCGGGTCGACGAGCCGACGCACGCCCAGGCGATCGCCATCCTCCAGGGGCTGCGGGACCAGTACGAGGCGCACCACCGGGTGTCCTACAGCGACGCGGCCCTGTCCACCGCGGTCACCCTGGCCGACCGGTACGTCTCGGACCGCTACCTGCCGGACAAGGCGATCGACCTGATCGACGAGGCGGGCGCTCGGATGCGGATCCGAAACCTGGACGTGGTGTCCGAGGTGGACGACGAGCAGATCGCTGAGGTCCTGGCGAACTGGACCGGGATCCCGGTGTACAAGCTGACCGAGGAGGAGACGTCCCGGCTGCTGCGGATGGAGGACGAGCTGCACAAGCGGGTCGTCGGCCAGGAAGACGCGGTCAAGGCGGTCTCCAAGGCGATCCGGCGTACCCGGGCCGGTCTGAAGGACCCGAAGCGGCCGTCCGGTTCGTTCATCTTCGCCGGTCCGTCCGGGGTGGGTAAGACCGAGCTGTCCAAGGCGCTGGCGGAGTTCCTGTTCGGTAGCGAGGACGCGCTGATCCAGCTGGACATGTCCGAGTTCCACGACCGGTACACGGTGTCCCGGCTGGTCGGTGCCCCGCCCGGGTACGTCGGTTACGACGAGGGTGGCCAGCTGACCGAGAAGGTGCGCCGGCGGCCGTTCTCGGTGGTCCTGTTCGACGAGATCGAAAAGGCCCACCCGGACGTGTTCAACACCCTGCTGCAGATCCTGGAAGACGGTCGGCTCACCGACGGTCAGGGCCGCATCGTGGACTTCAAGAACACGGTGATCATCCTGACCACCAACCTCGGCACGGCGGACATCACGCGGAGCGTACCGGTCGGGTTCCAGCCGTCCCACGGGGCCGGCACGACGTACGAGCGGATGAAGCAGAAGGTCACCGACGCGCTGCAGCGCCACTTCCGTCCCGAGTTCCTGAACCGGATCGACGACACCATCGTCTTCCCGCGGCTGACCGAGGTGGACATGCTCTCCATTGTGGACATGATGGTGGCGCGGATCGACGGCCAGCTACGCCACAAGGACATGAGCGTGGAGCTGACCGAGGCGGCCCGCCGGTACCTGGCCAGGAAGGGCTTCGATCCGGCGCTCGGTGCCCGGCCGCTGCGCCGTACCATCCAGCGCGAGGTCGAGGACAGCCTGGCCGAGCGGATCCTGTTCCAGGAGCTGCGCCCCGGCCAGCGCGTGGTGGTCGACTGCGAAGGCGACCCGGACGACGTCGACGGCGCGCGCCTCGTCTTCGGCGAGCGCGCGCCGGTCGGCTAGCCCTTTACCGCAGGCGGAAGAGGACCTCGCCGGCCTGCGGTACGACCAAGGTGTGCGGGTCGGTGGCGGAAACGTCCACAGTGGATGGCTCGAGATAGTCGAGGTTGGCGCCGCGGACCACGTCTTCGGGGATGCCGGTGGCGAGCGTGACCGTGACCCGGTTGCGCTCGCCGTCCTCGGCGGTCCAGGTGCCGGCGCCGCGCAGGTGGGTGGAGTGCCCGAGGACGCCCCAGTGCTCGTCCCGGAACCGGTCCCACTGCCCGACGAAGTAGTCACGGCAGTGGTAGCCGATGCGCTCGATCTCCGGGTGCATCGCGGACAGCCGGGTGATGTGCGGGGCGTACAGGATGACCTGGCCACCGTCGGCGACGACGGGCTCGACCTTGTAGAAGCCCTTCGCGCCGGTCCACATGTCGTCGTACTTGGCCGGCAGGACCGACAGCACCCGGCGGACCGGGGCGTCCAGGTAGCGGATGTGGGTCTGGGCGGACACCTCGGCGCAGGCGGCCCACGCCTCCTCCGGCGGGCCGAACGACGCGGCGTGCAGGGCGCCGGTGCCGGACTGGACCACCAGGCACAGGGCGAGCCGGCGGGTGGGGATCATGGCGGCGGCCTGGTCGATCAGGGCGCGGACCGGGGTGGTGCCCGGGGTGCCGATGATCTGCCAGCTGGTGATCAGGGCACCGAGCCAGTGCGACAGGTCGATGATGTCCGGCCCGGCCACGCCGGGGAAGAAGTACTTGTTGCCGCCGGAGAAGCCGACCACCTCGTGCGGGAAGACCGGCCCGAGCACCAGGCACACGTCGTGCTCGACCGCGGCCCGGTTGAGCACCACGTCCACCGGCTGGCGCAGGCGGCCCTCGGAGAGCTTGTCCACCTCGTCGGCGCCGATCGTGCCGACCGGGACCAGCGCCTCCGGCCGCCACCACTCGTGGTTGACGACGGTGAAGCCCGGGTACGGGCCGCCGAGGTGGGCGCGTAGCTGCTGCTCGCTCATCGCCGCGTGGGTGCCGAGCGCGATGAGCACGGTGACCCGGGTGGCCCGGCCGGCGAGCGCCTCGTGCACCGCACCCATCAGCGGCGGCAGCGGGCAGCTGCGGGTGCCGTCCGGCACGATCACGCACACGCTGCGCCCGTCCAGGTCGGCCGCGGCCAGCCGGTCGGCGACGAACGCGCGTACCGTCGCATGGTCCAGGATCCGGTCCGCGCCGCCGATGAGGTGGGTGTCCGTCACCCTTGCACGATATGCGGCCCGGTGCCGTGCGGCGGTCAGCCGCGGCGGGCCGGGGTGCCGGGCAGCGGGGTGAGGGCGTCGTGCCCGTCCAGGACGGCGAGGATGTTGCGGGCGGCCAGGTCGACCATGGCGGCGCGGGTGGCCTCGGTGGCCGAGCCGATGTGTGGCAGGACGACCAGGTGCGGCTCGTGGAAGAGCGGGTCGGCCGGGTCGGCGCGCGGCTCGTCGACCATGACGTCGAGGCCGGCGGAGTGCAGGGTCCCGGCGCGCAGGGCGGCCACCAGGGCGACCTCGTCGACGATGCCGCCGCGGGAGGTGTTGACCAGGGTCGCGGTCGGCTTCATCCGGGCCAGCTCGGCGGCGCCGATGAGCCCGGCGGTGCGCCGGGTCAGCGGTACGTGCAGGGAGATGACGTCGCTCGTACGCAGCAGCTCGTCGAAGCCGACCGCGCGCGAGCCGACGGCGTCCTGCGCGTGGGACGGGTCGTGGTGCTGGATCCGCATGCCCAGTCCGGCGGCGCGGCGGGCCAGGGCCTGCCCGATCTGGCCGTAGCCGATCAGGCCCAGGGTGGCGCCGTGGACGTCGAGGCCGAGGAAGCCGTCCATGCGGAAGTGGGTCCACCCGCCGCCGCGCATGGTGTCCACGGCGGCGCCGATCCGGCGGCGGGCCAGGAGGATCAGCGCGAGTGCGACGTCGGCGGTGGTTTCGGCCAGGACGTGGGGAGTGTGGGTGACCAGCACGCCCCGATCGTTCGCGGTGGCCACGTCGACCGCGTCGTACCCCATCGAGGCGAGCGCGACCACGCGGAGCCGGGGCGCGGCGTCCAGCAGGGCGGCGTCGACCCGGTCGGTGCCGAGCACGAGCGCCGCGTCGCAGTCGCCGACCAGCCCGGCGAGCTGCGCCGGCGCGGGCGGGGCGTCGCCGTCCCAGACGGTCAGGCGGCACCGGTCGGCCAACTGGGCGAGGCCGGCGCCGGGCAGGTCGCGGCGGGAGACGGCGACGCGAGGCAGCATGGGTACTCCGTTCGAGCTTAGGGTCGGGCCAGTCGGGACAGGTCGGTGGCGAGCGTCGTCAGGTCCTTGGTCAGCGACTCGCGCAGGTCCGGCGTCACCCGGGCGGTGAGCATGGTGGCGCTGACCGCGGTCGGCGTGTCGGGGCCGCCGGGCAGGGCGACGCCGAAACAGGTGACGCCTTCGGTGTTCTGCTCGTCGTCGAGGGCGTACCCGCGCTGCCGGATCTCGTCCAGGTCGCGGCGCAGCGCGTCCATGGACCGGTGCGAGCGTGGCGTGTAGGCCGGCAGTTCGCCGATGGTCGCGAGCCGGCGGTCCTGCTCGGCCGGCGGCAGGCTGGCGAGCATCGCCTTGCCGAGGGCGGTCACGACGGCCGGCAGCCGGCGGCCGATGTCGCTGGCGAGCCGCACCGGCTGGTTGCCGTCGTGCCGGGCCAGGTAGACGACGTCGAGGTCGTCCAGGACGGCCAGCAGCAGGGTCTCCTGCGCCGCCACCGGCAGCAGCGTCGCCGCCCGGCGGAACTCGGTGACCAGGTCGGTGCCGGCCAGGAAGCCCTGGCCGAGCTCGACGACCTTGTAGCCCAGCGCCCACCGCTGGTCCATCCGGCGGATGAGGTGGCTGTCCTCCAGCGCGGCGCACAGGTTCGCCACGGTCGACTTCGCCAGGTCCAGCGACCGGGCGAGCTCGGTGAGGGAGAGCGGGCCGCGGCGGGCCAGCTCTTCCAGCATGGCCACCGCCCGGGTCACCGCGGGGGCACGGCTGTCGACGTCGCGGAGCGAGCGCGTCACGGTAGGACTCCTTAATTTTCAACGGCACGGCCGGGTGGTGACTTCCGCCAATCTTCGCAGTCAGGGCTTGCCCGCCGCGAAGTCCAGCAGCACCTTGCACGACCGTGCCGGATCGGCGGCCAGCGCGAACCCGTCCGCGACCGCGTCCAGCGGCACCACCTGCGTGACGACCGGCTCGACGGCGAGCCGGCCGGCGGCCAGCGCGTCCAGAACGGCCGCCGGCTCGTGGTCGAACCGGAACGACCCGACCACCCGCAGCTCGCGGGTGATGATCAGGTTCGCGGCGATCGGGCTGTCGCCCGGCGGCAGCAGCCCCAGACCGACCACCAGGCCGCCGCGGTCCACCGCGCGCAGGCAGGTGGAGAAGCCGGCCGGGCTGCCGGACGACTCGATCGCCGCGTCCGCGGCCAGGTCCGCGAGGTCACCGGCCCCGGGAGCACCCACCAGCACGGTACGCGTCGCGCCGGCCGCCGCCGCGACGGCCAGCGGCTGCGGGTGCACGTCGGTGACCACGATCTCGGCCGCGCCGGCCGCCCGCAGCGCGGACACCACGAGGCAGCCGATCGGGCCGGCGCCGGTGACCAGCACCCGCGCGCCGCGTACGTCGCCGCACCGCTGGACGGCGTGCCACGCCACGGAGGCCGGCTCGACCACCGCCGCGTGACGCAGGTCCAGCCCGGGTGGCAGCGCGATGACCTGGTCCGCCCGTACGACCAGCAGCTCGGCGAAGCCGCCCTGCACGTGCGGGAACCGGGCGGCGCTGCCGAGGTACCGGGCGTCGGGGCAGATGTTGGGCCGGCCGGCCTGGCACTGGCGGCAGGCCCCGCACGGGGTCGCGGGGTGGACGGTCACCGGCGCGCCGACGGTCACGGAGTCGACGCCGTCGCCGAGCGCGTGGACGGTGCCGGCGACCTCGTGCCCGAGCACCAGCGGCTCGCGCAGCCGGAACTCCCCGACCGCGCCGTGCCGCCAGTAGTGCAGGTCGGAGCCGCAGATGCCGCCGTAGCGGACCGCCACCGCCACCTCGCCGGGGCCCGGCTCGGGCGCGGGCCGGCGTTCCAGCCGCAGGTCGCCGGCGCCGTGCACCACCACCGCGCGAACGTCCGCCATGTCAGATCACCGCCGTGAGGCCACCGTCGACGGCGACCACCTGGCCGTTGACGAAATCGGAGGCCGGCGCGGCCAGCCAGATCAGGGTGCCCACCAGGTCGTCGGGGTTGGCCCAGCGCCCGGCCGGCGTACGCCCGCGGATCCACGCGTCGAACGCGGGATCGTCGACGAGCGGCTGGGTCAGCTCGGTCACCACGTACCCCGGGCGAGGCCGTTGGCGGTCACGCCGTGCGGGGCCCACTCGGCGCACATCGCCCGGGTCAGCATGGCGAGGGCGCCCTTCGAGGCGGTGTACGCGGCGATGCCCGGACGGGCCAGCCAGGTCTGCACCGAGCACACGTTGATGATCTTGCCGTGGCCGCGCGCGACCATGCCGGCCGCGACCGCCCGGCCGACCAGGAACGCGCTGGTGACGTTGGTGTCCAGCACCCGCCGGAAGGTGTCCACGCCGACGTCGAGCATCGGCTCGCGGTGCTGCACGCCGGTGTTGTTCACCAGGATGTCGACGGGGCCGAGCCGCTCGACTCCATCGTGGACGGCGGCGGCGTCGGTGACGTCGAAGGCGACCGCGTCCACGGTGGCGCCGGTGCGCTCGGCCAGGTCCCGCCGGGCGCGCTCCAGCGCCGCGCCGTCGCGCCCGTTGAGCACGACCCGCGCGCCGGCCCGCGCCAGGCCGGTGGCCAGCGCCGCGCCGATCCCCCGGCTGGAGCCGGTGACCAGCGCCCGGCGCCCAGTGAGGTCGAACAGCTTCATGGGACAGTCTCCTCGATGACCGTGATGACGGCGCAGTGGTCGATGTCCGGGGCGCGGGCGGCGAGCCGGTCGACGACCCGGCCGGCGGCGTCCAGCACCGGGGTGGCGAGCGCCGCGTCGCCGGCCAGCTCCCGGACGATCCGTACGTCCTTGGCGAGCAGGCCGGCCTTGCCCTGCCCGGCGAAGTCGCCGCGCAGCATCCGCCCGCCCTGCAGCTCCAGCACCCGGGATGCGGCGTACCCGCCCAGCAGGGCGCTGCGGACCAGGGCCGGGTCGACGCCGCTGCGCCGGGCCAGCGCCAGCGCCTCGGCGACGGCCACCAGCGTGCCGGCCACGACGAGCTGGTTGCACGCCTTGGCCACCTGGCCCGCGCCGGGCGGACCACAGTGGACGACCGTGCCGAGGTGCGCCAGGACCGGCGCGGCGGCCCGCAACGCGTCCACCGTGGCGCCGGCCATGATGGACAGTGTGCCGGCACGGGCGCCCGTGGGGCCGCCGGAGACGGGCGCGTCGATCGCGGCGTGCCCGCCGGCGCCGAGCCGGGCGTGCAGCTCGGCGGCCTCCCCCGGCGCCGTCGTGCTCAGGTCGACCAGCAGCAGCGACCGGCCGGGTGGCAGCCCGCCGACCAGGTCGGCGGCGACCTGCGCCACCTCGGCGCCGCTCGGCAGGCTGGTCAGCACCAGGACCGGGCCGGCCGCCGCGACCTGCGCCGGCGTACCCCTGATGGCAAGCTGAGGCACGGCGGCGGCCGCCGCGTCGCGCGTGGCCGGGGTCCGCGAGGTGGCGATCACCGGTACGCCGGCCTCGGCGAGCCGCGCGGCGACCGCCCGGCCCATGACGCCCAGCCCGACCAGCCCCACCGATCCGCGCACCGTCACGCCTCCGCACCGCCGGTGTAGTAGAGCATCAGCGCCGCGTTGTCCGAACCGCCGTGATCCCGGGCCACCAGCCAGCGGTGCAGTTCGGAGACCGCGGTGGTCATCGGCAGCGGCACGTTGCGGGTACGGGCGAAGTCGCGGGCGATCTCCAGGTCCTTGACCATGTTGGCGACCCGGCCGGTGGGCGACAGGTCGACCGCGGCGAACTTGGTGAAGAACTCCTGCAGCAGCGCGGAGTCGGCCCGCCCGCCGGTCAGCGCGGTAAGGATCTGCTCGGCGGGCAGGCCGGCGGCGCGGACCAGGGCGGCCGCCTCCGCCAGCGCCGCGAACCCGCAACCGACGAGCACCTGGTTGACCAGCTTGCCGAGCTGCCCGGCGCCGACCGGCCCGAGGTGCGTGGTACGCGAGGCGAGCACGCCCAGCACCGGCAGCGCCCGGGCCACGTCCTCGTCCCGACCGCCCAGCATCAGGGTCAGCTCGCCGCGCAGGGCGCCCGGCGCGCCGCCGGACAGCGGCGCGTCGACCCAGGCGGCGCCGCGGCGTTCGGCCCGGGTGGCCAGGTCGCGGGTGCTGGCCGGGTCGATGCTGGACATGTCCACCAGCAGCGTGCCGTCGGCCGGGTCGGCCAGCACACCGCCGGGGCCGAACACCGCCTGCTCGACGATCGTGGCGGTGTTCAGCGACAGCAGCACCGGCTCGCAGCCGGCCAGGTCGGCCGGGCGCGCGGCGGGCACCGCGCCCTCGGCGGCGAGCTCGGCGACGGCCTCGGGCCGTACGTCGTACACGTGGGTCCGGTGCCCGGCGGCCAGCAGCCGCCGGGCGATGGCCGAGCCCATCACGCCGAGCCCGATGACGGCAACGTCGGTCACTGGCCGGACCAGATCTTCTTGTAGATGTCCCGGTACCCCGACGGCGGGTCGAACACGTCGCCGTCCGGCACGTTCTGCTTGGTGATCAGCGCCGGCATCGGCACGAATCCGGACGGCTGCTGCCCGGCAATGGCCCGGTTCAGCTCGTCGACGAGCTGCCAGCCCTGCAACGGCATCGGCTCGGCGACCGTGGCGGCCTGGTAGTCGACGGTGCGGATGCGCTGGAACTCGGCCGCGTCGCCGTCCCCTGCTGCCACCGCCCACGGCGGGCCCGCCCCGGCCTTGCCGGCGTCGCGCAGCGCGCTCTTCGCACCGCCGAAGTAGTTGCCGTTGATGCCCAGCAGGAAGGTGAGCTTGTCGCCGTTCTGCTGCAGCAGGGACGAGATCAGGGCCGGCATCCGGGCGTCCGCCTCGGCGATCGGGGCGTCCTCATAGGACAGTACGGTGCAGCCGGTGCACAGCTTGACGTAGTCGCGCATGGCGTCCGCCTTGCGCACCGCGATCTGGTACTGGGAGTCGGTGAAGATGGCCACGCCCGCGGTGCCCTCGGACTGCGCCACGGCGTACGCGGCGGCCAGCCAGGAGACCTGCAGCGGGTCGGTGGTCACGTTGGTGAACAGGCCGGCGGACGCGATCGGGCCGGACTCCGGGCCGGCGTGCCAGCCCACCACCGGGATGGACAGGCTGGTCGCCTGCTTGATGGTGGCGGCCTGCTCGGTGGCGTCGAACCCGCCGAGGATGATGCCGGCCGGCTTGAGGGCGATCGCCTGGTTGAGCGCGTTCGTACGGCCCTGGGCGCTGCCCTTGCCGTCGATGACGTTCACCTTCCAGCCGATCGCGGCGCCCGCCTCGGTGACCGCCTTGGCGACCGTGTTGACGCCACCGTTGGTCAGGTCCGCGGCCACGTACGCGATGGTGCTGCCCTTCTTCTGGGCGGCCGGCCCGGTGCTGGACGGGGTGAAGCCCGCGCCGCCGGACAGGCTGTCGGCGACCCGCTTCTTGGCGTCCGCGAGCACGTCCGTGATGCCGGGCGGGACGAGCGCCTGCGCGGCGGCCGACGGGGTCGACCCGGTGGTGGCGGTGCCGGCCTGCTCCGCGGCGGTTTCGCTGGAACATCCGGCGGCGACGGCGAGGACGGCGGCGACTGAAACAACCGCCCGGAAGGTTCTCATACGGTGCTCCCAATGGTTGTCGACTGTGCGGTGTCGGGTGTGGACGGTGTGGCGGCGACCTGGTGCCGTTCGGCGCTGGCGAGCCGCTTGCGGCTGGCCAGGCTCGCGATCGTGATGGCGGCGACCAGGGTGAGCCCGTTGAAGAGCGGGTCGAGGTAGAACCGGCCGGGCAGCAGCTGCTGCAGGCCGGAGATGCCGATGGTGGTGACGACGACGCCGAGGACGGTGCCCCACGCGTTCACCCGTCCCGGCCGGATGGTGGTGGAGCCGAGGAACGCCGCGGCGAGCGCCGGCAGCAGGAAGTCCGGGCCGATGTTGGCCTGGGCCACGCCGCCCTGGCGGGCCGAGAGCAGGATGCCGCCGATCGCGCACAGCACGCCGGAGGTGACCATCGAGCCGACCACGTAGTGGCGGCGCCGGATGCCGGTCAGCTCCGCGGCCCGCGGGTTGGCGCCGACCGCGTACAGGTAGCGGCCGACGGGCAGGAACTCCAGCACCGCCCACAGCCCCACCGCGAGCACGACGGCGATCACGAACGGGCCCGGCACCGGCCCCAACGACCAGGTGGCCAGCGCGTCGAAGTTGGCCGCGCGGCGGCCGTCGCTGTCGACCACCTGCCGCCCGCCGGTGTGCCAGTAGGTGATCGCGAAGATGACCTGGCCGGTGGCCAGGGTGGCGATGAACGCGTCCACCTGCGCCAGTTCGACCAGCGCGGCGTTGACCAGCCCCACCACCGCGCCGCCGACCAGCACCAGCAGGATGACCAGCCGGTAGTCCAGGCCGTTCAGCTGCCACGACAGCGCCAGCACCTGCCACAGCCCCAGCGCGTAGCCGACGGACAGGTCGATCTTCCCGGCGACCATCGGCACGGTCACCGCGAGAGCCAGGATCAGGGGTACGGCGTTGCCGGCGGTGAGCAGCTTGAAGTTCAGCAGGGTGGGGAAGGTGTCCGGCTTCAACACCGCGAACAGCCCGAACAGCAGCACGGTGAGCAGCACCATGCCGTACACCGTGAGCAGCCGGCGCCCGGCGGACCCGCCCTTGCGGGGCTCCAGCGCGGTCGAGCGCACGGACGTGTGCAGAGCCATCTGTACTCCTCTGTCTTCTCTGGCCTGTCGGGGCTACAGGCCGGTCGCGGCGCTCATGAGGGCGGACACGGTCAGGTCGGCGCCGGCCAACTCCCGGCAGACCCGGCCGCGGTGGAAGACCAGGGCGCGGTGGCAGATCGCGGCGACCTCCTCCAGGTCGGTGGAGACCACCAGCGCCGCGGTGCCGCGCTCGCCGGCCTGCCGCAGCAGCGCGTAGATGTCGCTCTTGGCGCCGACGTCGACGCCCATGGTCGGCTCCTCCAGCACCGCCACCGCCCGGCCGACCCCGAACCAGCGGGCGACGATCACCTTCTGCTGGTTGCCGCCGGACAGCGTGTCGATGGGGCGTTCCGGGTCGGCGGGCGCACGTCGAACTCGCGCACCAGGCGCGCGGCCCAGGCCCGTTCCGTGCGGGTGAGGCCCGGCACGAGGAGCCGGCGGCCCCAGACGGACGGGTTCAGAAAGAGGTTCTCGCGCACCGACAGGCCGGCCGCGATGCCGTCGGACTCGCGGTTGGAGGTGGCGAACCCGACCCCGGCGCGTACCGCCATCGCGCTGTGCCGGGGCGCGAACGGGGCCCCGTCCAGCCGCATGGCGCCGCCCCGGGCCGGGAGCACGCCGGCCACCGCGCGGCCGACCTCCTCCTGCCCGGCGCCGCGCAGGCCGACCAGCCCGACCACCTCGCCGGCGCGTACCCGAAGATCCACCGGGCCGACGTCGCCGACCCGGACCCCGTCGAGCTCCAGCCGGACCCGCTCCCCACCGCGCCCGGCGCGCCCGGGCGGGTCTCCCGGCCGACGATGAGCCGGACCAGCTCGGCCGGGGTGAACCGCGCGGTCGGCGCCGCGCCGACGACCCGGCCGTTGCGCATCACCACCACGTCGTCGGCGATCTGGAAGATCTCGTCCAGCCGGTGCGACACGTAGATCATGCCGACGCCGTCCTCCCGGAGCCGGCGCAGGACCGCGAACAGCCGCTCCACGTCGGCCGCCGGCAGGCTCGCGGTGGGCTCATCGAGTACGAGTAGTTTGGCCCCGCCGACCAGGGCGCGCGCGATGGCCAGCAGCGAGCGCTCGGTCCGCGGCAGGTCGAAGATCCGGGTGTCCGGGTCGATGCCGCCGCCGATCAGCGCGAGGGTCTGCTCGGCCTGCCGGCGTACGGCCCGCCAGGAGACCAGCCGGCGCCGGCCGCCCGGAAAGCCGGTGGCCAGGGCGATGTTCTCCGCGACGGTCATCCACTCGACCAAGCCGAGGTCCTGGTGGATGAACGAGATGCCGTCCGGCTTGGTGATCTCCTGCCCGTCCAGGAAGATGTGGCCGGCGTCCCGCCCGTACACGCCGGCGAGCATCTTGATCACCGTGGACTTGCCGGCGCCGTTCTCGCCGAGCAGCGCCACCACCCGCCCGGCCGGTACGTCGAAGGAGACGTCGTCGACCGCCCGGTTGCCGTAGAAGGACTTGACCAGCCCCTGCACCCGCAGCAGCGGGGCGCTCACCGGCGCACTCATCGGGCCGCTCCCTGAGTGCGGGTGGGCAGGCGGTACAGGCCGGTGCCGGCGGCGATGAAGAGCACGTCCCCGTCCGGGCCGCCGAAGCACAGGTTGCCGACCTTCTCCGGCACCGGGATCTTGCCCAGGCGGGTGCCGTCCGGCGCGTACACCTGGATCGAGTCGGCGCTGGACGTCCAGACGTTGCCGTCGACGTCGACCTTGATCCCGTCCGCCAGGCCCGGCGTCACCTCGGCGAAGACCCGGCCGTTCTTGCACCGCCGGCCGTCGACCACGTCGTACACCCGGATCCAGTGGTTGCCCGTGCCGTCGGTGCGCAGGGCCGCCGACGTGTCGGTCACGTACAGCAGCGACCCGTCCGGCGAGAAGGCCAGCCCGTTGGGCTCCTCCACGTCCAGCACGGCCGGGGCCAGCTCGCCGGTGGCCGGGTCGAAGCGAAACACGTAGCAGTCGCCGTACTCCCGCTCCCCGGGGTGGCCCTCGTGCGGCTGCACGATCCCGTACGGCGGGTCGGTGAACCAGATCGCGCCGTCGGCGGCCACCACGACGTCGTTGGGCGAGTTGAGCCGGGCCGCGCCGAAGCGGTCGACGAGCACCTCGCCGGGCTCGCCGGCCGGGCCACCCTCGATCGCCCGCCGGCCGTGTGAGCAGGTCACCACCTGGCCGTCCCGGTCGAGGCAGCGCCCGTTGGTGAACTCCACCCCGGTACGGTCGACGGTCACGGCACCGGTGCCGGCGCTCCACCGCAGGATCCGGTTGCCGGGAATGTCCGACCAGATCACGGCGTCCTCGCCGGGCAGCCACAGCGGTCCCTCGCTCCAGGCGGCGTCGCCGCCGAGCCGCTCGGGCTGCGCGTACGGGTCGACCAGGTCGCCCAGCTTCACCATGTGCCCCTCCCTCTGTGGTGCCACATAGTGAACGCCGTACCACAGGTGGAACGCAAGAGGTCGGGGCGAAGATCTTTAACTCGGCGGAAACAACCGAGCAACCAGCGAGCGTTTCGCGACGATAGCCGGTCTTGGCCGATTTTGTCACCGGTAGCCCGGCCGGGCGGCGGTCGTGATCGATGATCGGGCATCCGCGCACATCCGTCGGTCCATCCGGCGTGTCCTCATTGGACGACCACGTACGTGGCGATCGCGCGGTGTTCCCCCGGATGAGCGAAGCCGTTCAGCTTGAGGTGCGCGCCGGTGGGGCAGGACGGCGAATTCACCATTCTCACCAACACGTAGCGCTGGAAATGTCACCGGTGTGCCGAGCCGCCATCGCCGCCGAGGAGTGACATCGTGAAGTATCCACCATGGACAAAGATCGTGCTGGGGTTGACCACGTCCGTCCTCATCGGACTGCCCGGGTTCGCGACGCCCGCGGGAGCCACGCCGAAAGGTGACCCGGCAACGGGCACCGTACAGGTGAAGATCCATACACCGGACGGCATTCCGGCGACCGTCACGCTGGCCGGCAAGACGCGGCAGGTCGCTGCCAAGGCCCCCACCGGCACGTCCACGCTGGTCTCCCTTTCCCTGCCGGCAGGGCTCTACCATGTGCCGCCGGTGAGCACCACGGTCGACGGCGTGCGGTACGTAGGCCACGCGTCGCCGCCGGTCGCCGTCGTGAAGTCAGGTGCGATGACGACCGTCAACGTGACCTACGCTCCGGATGGCGGGGCGCATCATCTGGTCGCCACGGACCTGACCCGGACCAGCCTGAAGCTCTCCTGGAACGCACCCGCCGGCGCCCGGTTCGTCCTGCGGCGTACGCCCGGTGGTACGCCGGTCTCGCTCAAGACCCTGGGCGTCGGCGTGCCGGTCAAAGGCACCTCGGCCGCCGACCAAGGGCTGAAGCCGGGAACGCGGTACACGTACTCACTGTTCACCCAGACCAAGCACGGCTGGACCGGCCCCCTGGTCAGCTCCATCAGCACCACGCCGCCGGTCGGATCCACGCAGGCCACCTACGTCGCCGCGCCGACGACGCTGCTCGCCGTGCCGGCCGACCTAGCCGCCGCGCAGACCACGGGAACGGGCGTCCAGGTCGTGCTGCGGAGCCAGGTACCGCCGCCGCTATTGGGTTCAGCCGTCGTCCTGCCGATCTCGGCCGCGCTTCCCGGCGGCTTCCTCGGCGTCGTCACCTCCATCACGCCCGACGGCCGCACCCTCGGCCTCGCGGCGGGCGCGCTGATCGACGCGTTCGACTACTACGAGCTCGACGTTCCGGAATTCTCTGTCGCCGCCGCCGGCGGCGGCGGCGCGCCCTCGGCCACGGCCAAGGCCGCGGCGGCCAAGGCGGCCGATGTCGACTGCGGGGGATCGGCGGAACCACCACGATCTCGTTCACGCCCACCGTCACGCTGGCGGGCCATTTCAGCACCAAGGTCGACAAGTACAAGTTCCTGGGCGTCGAGGTCCCCACCGGCGCGTCCGTGGACGTCGGGCTGACGGCCAAGGTGACCGGCGCCGCCCGCATCGAGACCAGTCAGGACCTCCAGTGCGCTCTGGGCCTGAGCAAGTTCTTCAAGACCTTGACGGCGTCGCCCGTGCCGATCTCCGTCTCGTTCGACGCCGCCGCGCAGTTCACCATCGGGGGCGGCCTCAAGATCGAGAACGTCGGGCTGACCGCGACCGGTGGTGTGCGGTTCGCGGGCTCGATGACCGTCAAGAACGGCCCATCGTTCACCGGCCATACGATCATGGAAGCGGCCCCCTTGACGCCGAAGGTGACCAAGAACGGGTCGGTGGGCTTCAAGGTCGGCGGCGAGCTGATCCTCGGGCCGGGTGTCGGAAGCACCGGGGCCGGCGTGATCGCCGGGATCAGCGGGGAGTTGTCTCCGCTCGACGCCAGCCTCAAGCCCTACCACTCCGAGCAGGACAGCCAGTTCAACAACTGCACGATCGCGGCCGCGGCGTTCACCCGCAGCCTTGGCTTGGTCGTCAAGGCGTGGTTGAGCAAATGGTCATTCAGTCAGAAGATCAGCTCGGACGCCCTCACCGGGTCAACACCGTACGGCGGCTCCCCGTGGTCGCTCCCGAAGGACTGCGACAAGAACACCCCCAGCCGGCAGACACGCTCCTCGGTCCCGGGGTGTCGAAGATCGAGGACGCGACGGTCGGTGGCCCAGACCAGTGGGGCCACGTGGACGGCTTCGTGCCGGGCAAGAAGACCTGGGTGCTGAGCACTGGACAGATCGCCGACGCGCTGGGGCCGCCGGAGAAGTTCGCCAGCACCGACCTCGGTCGCGAGGGCGACGCCGAGCTGACCACCCTCGCCGGCCATCCGACCTTCGACGCCGCCGCGTACACCGTCACCCTCAAGCCGGCCGGCTCGACGCTCCACGTCCGATACGTCTTCGCCAGCGAGGAGTACCCGGAGTACGTGGGAAGCGCCTACAACGACGTCATGGTCGTACGGGTCAACGGCAAGAACTGCGCCACCGTGCCCGGCGGCACCGAGGCGGTCTCCGTCAACACCATCAACGACAAGACCAACAACTCGTACTACGTCGACAACAGCGCCGGTGCCGCCGGCTACTCGACCAGCATGGACGGCCTCACCGTGCCGCTGACCTGCTCGGTGCCGGTAACCCCGGCCAGCCGGTCACCGTACAGATCGCCGTCGCGGACACCAGCGACCATGTGTACGACAGCGCGGTCGCGCTCGTCGACGGTGGCATCTGGACCGACTAACCACATGATCCACGCGCGGGGCCGGTGCCAGCACCGGCCCCGCGCTCATGAGCGCATAGTGTATACAGTGTGCAATACTGGGCTAGCCCGGTCCCGACTGGAGGTCAGGAATGTCTCTACACCTGCGCGGCGCCTTCTCCCCCAACCCGCGGGTGACGCCGCTCGTCGACGGCACGGTCCAGCCCACCGGGATCGAGATCTCCTGGGAGTCGGGCCCGCCCGGCGACCTGCACGAGAAGCACCTGCGCGACGGCGCGCACGACGTGTTCGAGTTCTCCATCTCGAACTACATCGTCACCCAGGAGCGGGCCAAGGCCCTGTGGGACTGGGTGCTGATCCCGGTCTTCGCCAGCAAGGCCACGCTCGGCCTGGCCACGCTGGTCAACGCCCACGCCGGCATCGACAGCGGCGCCGATCTGGCAGGGCGCGCGTTCGGCATCCCCGACTACACGATGACCGCTGGCCTGTGGTTCCGCGCCCAACTGCGGCAACTGTGGGGCATCCAGCCGCAGGACGTCGAGTGGTACGTCGCGCGCCAGGGCGATCAGAGCCACGGCCGGCAACTGGGCTTCGACACCGACCCGCCACGCGGCGTGACCCTGCACTGGGCCGGCGCCGGGCAGGTCAACCGGATGCTCCAAGCCGGCGAGCTGGACGCCGCCTTCCCGGCCGCCGACGTCCACATCGACACGTCGACGGGCAACGTACGGCGGCTCTTCCCGGACGGCGGTCGCCGGTTCATGGCGGACTTCAAGCGCCAGACCGGTTTCCTTCCGGTCAACCACGTCGTCCTCGTGAAGCGGCGCCTCGTCGAGAAGGAACCCTGGGTGGCCGAAGCCATCTTCGACGCGTTCGAGGCGGCCAAGCGCGAGGCGTACCGGCGTGACCCTTCGGCCGCCGGCGTCTTCCGCACCGGAAACGACGACCTGGACTGGCAGGCGGCGGAGTTCGGCACCGACCCATTCCCGTACGGCTTCGCCGCCAACAAGGCGATGCTGGAGATGGCGGCGCAACAGTCCAACCTGGACGGACTCACGGTACGGACCTGGCAGCCCGAAGACTCCGTCGCCGAATCGCTCCGCGGCACGTGAAGTCAAGTCTCGAACTTGATTAATTTCGATGCGAAGATAACGCATGCAGACACTTCGCTGGCGTATCGCTCGACGTGCCATCGCCGCTGTACTGGCGGCAATCTGCGCTCTGATCCCCGCCACGGCCGCACATGCCGACGTGATCGTGTCGCCGGGTGGGTCCGGCCACGTCTGCTCCAGTCCCTACGTGTACGTACACCCGGAGATCTACTTCCAGACCTGCGCCTGGGCCGACAACGACGAGGTCTGGTTCACGGTCCACGTCGGCAACACGGGGTCGTACGCCCCGGTGACCATCTGGCCGGGCTACGTCAGGAACGGCGTCTGGACCAGCTGTCCTACCGTCAATTTCAGTCTCGACGCCGGCGTCAAAAGTACGGCCAAGTCCAACTGCGACTTCTCCCGGACTACCGCCGCGTACCAGGCGTACGCGACCGTCCAGCACGATTCGACTGCTGAGTTCAGCATGAGCGACTCGCTCCAGGTGCAAGGGTAGCGGCCACGCCGATCAAGGAATTCGTCGCCGATCAAGGGCAAAGGGTCGTGGATCGGAGATCAAAGCACGGCCATATGCCCTTGATCGACGCGCGGGGCCTTGATCGACGCGACGAAAGAGTTAGTCGGAGACGATGAGGTTGGGGTCGGCCAGGGACTGCATGACGTCGTCGGGCATGTAGATGAGGGCTTCGAGGACCAGGGGGTCGATGTAGCGGGACTGTCCGGACACGACGTCCCGCAGGACGAGGCGAGCGCAGTGGCCGGACGTGTCGACGGACACCTCGATGGACGCGAACTCGTTGCCGACCACCACACCGTGGGCGAAAGCCATGGCGCACACCCCGCTCAGATGAGGAACGTCATGTTGCCCAGCGGTTCATCGGCGTCGAGCAGCAGCACCTTCTTGTGGCGCAGCTTGAAGCCCTCCGGGGTGCGCCGCAGCGTGTAGTGGACACGGGCGGCGTACACGGATTTGCGGCCCAACCGCAGCTCGACCAGGATCGTCCGGGCGGTGGCCTCGACGGTGTCGTCCTCGCCGTGCGGGTTGACGACGCGGATGTTGCCGACGACCCGGCACACCTTCGACCGCGGTTCCTGGGAGTGGGCGCCGCCGGCGGTCAGCCGGAAGCAGCGCTCCTCCAGGCGGGCGCGGTCGTCGTAGATGATCGACACGTGCTTGGTCGGGTCGTAGTCGTCGAGGTTGCAGGGCACCCAGTACGTGCACGGGTCGTCCCACAGCGCGAGCCACTCGTCGTACGCGCTGGCGTCGGCCAACTCGGCCTCCAGGAGGAGGAAGTCGGTCACGTCCCCCACCAGTTCCAGATCCTTCATCACGAAACCTCCGGGGAAGTCATGCTGCGCAGCCACGCCTTCATCTGGGCGCGCTGCGGTACCTCGTCGGTGACGTTGCCGACCGTCGAGCCGTCCTCCTGCGGCGCGACCGTCAGGCCGCGCGCGAGGACCAGCCACGGGATGTAGTCGGCCCGCAGCCCGATCTGGTTGCGCTCGAACACCTCGGTGTCGTCCGGGGTGCCGAAGCTGGCGACGCCGCTGAACCACTCGAACGAGCGGATCCGCTCGGTGTTGATGGAGTCCGGCACACCGTCCAACATGGCCGGATAGCTCATCACCTCGGTATGCCCCGCGGCCAGCGGCCGGATGACGCGTACCTGGGAGCCGATCAGCTGCAGGTTGGGCCAGACGTGGATGTGTACGTCCCGGGAGCGGCGGATGACCTCGTGCGCGCCGTCGCCGTACGCCTCGCTCATCAGGCGCATGTACTCGTGCCCGTCGGCGTTGTCGGGGATGCCGGCGGCGATGGACGTGTTGGACGCGGCCCCGATGGCGACCTTGTCCCGGCCGGTCAGGTCCAGCCGGCAGTGCCCGTTGCCCAGGTCCCAGCTCTCGTTGGCGGACTTGTCGGAGTTGCCGGCGCCCCGGTTGTACGATGCGCCCGCCTTGCGCTGCCGCAGGTCCAGGACCGTCTTGTGGGTGAAGTTGGTGTGGTACCCGTCCATGCCCACGAACTTCCAGTTGCCCCAGAACGCCGACTTGGACGTGCCCGCGGACAGCGAGACGGTGCCCAGCGGCGACGCCTTGACGAAGTCCGCCAGGAAGCCGGCCGCCTTGCCCAGGTGCTCGGCCAGCGGCGGACCGTCCGGCGCCATCGAGGCGAAGATGAAGCCCGCCGAAGTGTCGACGCGGGGCACCCGGGCCAGGCCCAGCGTGCTCTTGTCGAAGCCCTCGCCGTACCGGGACGGGTAGGGCACGCCGACCAGGTCGCCGGCGGAGTTGTACGTCCAGCCGTGGTACGGGCAGCGGAAGAAGTTCGCGTTGCCGTACTCGTCCATGCACACGGCGGCGCCGCGGTGCCGGCAGCGGTTGAAGAAGATGCCGATCGATCCGTCGGCGGCCCGCGAGACGATGAGCTGCTTCTCGCCGATCCACTTGGTGCAGTAGTCGCCGGGTCGCGGGATCTCCGACTCGTGCGCCACGTACACCCAGTACCGGTAGAAGATCTTCTCCAGCTCGTCCTTGTAGATGTCCTCGCTCGTGAAGACCGCGGAGTGCACGCGGTCCGGCTGAACGAGTGCGGCGTAGTCAGCCATCATCCCCACCTCTCTGCTGATCTCTCAAAGCGTGATCCCGTCAAGCCTGGTGCGCGCGGCCAGCGCGCGGCGCAGCGCGAGCACCTGCGACGGTGCGTTCAGCCCGAAGGCCCCGACCAGCTCATGATCACGAACGTACAGCGCGACAAAGCCGTCGTCGTCCAGAACCACCCGCACGTCGTCGGAGGGTCGCGGCCGTCCGACGATCTGCAGCCGGCTGCCGTACTGGTCGGACCAGACGTACGGGACGGGCGCGTAGGGGCGCGGCCGGTCCGGGTGCGCGATGTTCCACGCCACCACGCCGGCCTGCTCCACGGCGTTCGTCCAGTGCTCGACGCGCATCGCCTCGGCGAAGAGCGGGTTGGGCCAGCGGGCCACGTCGCCGACCGCGAAGACACCGGGCGCGCTGGCCCGGCAGAACTCGTCGCACACCACGCCGTCGGCCACGTCGAGCCCGGACCCGGCCAGCCAGTCCGTGGCCGGGACCGCGCCGATGCCGACGACCACCGCCTCGCACCCGAGCGTCGTACCGTCGTCGAGGACGACGCGCTGGCCGCCCGCGCGGTCCGCGCCGATCGCGCTCACCGAGCGGCCCAGGACGAGCTGGACGCCCTGGCTCTCGTGCAGCCGGGCCAGCCGCTTGCCGACGAGGTCGCCGAGCACCCGGCTCAGCGGAAACGCGTACGGCTCGACCACGGTGACGCTCGCGGACCGCGCCGCGGCCGCGGCGGCCACCTCCGAGCCGATGAAGCCGCCGCCCACGACCACGACCCGGACCGGCCCGTCGATGGCCTCGCGCAGCCGCTCGGCGTCCGCGAGCGTGCGCAGGTAGTGCACCCCGGCGCCCGCCGGGGCGGTGGCCAGCCGGCGGGGCGCCGCGCCCGTGGCGATGACGAGATTCGAGTACGCCAGGGTGCCGCCGCCGGCCAGCCGGACGGTACCCGCGTCCAGGTCGAGGCCGGCGGCGCGGCAGCCGCGGCGCAGCTCGATGCGGGCCTTGTCGAGGTCCGCCTGCGTGCGCAGCATGACCGACTCGGTGCTGTGGCCGGCGGCGAGCACCTGCTTGGACAGGGCGGGCCGGTCGTACGGCAGGTCCGGGCCGGCTTCGAGGATCGTGACGCGGCCGTCGAACCCGTGCCGGCGCAGCCCTTCGGCCGTCCGCACGCCGGCGATGGAACCGCCGACGATCAGCACGTCGTTAGACTCTGTCATTCGTCTATCCCGATGGCCTCCGCCGGGCAGGCGAAGGCGGCCGTACGCGCCGACTCCGCGTCGGCCTCCGCCACCGTCCCGTCGCCGAGCAACTGGGCCCGGTTGTCGTTGCCCATCCGAAACAGCGCGGGCGCGAGCGCGACGCACTCGCCGAACCCGCAGCACTTCTCGACCTCGACATACAGCTTCACGAGACCTCCTTGCGATCAGGCGCGGCCGTAGCCGTACGGATTGACCCGGACGTCGACGACGACCGTGCCGCCGGCGACGACCTCGGCGAACGCCTTGGCGAGCACCGGTTGCAGGTCATCGGGGTCCAGGACCGGCCCGTACGCGGTGAGCCCGTGACCGCGCGCGATCGTGGCCGGGTCCGGGTCGGGGTCGCGCAGGTGCTGGCCGACCGTCCGGTTCTCGACCGGGCGCGACCGCCGCTGCGCGACCTGCCGCTGGTGGCCCTCGTCGTTGAAGTACGAGCGGTTGTTGGCCACGACGACCAGCAGCGGGAGCCGGTAGTGGGCGGCCGTCCACAGTGCTGAGCCACCCATCAGGTAGTCGCCGTCGCCGAGCACCGCGACCGGGACGCGGCCCGTGCCGTCCAGCGCCAGCGCGGCCCCGACGGCGATGCCCGGCCCGGAGCCGACGCCGCCGCCCCCGTCCCGGCCGAGGTAGTCCAGCGGCCCGGTGAACACGGCGTCCTCGCCGGACCAGCCCAGCGGAAGCGTGGTGTAGGTGATGTCCCGGTCGCCGGCGGCCTGGCGGATCGCGGCGGCCAGGTCGGACATGAGGATGGGGTCGCCGTCGACCTCCGGGCGGGTGCCGGACCCGGTCGCCGGCAGCGCCGGCGGCCAGCCGGGCCGCTGGACCGCCGGCTGCTCTCCCACCCGGGCCAGCAGGGCCCCGACGACCTGGTCCGCGCCCGCGGTGACCTCCAGGTCGGCGGGGACCAGCGCGAAGTGGTCCTTCGTCCATCCATTGAGGAGGGCGCCGGAGTTCTTGCAGGCGATGACCGGGGGCCGCGGGCCGTCGCCGAACGCGGCGGCCAGCGGGCCGGACAGGTCCGTCCACTGAAGACTGAGGATCAGGTCGCTCTGCCGCATCAGCTCGACGCCGCTCGGGCTCAGCCGGCCCGCGGCGGGCCGGGCGGGATGCTGCGGGTGCGCGGTGGGAAACACGGCCGGCAGGCGCATGTCCGTCAGGCACGCCACGCCCAACGCCTCCACCAGCGCCACGCGCCGGTCCCACTCCTCCCGGGTACGCCCAGCGCGTCCCATGAGTACGAGCGGTCGCTGCGCGGCGGACAGCATCGCGAGGATCTGGTCCACAGTGGACGCGTCTGGCGCCGGCTCGGTCGGTGCCGGGTACCGCGCCGGATCCGGGACCGTCACCGCGTCGATCACGCCCTTCGAAATCTCTGTTTCCTGCAACTCCGAGTCGAGGCACACGTAGACCGGGGCGGACGGCTCGGTACGGGTCAGGCGGTAGCCGCGCAGCAGCGACTCCAGCGCCGCCGGCACCGAGCCGGGCTGGTCGTCCCACTTCACGTAGTGGCGCACGATCGCCGCCTGGTCGGCGGAGGTGTGCACCCAGTCGATCCACGGCCGGCGCTTGGCGGCGTCCAGCGGACCGGTCGCTCCGATGAGGACCATCGGGGCGCGGTCGCAGTACGCGTTGTAGATGGCCATCGCGGCGTGCATCAGGCCCACGTTGCTGTGCAGCCCGACGAGCATCGGCTCGCCGGTCACCTTGGCGTACCCCTGGGCGATGGCGACGGAGTGCTCCTCGTGCAGGCACACGACCAGCTTCGGACCGGTGTTGCCGAGGTAGTTCACGAGGCTGTCGTGCAGGCCCCGGTAGCTGGAGCCCGGAACCATCGCGATGTACGGCAGGTCGAGCCGGCTCAGCAGCTCCGCGATGGCGTCACTGCCCCACCGCATGGCCGGGCGCTCGGTGACCGGCACCGGCAACGGGTCGGCCTCATACATGGACGTGCACCGTCTTCGTCTCGGTGTAGCTGAGCATCTCGTCGAAGCACTCCTCGCGGCCCGTTCCGGAGTTCTTGAAGCCGCCGAAGCCGGTGCCGAGGAAGTGCCGGGACACGCCGTTCACCCAGACGTAGCCGGCGCGGACCTCGCGCGCGGCCCGCATGGCGAGCCTCAGGTCGTTGGTCCAGATGGACGCGGTCAGGCCGTACTCGACGTCGTTGGCGAGCCGCAAGACCTCGTCGATGTCGCCGTCCGGGTAGCGGACCAGCGACATGACCGGGCCGAAGATCTCCTCCCGGAAGATGCGCATGTCCCGGGTCACGTCGGCGAAGACCGTCGGGCGCAGCCAGTAGCCGCGCGCGAACTCGGGGCCCTCGGGCCGGCCGCCGCCGGCGACCAGGCGGGCGCCGTCCTCGATGCCCGCCTGGATGTAGCGCAGCGCCTTGTCGTACTGCGCCTTGGAGTTCATCGGGCCGGCGCCGGTCTCCTCCTTGCCGGGGTCGCCCTGGACGATCGCCTCGGCCTTGGCGACGATGCGGTCGAGCACCGCGTCGTACAGCGAGTCGGGCAGCAGGATCCGGCTCATCGAGCCGCAGGACTGGCCCATCCAGCCGAAGTTCATGCCATTGACCGCGTTGGCCGCGACCACGTCGGGGTCGGCGTCGGCGAACACGATCATCGGGTTCTTGCCGCCCAGTTCGAGGCTGACGTGCTTGACCGCCACGTCGGCGGCCAGGCGCTGGATCGCCATGCCGGTCGGCACCGAGCCGATGAACGAGATGCGCTTGACGAGCGGGTGGCTGACGAGGGGGACGCCGGCGCCGGCACCGTCGCCGGTGACGATGTTGACCACGCCGGGCGGGAGCGTCTCCCGCACGATCTCGGCCAGCACGGTGGCCGACAGCGGCGACTGCTCCGACGGCTTGATGACCACGCAGTTGCCGGCCATCAGCGGGGCCCCGAACTTGGCGGCGAACAGGATCGGGTGGTTGAACGGCACGATCCGGCCCACTACTCCGTACGGCTGGCGTACGGAGTAGTGCAGCGCGTCGGCGCTGGCCGGGATCGTCTCGCCCTTGAGCTCGGTGCCGAGACCGGCGAAGTACTCGATGCCGCGTACCGCGCTCGCCACGTCGTGGCGGAGCTTGGCGATGGTGTTACCGGTGTCGCGGACCTCGATGTCCAGGATCCGCTTGCCCTCCTCCCGCAGGCGCTGCGCGTAGCCGCGCAGGTATTGGGCGCGCTCGGCCATCGACAATCCGGCCCACGCGTCGAAGGCGCCCAGCGCGGCGTCGACCGCCGCGTGCACGTCCTCCGGTCCGGCGGCGGGCACCCGGCCAATGACCTCCTCATTGGCCGGGTTCACCGATTCCAACCAGTTCGCGGTGCGGCTCTGCACGAGCTCACCGCCGATGAGCATGCGCCCATCAACGAACTCCGACACCGGTACTCCTATCCAGCTCAGCGACAGTGCAACTCAGGCGGTGATGTCGACGAAGATCTTGCGCCAGTCGTCCGGTACGGGCTGGCCGGTCGCCTTCATGAAGTTGACCAGCCGTTCCGCGGCGGCGGGGTCGACGTCCGGCGTCTTGGCGATGGCGCCGCCCTCGCGCTGGTCGTTGACGCCCGCCAGCACGGCTTCCTTGGGGCTGCCCTTGAAGTGGTTGGTGTAGATCCACTCGTCGACGACCGAGGAGTTCTCGTAGACGAGCTTCTGCGCCTCGCCGAGCGCCTTCTTGAAGTCGGCGATGAGCTGCTTGTTGTTCTGGTAGAACTGCGGCGTCACGGCGACGACCGACGTCAGGGTGTTGGTCAGCTCGGGCACCTCGCCGCCGCTGACGTTGATGAAGAGCTTCGCGTAGCCCTCCGCCTCGGCCACCTGCGGGTACGGCGAGCCCATGCTGCCGGCGACGACCTTCTTGCTCTTCAGCGCGGCCAGGGTGCCGGTGGCGGAGCCCAGGGAGTTGATTTTGAAGTCCTTGTCGGACAGGCCGGCCAGCTGGAACATGTACTTGGCCATGTAGCTGCTGGAGCCCTGCGGGCTGGACACGCCCCACGCCTTGCCGGCCAGGAACGCCATCTTGTCCTTCAGCGGCGAGGCGTCCGTCAGGCCGCTCTGCTTCCAGGCGTCCGCGGTCACCAGGACCGACTCGGGGAAGCCGTTGCCGATCTGCGCGACGATCGGGAACTCCTGGCCCTGCTCCAGGGCGGCCACCGGGTTGACCGACGAGGTGATCGCCATGTCGGTGCTGCCGCCGAGGGTCGCCTGCAGGCCGCCCGCGCCGTTGATCTCGATGAATTCGGTCTCGATGTTGTATTTCGCGAAGATGCCGTTGCCCTGTGCGTACAGGACGGCCGAATTCATGGTGCTGATGAACGGTGCGGCGATCCGGATCTTCCGGTTGCCGGTCTGCGCGTCCGCCTGGATCGTCGCACCGTCGTCACCACAGGCGGTCAGTACCCCAGCCACGAGCACCGCGCCCACGGCGAGGCTCGTCAGCCGATATATCCCTCTCATCCGCGTACTCCTTCACCCTGCCACAGCGCCACCTTGCGCTGGATGGCTGCCAAAATTGAATCGATGGTCATCGCCGTGACGGTGATGGTCAGAACCGCCACGAGCACCCCCGCGGAGTCGTAACGCTGGCCGGAATCCAGGGCCAGGTATCCCAGGCCCTGCGAGGAAGCCACGAACTCGCCGACCACCGCGCCGATGAGCGCGACGGGGAAGGCGACCCGCAGGCTGGTGAGTAGCCAGGTCAACGCCGACGGCAGGTACAGGCCGACGATGATCTGACGCTGGTTGGCACCCATCAGGCGCATCTGGTCGAGCAGGTTGCGGTCGATGCGCCGGGTGGCGTTCCAGACGTTGTAGAAGATGACCCACATGCAGGCGAAGGTCGCGACGAACACCTTCATGGTCAGGTCCACGCCGACCCACACGACGATGAGCGGCGAGAGCATGATCTTCGGTGTCGAGTACAGCATCGCGGCGAACGGTGAGATCACCCGCGAGATGGACTCGTAGATGCCGAAGAGGAGGCCCAGCGTGCTGCCGATCAGCGCGCCGATGGCGAAGCCCATGCCGCAGGCGCGCATGGTGTAACCCAGGTGCGAGAACAGCTCCCCGCCCTGCATGAAGTCGCCGAAGCGCTCGACGACCAGCGTCGGGCTGGAGACGATGAACACCGGGAAGATCCGGCCGCTGGAGAACTGCCACGCCGAGCAGAAGACCACCACGATGGCGATCCGGATCGCCCAGAGCCGGACGAGGTCCACGACCTTGTCCCGCCGGTCTCCCGGCGTCTGCGCCGGCCTGGCGGGGGCGGCGGGCGCCGGCTTGGCCGCGACGGTCTGCGTCGTCATGAGATCCCCCTTGGCCGCTGACGGCGGGCGCCGCGGCGTCGTTGTGCAGGGCGTCGTTGTGCAGGGCACGGCCGTCGTCGGACAGGTTGCCGGCGATCGTCTTCCACAGCCGGGCCTCGTGCGCGGCGTACGCCGGCGACTGCCGGAGCTGGACGGGCGAGACGCCGCGCGGCAGGTCCTCCAGCTTGTCGATCTGGTCGATGCAGCCCGGCGCCCCGGCCATGGCCACCACCTCGTCGCCGAGGGTCAGCGCCTCGCTCAGGTCGTGCGTCACGAAGATCGTGGTGAGGTCGGTGCCCTCGATCCGCGACTTGAGGAACTCCTGCATCCGTACCCGCAGCACCGCGTCGAGCGCGCCGAACGGCTCGTCCATCAGCAGCAGCGTCGGGTCGGTGACCAGGACGCGCCCGAGCTGCACGCGCTGCCGCATGCCGCCGGACAGCTCCCGCGGGTACCGGTTGAGCCAGTCGCCGAGGCCGACGCTCGCGGCCATCTCGGCGGCCCGCTCGCGCCGCTCCACCCGCGGTACGCCCTGGATCTTGAGCGGAAGCGCGATGTTGCCCACGACCGTCTTCCAAGGCAGCAGGGTCTCCCGCTGGGTGACGTACCCGATGCCCGGATGCAGCTTGCGCCACTCCTTGCCGAGGTACCGGAACTGCCCGCCGGAGACCTTCAGCAGGCCGGAGCAGACGTGCAGGATCGTGGACTTGCCGCAGCCGCTGGGCCCGACCACGCAGACGAAGCTGCCCTTCTGGACGGCGAGGTCGATGCCCACCACCGCCGGACGGGTCACGTGCTTGCCCGGGTATGTGACCGTCACATCGTTGAACTCGACGACTGGCGAAGCGTCAGCCAATTCTCAGCCCTCCTCGCGTGAACTGTATACAGACTACTGACGCCTGCTTCCGCGTCAAGAGTTACAGCAAGATTGCTGTCCTGAGACGGATCATTACCGCGACCAGGCACGATGTGCCAGCGATCTCAGTGGTCAGGACTCAGGCAAGCGCGTTGGCCAGGTCGGCCAGGTCCGACGTGGCGCCCAGCGGCGCGTTCTTGCTCAGTCCCGGGCTGTACGCCTGCCACACGTCCCGGGTGATCGGCGAGCCCTCCAGCAGGCGGGGCCGGTGGTCCGGGTCGACGATGTCGTGCTCGGTGCAGAACTCGAACGAGATGCCGGTCATCGGGTCGGCGATGTACACGCTGATCGAGCCGGACGCGGCGTGCCGGAGCACGTCCTTCTGCAGCTGCGCACCCCGGCGCAGGGCGATGTTCCGGGCCCGCATCACATCGTCGACGTTCTCCACGAGGATGCAGAAGTGGTCCATGGAGGCGGCCCGCTGCGGGCTCGACTTGAAGATGCCCAGCGCGTGGTGGAAGTTGTTCGCCGACCGCATGAACACCGCGTTGCGCTTGATCCAGTCTGAGGCCCGGAAGCCCAGCACGTCGGCGTAGAACCGGTGCGCGGCGACCGGGTCCGCCGAGAACCACACCGCGTGCAGCATCTCGTTCATGCGTACGGCGTCCTGCGTCGGCTTCACCGCGCGGGAGAGCATGTCGGTGTAGACGTCGACCTCGACGCCGTCGGGGTCGGTGAACCGCAGGCCCCGGTCGATCCCGTCGCCGTCCAGGTCACCGATCTCGGCGAACCGGATGCCGCGCTGGTCCAGCCGGTCAGCGACGCCGGACAGGTCCTCCTCGCGGGCGAGCTGGAAGCCCACGCGCACCAGGCCGCGGCGCTGCTGGTGCTCCTCCAGCCGCAGCCAGTGGTGGTCGTAGCCGCCGCCGAGGAAGCTCGTCCCGCCCGCGGCGTCGTGCACGGTGAGGTGCCCGACGTTCGAGTAGAAGTTCGTCGACTCCGCGACGTCCGGGACGCCCAATACGACGTACCCGAGGCGCTGCACTGCCTGCTCCATGATTCCTCCGGGCTTGACGTGCACAAAGTTGCCACTAGAGTGTATACAGTAGCCGGGGCTGGTCAAGGACCGCTCCATCGCCGCTTCCGCTTCCGTGGGGACAGCCATCATGACTCTTCTGCTTGACGACCGTTCGGTCAGCAGCGTGCTCGACCCGGCCTCGCTCGTCGAGGCGATCGAACGCGCCATCCGGCTCGACGCGACCGTCCCGGCCGACGTGCCCGCCCGGCTGAACCTCGCCGGCGCCGGCAGGTTCTTACGCCTGATGCCCGCCGTGGTCCCCCAGTCCGGCGTCATGGGGCTCAAGACCTTCTTCGGCGGTGGCGGCGTCGGCGTCCGCTACCTGATCGTGCTCGCCTCCGTCGAGACCGGCGAGGTGCTCGCGGCCATGGACGCCTGTTACCTGACCGCGGCGCGCACCGCCGCGACGAGTGCGGTCGCCGCACGGGCCCTGGGCGTGAAGGCGACCCGCCTCGGCGTACTCGGATCCGGTCTGGAGGCCGAGACGCACCTGCGCACGTTCGCCGCGGTGGGTGACCTCGACGAGGTCAAGGTCTTCAGCCCGAACCCGGCGAGCCGCGCGCGGCTCGCGGCGCGGCTGCGCGACGAGCTCGGCCTGCCGGTGGTGCCGGCCGCGACGGCCGCGGACGCCTGCGCGGACGTCGACCACGTGATCACCGCGACGAACACCGGCTACGGCGGCCCGATCGCCTGCGAGTCCGGCTGGCTGCGGCCGGGCCTGCACATCAGCGCGATCGGCTCCACCCACCGCGACCTGCGCGAGCTCGACACCGACGTCTTCCGCCGCGCGGGAAACCTGGTCTTCGACGCCGACCCCGAGCAGATCGCCGACGAGTCCGGCGACATCCGGGAGTACGTCGACGAGGGCGGCGGCCTCGGCGGCGTCGTCCGGCTCAGTGACCTGCTCCAGGGCAAGGCGTCGCTGCCCGAGGACCCGCCGGGCGATCTCAGCGTCTTCAAGTCGGTGGGCACCGCCCTGCAGGACATGGTCGCCGCCGACCTCGCCTACCGCCGCGCGATCGAGGCCGGCCTCGGCACCGCCTGGGACGACCTGGCCCGGCCCAAGACCCGCCGCTGACTTTTGAGGAGAAGACCGACCATGACGAAGAACGACGTGCGCGACTGGGCCCTGGAGCACTTCCACGGGGTGAACAACGTGGTCATCCCGAGCTTCTCGGCCGACCTGACCCGGATCAACGAGCGCGGCATCCGGCACGACGTCCGCCGGGTGATCGAGCTCGGGTTCACCGGCACGCTGCTGGTCAGCGAGGTCAACATCACCCTCGACGAGTACGTGCGCTTCACCGAGATCGCGCACGACGAGGCCGGTGACCGGCTGAACCTGATCTTCCACGCGTCGTTCAACACGCTGGAGGAGAACATCGTCGCCGCCCGGCGCGCCGAGGCCGCGGGCGCCCGGCTCGCGCTGCTGTCGTACCCGCCGTGCTTCCACCCGCGGTCGCTGCAGGAGCTGTACGACTACACCAGGGCGTTCTGCGACGCGACCAACCTGGGCGTCATCCTCTTCCCGATGACCCACTGGGGCTTCGAGCGCCTGCACTCCGCGTCCATCCCGATCGACATGATCGAGGAGTTGGTCGACGCCGCGCCGAACGTCGTCTCGGTCAAGGCCGAGGGCGGCTTCCCGTCGGTCGCCGGCTTCGCGCACGCCTGGCACCGCCTGTCGGAGAAGGTGCTGATCACCATGCCGATCATCCAGGAGGCGATCGCCCTGGCGGCGCTCGTCCCGCTCCGGGTGATCGCGACCTCGAACACCGAGTACTACGGCGACACCGCACCGCGGATGCTGGCCCTGGCCCGCGAGGGCAAGGTCGACCAGGCCATGGACCTGCTCTGGAAGATCGCCCCGGCGTGGCGGGCCAACGGCAATGTCGCGCCGGTCCCCCACGCCCACTCGGTGAACAGGGCGGCGTGGAAGTATCAGGCATGGCTCGCCGGCTTCAACGGCGGTCCGCTGCGCGTACCGGCCAACCGGCTGCACAGCGGGGAGATGGCCGCGTTCCGGCGGGCGCTGCAGGCGTCGGAGCTGTGGGTGACGCAGGACCCCGACGAGGAGTACTTCGTGGGTCGCAACCCTGAGTAGTAGCGTTTGGCTACTGTATACTCCTATACTCTGTCTATGCCGAAGAAGCCGCCCACGCTCGAACCGATCGACCAGCCGTCCACGGTGTCGGGCATGGGCACCGTGTCGCGCGCGACGCTCGGCGACCGCGTGTACGAGCGGGTCCGCGACGCCATCATCCGCGGCGAGCTGGCGGCCGGCACCGAGATCAATCAGGTGGAGCTGGCCAGCAGCCTCGGCGTGAGCCGGGTGCCGGTGCGCGAGGCCCTGCGTCGCCTGCAGGCCGAGCGCCTGCTCGACGCGAATCCCTTCCAGCGCTTCGTCGTCACGAAGCTCTCCCAGGAGCAGGTGCTCGAGCTCTTCGACCTGCGCCAGGAGCTGGAGGTCTTCGCCGCGCTCCGGGCCCGGTCGCGTCCCACCTTCCTCGACGCCGACCTGCCGGCGGCCCGCGAGATCGCCAAGGCGATGAACCTGTCCATGTCCGCCGAGGAGTGGCTCCAGGCCGACATGGAGTTCCACCGCACCCTCAACGGCCGCGACTCCGCGGTGTCCTCGATCATCGACGAGGTCCGGTTCCGCATCTACCGGTACGTGCACCTGGCCGCGCCCGACCTGCCGCGCCGCAAGCAGGTGCTCGTCGAGCACCAGACCATCCTCAAGGCGGTCGAGCACGGCGACGAGGACGAGATCCGCACCGTGATCGAGGCGCACGTCGGCCACACCCGCGACCGCCTCGTCAGCATGGCCTGGGCTACCTAGGCCCTAGAGCTGGCGCACCAGCTGGGTGACGATCGCGGCGGACATCCGGCGGCAGAAGCCGTCCGGGTCCTCGTGCGCGGGCACCGGCTCGGGCACCACCTCCTGCACCACGCCGTCCGCCAGCAGCTCGTGCGCGCCGATACGTTGCCGGCGCGCCATCTCGGCCGCCCGCTCCGTGTCGCCGTACAGGATCACGCTCGCGCCCTCCGGCGGCAGCGGTGACAGCCACGCGTGTTCGGCGGCGACACGAACCCGGCTGGGCAGCAGGGCGAGCGCTCCCCCGCCGCAGCCCTGCCCGAGGAGCACGGACACCGACGGCACGGTGAGCTGGCCGAGGTCGGCCAGGCAGCGCGCGATCTCGCCGGCGAGGGCCCGCTCCTCCGCCTGCGGCGACAGCTCCGCGCCGAGGGTGTCGACCACGCACACCAGCGGGCGCCCGAGTTGCTGCGCGATGCTCATCCCGCGCCGCGCGGCCCGCAGGCCGTCGGGGCCGAGCGGGCCGCGCCGGTCCTGGCCGACGACCACGCACGGCATTCCCTGGAACGACGCCAGCGCGCACAGCATGCCGTTGCCCGGCTCTCCCGCCCCGGTCCCCGACAGCGGGAGTACGTCGTCGACGCCGATCCGCAGCAGCTCGCGCACGCCGGGACGAGCTGGGTGGCGACTGAGTTGGATGGACTCCCAGGGATCCGGACGGGCCGGCGGCGTTACCGGCCCAGCCAGCAGCGCGAGGGCCTTCGCGGCGACGGCGGCGAGCTGGTCCGGCTTCACCACCGCGTCGATGACGCCCTTGGCGACCAGGTTCTCGGCGACCTGCACACCGTCGGGAAACGCGTGCCCGTGCAGCGCCTCGTAGACCGAGGGGCCGAGGAAGCCGATCAGCGCGCCCGGCTCCGCCACGGTGACGTGCCCGAGCGACCCCCACGACGCGAACACCCCACCGGTGGTGGGGTGCCGCAGATACACCAGGTACGGCAGCCCGGCCGCCTTGTGCGCCACGACGGCCTGCGAGATGTCCACCATCGTGACGAACGCCGGCGTGCCCTCCTGCATCCGTGTGCCACCGGACGCGGTGGCGGCGATCAGGGGCAGCCGCTCAGCCGTCGCGCGCCGTACGGCCACCACGATGCGCGCGGCGGCGGCCCGGCCGATCGACCCGCCGAGGAAGCCGAACTCGCTGACGATGAGCGCCACCTCGTGGCCGTCGATCCGGGCCCGGCCGGTGACGACGGCCTCGTCCGTGCCGGCCTTCACCATCGCCTTCACGTAGTCCGGATCGGTGCTGGCGATGGGCTCGTCCCACGAGTGCCAGGAGCCCCGGTCGACGTTCGCCTCGATGAGCTCTTCGGCGCGCACTACTCGACCCAGTGCCGTATCGACCGCCCGTGCTGGTCGAGCACCGGTGGCGGGCGGTGCCCGGTCCGGGTGCGCTCCTGGCCGGACAGGTCGAAGAAGCGCAGCGGCGGCCCCGGCAGGCGCAGCGTCCCCAGCGTCTCGTGGGTGACCTCGATGAGCAGGCCCTGGCTCAGCGTCTGCTCCCAGGCGTAGACCTCGTCCAGCGAGCGCACCTTGCCGGCCGGCACGCCCAGCTCGTTCAGCCGGTCCAGGAGTGCGTCGGCCGTCCAGTCGGCGAACACCTTCTCGACCAGCTCGACGACGTCGGCGCGGGCGGCGGCGCGCTGCGGGTTCGTGGCCATGCCCGGCTCGTCGGGGTCGAGGCCGAAGCCGGCGCAGAACCGCCGCCACAGCCCTTCGCTGCCCACCGCGATCTGCACCGCCCCGTCGGCACAGCGGAAGAGCCCGTACGGCGAGATGGAGCTGTGGTGGTTGCCGGCGGCTCGGCCGACCTCGCCGGCGATCGTCCAGCGGGTGCCCTGGAAGCCGTGCACGCCGACGGCCGCGGCCAGCAGCGAGGTGCGCACGACCTGGCCCCGGCCGGTCGACTCGCGCTCCCGCAGCGCCGCCAGCACCCCGTACGCGCCGTACATGCCGGCGAGCAGGTCGCAGATCGGGGTGCCGAACTTCTGCGGGTCGTCCGGCGCCGGCCCGGTCACCGACATCAGCCCGCCCTCGCCCTGCGCGATCTGGTCGTACCCCGGCCGCCCGCCCTCCGGGCCGTCGTGGCCGAAGCCGGTGATGGACAGCTGCACCAGCCGCGGGTTGAGCGCGCCGAGCACGTCGGGGCCCAGCCCGAGCCGCTCCATCACGCCGGTCCGGAAGTTCTCCACCAGCACGTCCGCCCGGCGTACCAGGGCGAGCAGGACCGCGCGGTCGGCGTCGTCCCGCAGGTCCAGGCAGACGGACTCCTTGTTGCGGTTGGCCGACAGGAAGTACGTCGACTCACCGTCCACAAAGGGCGGCCCCCAGCCGCGGGTGTCGTCGCCGCGCCCGGGGGCCTCGACCTTGACCACGCGGGCGCCGAGGTCGCCGAGCATCATCGTCGCGTGCGGTCCGGCGAGCGCGCGGGACAGATCCACCACGAGTACGCCGTCGAGCGGTCCCTTCATGCGTGCCGTGCCTCGTTGGCCACCACCGGGTTGCGGATCGCGCCGAGCCGCTCCACCTCGACCTCCACCTCGTCGCCGGGGCGCAGCAGCCAGGGCGGCGTACGGGAGTAGCCGACCCCCGACGGCGTGCCGGTCGCGAGCAGGTCCCCCGGGTGCAGGGTCAGCGTGCGGCTGATCAGCGCGAGCGTCTCGCCGACGGGGTAGACCATCTCGTCGGTGCTGCCCTCCTGGACCACCGTGCCGTTGACCCGGGTGACCACCTTGAGCCCGTCGCGCAGGTCGCCCACCTCGGCGGCCGGCACGAGCGGCCCGAGCACGCCGGAGCGGTCGGCGTTCTTGCCGAGTGTCCACTGCGACGTGAGCTTCTGCGCCCGGCGGGCCGTCACGTCGTTGAACGCCGAGTAGCCGACCACGGCCGCCAAAGCCTCGTCCGGGGTGGCGTCGACGAGCGCCTCGCCGACCCAGGCCACCACCTCGCCCTCCCAGTCCACACCATCCTCATCGGACGGCACGGGGATGCCCGCCCCGCCGACGGTCAGCGAGCTCGGCCACCGGGCGAACAGCGTCGGGTACGGCGGCACCCCCTCGCCGGCGTACGAGCCCTCGGCGACGTGCTTGAGGTAGTTGAGCCCGATGCAGATGACCCGCGCGCCGGGCAGCACCGGGGGTACCAGCTCGCCCGCCACTACTGTCCTTTGTGGTCTTTCGGCAAGCCAATGCCGTGGTGCGGTCCAGAACTCCTCCACGGACGCGAGGATCCCGACGCCCTCGTCGGTGAGCTCCCCCACGAGAACGTTGCCGGCCTCACGCAGTCCCACGATGCGCATGTCTGTCTCCTTTAGACCGGGATGGCCGCGTAGGTGGTGTCGAGGTATTCCGCGATCCCCTCGAAGCCGCCCTCGCGGCCGAGCCCGGACTGCTTGACGCCGCCGAAGGGCGCCGCCGCGTTCGACACGACACCGGAGTTGACGCCGACCATGCCGGTGGCGAGGCTGCCGACCAGGCGCAGCGCGCGCCGCAGGTCGCGCGTGTAGACGTAGCTCACCAGGCCGTACGGGGTGCCGTTGGCGGCGCGTACCGCCTCCTCCTCGGCGCGGAAGGTGGTGATCGGGGCGAGCGGTCCGAAGATCTCCTCGTCGAGCAGCGCCGTGCCGGGCGCGACTCCACTCAGGACGGTCGGGGTCACGAAGCGGCCGATCGCCGGCACGGCCCCGGTTTCGACCGTGGCGCCGCGGTCGAGCGCGTCGCGTACCAGCCGGTCGAACTTCTCCACCGCCGCGTCGTCGATGAGCGGCCCGACCTGCGAGCCGTCGAGCCAACCGGCGGCGACCGTCAGCGCGCCCATCCGCTTCGCGAGCCGGCTCGTGAACTCGCCGGCCAGCGACTCCGCCACGATGAAGCGGTTGGCCGCCGTACACGCCTGGCCGATATTGCGCATCTTGGCCAGCAGCGCGCCCTCGACCGCCTCGTCCAGGTCGGCGTCCGCGCACACGATGAACGGTGCGTTCCCACCCAGCTCCATCGACGTACGCATGACCTGGGCCGCGCACCGGGCCAGCAGCAGCTTGCCGACCTCGGTCGAGCCGGTGAAGGACAGCTTGCGAGCCAGCCCGGAGTCGATGACCGCGCCGACGGCCTCGGCGGGCCGGGAGGTGGTGAGCACGTTGACCGCGCCGGGCGGGGCGCCGGACTCTTCGATGATCCGCGCGAGCAGCAGGCTGGTCAGCGGCGTCTGCTCGGCCGGCTTGAGCACGGACGGGCAGCCGGCCGCGATCGCCGGGGCTATCTTGCGGGCCCCCATGGCGAGCGGGAAGTTCCACGGCGTGATGAGCAGGCAGGGGCCGACCGCCTTGTGCTGCACCAGGATCCGGGTCAGCCCGGTCGGTGCCAGGCGGTAGTCGCCCCCGATGCGCAGGGCCTCGTCGGCGAACCAGCCGAAGAAGTCGGCGGCGTACCCGACCTCGCCGCGCGACTCGGCGATCGGCTTGCCCATCTCCAGCGTGATGAGCAGGGCGATCTCGTCGGTCCGGTCGCGCAGCGCGGCCTCGACGCGGCGCAGCAGCGCCGCCCGCTGAGCCGGCGAAAGGGCCGCGAGCGCTTGCTGCGCGTCGGCCGCGGCACGGATCGCGTCCAGCGCATCGGGTACGCCGGCGTCGGCGACCTCGATGAGCGCCTGGCCCGTGGCGGGGTTGTCGACCGGGAACGTCGCTCCCCCGGCCGCCGGACGCCAGCTCCCTCCAATGAGGAGGGTGGTCGGCACGTCGGGCAGGGCGGGCGCGCTCACAGGACCGCCACCGCGCCGACCGGGCAGCCGGACGCGCCCGTGATGGGCAGCGCCGGGGCGGTGAACAGGAACTCGTACTTGCCGTGCCGGGCGCAGGCGTCGCCCAGGTCGGCGAAGTCGAAGATCTCACCGATGGCCAGTCCCATGTGGACGAGCGCCACGACGTGGAACGGCTGGAAGCAGTCGATCTCGTTGGGGCGTACCTCGACGCCCCAGGTGTCCGAGGCGACGGCGGCGATCTCCCGCTCGTGGAACCACGGGGCGGTGTGCAGGGACACCCCCGGTGCGGGGCCGCCGGCGTAGTCGCCCCAGGCGTGCCGGCGCGCCTCCAGGAACCCCGTGCGGATCAGCACCGCGTCCCCGCGCCCGACCTGAACGCCCTGGGCGGCGGCGGTCGCCTCCAGTTCCTCGGCGGAGATGGCGTAGCCGGGTTCGAGGGAGTCGACCCCCAGGTGCCGGGCCACGTCGAGCAGCACGCCACGCATCACGAACCGGCCCGCGTAGTGCTCCACGCCGTTGCGGGCGGCGCCGTTGGAGGAGACCAGCCCCGCGGAGTAGCCGTTGTACATCTTCCCCTTCCAGAAGATGTGCGAGAGCGAGTCCCATTGGGTGCCGGCCTGGTTGGGCACGATGAGGATGTCGTCGGACCGCCCGTACCCCTTGGCGGGGCCGAACCCGGCGGGGAGGATGTCCTGCGCGCCGGCCAGGTGGTCGGCGCCGGTCGCGGTCATCACGTTGCGGGGGTTGTTGCGCAGGCTGCCGGTCTGCGGGCCGCGCTGGTCGTACGGCAGCGAGCAGGAGACGGTCACGCCGTGCTCGACGAGGGCCGCGGCGCGCCGTACCTGTTCGGGACCGACGTAGTTCATCGTCCCGAGCGAGTCGTCGTCGCCCCAGCGCCCCCAGTTGGTGCACTGCTTGATGTAGCGCTCCAGGACGTCCGCGCCACGAAAGTCGGACATGTCACCTCCAACTGCGGTAGATGCCGACGACCTGGGGGCCGAAGGCGTCGATGGCCTGGTCGCCGAGCGGCTCGCCAGCGGGGGTACGCAGCACCAGCAGGTACCGGTAGCGGAAGATCTCGCCGGTCGGCGCGTTCGTTATCGTGCGGACGACCAGTCCGAGCCGGGCCACGTGCGCGAGGGCCTCGTTGAGCGCGGCGCTGCCGTCGACGCGTACCGCGAGATGGTCGGCGCCCTGGGGCGCGGCCAGCGTGGCGGCGAGCGCCCACCAACCGCCGGCGCTGCCGCCGTCGACGTCCCGTTCGATGATGTCCAGGCCGAGCGCGGCGGCCGCCGCCTCGGTCCCGATGACGGCGGTGGAGCCGTCGCCGTCGAGCACCTCGCGCGCCGCCTCGACCGAGTTCTGCCGGTGGATCTCGACCGTCGCGTGCGGCAGGCGCTCGGCCAGGAAGCGGCGGCACTGGCGGATCGAGCCGTGCCCGCCCACGTGCGTGATGTCGGCCAGCCGGCTGCCCGGCTTGCCGAGCAGCGCGCAGTGGTACGGGACCACGATCTCCTCGGCGATGAAGAGCCGCTCCCCCGCCAGCAGGCGCGCGGCGGTCTCGGTGCACGCCGTGTGGGAGGTCTCCGACGTCAGCACGCCCACCTCGATCCGCCCGTCGAGCACGGCGGCGGCGACGTCGTCCATGGTCGGGAAGTACTCCGGCCCACCCAGGTCGGGCCGGCGCTCCAGCAGCGCCTGGGTGGCCTGCCCGGCGAACGTGAGCAGGCTGCCCAGCGTGCCGACCCGCCGTACCGGTTGGGGTTCGCTCGCGCCCACCGCACCTCCGCACATGGATAGTGTATTCAGTACGCAGCAATGTAGCACAGCTCCCGGCCTGCGGCGTACCGCGAGGACGGGCATCGATGACGGCGCATCTGGTCTTCGACGCGGCGCTGTACGCCAGCGCCCTGCCGACGCCGTCGATCAACGGCGCGCCCGTCGATCAAGGGCCTCCGCGCCGATCAAGGACCTTCCCTTCGATCAAGGGCTGGCCCGTCGATCAAGGGCTGGCCCGTCGATCAAGGGCTGGCCCGTCGATCAAGGGCTGGCCCGTCGATCAAGGGCGAACGGTCGTGCTTTGATCTCCGATCCGCGGCCATTTGCCCTTGATCGACGCAGAAATCCTTGATCGACGGGTGAGGGCGGCGCCTTCGCGTACGGATCGACCGGGAGTACGCACCGCCGCTCGACGTCGAGGCGTGCCAGCAGAGGTCGTCACAATCCGCGACGCGCTCCGCGAAGCGTGCAGGGCCCTCGCGCGCCGCGCCGGTCCGGGCGCACGCTCGTCGATCAAGGAAATGTGCGTCGATCAAGGACGAACGGTCGTGGATCGGAGATCAAAGCACGGCCGTTCGCCCTTGATCGACGGGGATGTCCTTGATCGGCGCGGAGGTCCTTGATCGGCGCGAGGACCTTGATCGGCGGGGGCGGCAGGGCGCGGGCGGGATCGGGCGTCGGTGGGACGGGCGCGGGCGGGGTTGTGGGATGCGGGGAAAGCGGGAGTGGACGGCGTGGGCGTCGTTTACGGTCGGGGCATGGCACGCTACCGGCGGCTGAGCTACCGTGCATCCCCCGGTTGAGAGCGGCCCTGACGGCCAGCGCTCGGGAGCACTGCGCCGCGTGCTTCTTCCGCTCGCCCTCGCCCAGTTCATCTGTAGCTTCGCCGGCTCCAACATGAACGTGATGATCAACGACATCAGCCAGGACCTGGATACCACGGTGCAGGGCGTACAGATCGCCATCACCAGTTTTCTCCTGGTGATGGCCGCGCTCATGATCCCGGGCGGCAAGCTCACCGACCGCTACGGCCGCAAGCGGTGCTTTACGGCGGGTCTCGTCCTCTTTGGGGCCGGTGCCCTGCTCTGCGCCGTCGCGCCGGGGCTCGGCGTACTCATGCTGGGCTACTCGATCCTCGAAGGGGTGGGCACGGCGCTGCTGATCCCGCCCGTCTACATCCTGACGACGCTGCTGTTCAGCGGGGTCGCCGGGCGGGCGCGCGCGTTCGGTGCGATCAGCGCGATGGGCGGCGTCGGCGCCGCGGCGGGCCCCCTGATCGGCGGGCTGATCACCTCGGCGCTCGGCTGGCGGTGGGCCTTCGTCTTCCAGGCGCTCATCGTCGCGGCGATCGTCTGGCTCAGCCGGCGGGTGCCCGACCCGTTGCCGCCGGATCCCACCAGGCACTTCGACACGCGTGGCGCCGTCCTCTCGGCCGCCGGCCTCGTCCTGGTGGTCACCGGCATCCTGGCGGCCGACAACAGCGGCTGGCTGATGATCGGCCTGATGGCCGCCGGGGCGCTCGTCCTGCTGCTGTTCTTCCGTTGGGTACGCGAGCAGGAGCGCGCCGGTGGGGAGCCGCTGCTGTCCACGGCGCTGTTCCAGAACCGCACGTCCAACCTCGGCCTGGTCACGCAGAACGCCCAGTGGCTGGTGCTGATGGGTTCGTCGTTCGTGGTCGCGGCGTACCTACAGGTCGTCCGCGGCTACAACGCCATCGAGACCGGCCTCATCTTCACCGCGGCGACCGCCGGACTCCTGACGTCCTCGCTGGCCGCCGGGCGCCTGGCGCGGCGGCGCCCACAGCGGAACTTGATCATGGCGGGCTTCGTCGTCACGGCCGCCGGCATCGGCACGCTCCTCGCCATGGTGATCGGCACGCCCAAGGTCTGGGCCTTCGCCCCCGGACTGCTCCTGATCGGGCTCGGGATCGGCCTGATGCTGACCCCGTCGGTCAACGTCGTGCAGTCCAGTTTCGGCGACGACCTGCAAGGCGAGATCTCCGGCCTGTCGCGCAGCGTGTCGAACCTCGGCTCCTCGCTCGGCACCGCCATCGCGGGCACCGTGATCGTCGCGGGAATCACCAAGACGCCCGAGCGCGCGTACGGGCTGGCGATGGTCGTCCTGGCGGTCGTCGCGCTGCTCGGCCTCGCCGCCGCCGCGTTCCTTCCGAAGCCCGGCCTCCCGGTGGCGGGGGCGCCGGTACCCGGCGAGCCGTGACCCCGTGAGCAGCAGGCCGATGAGGCCGAGCAGGCACAGGCCGGTGCACAGGGCGTACGCGAGCCGGTAGCCGTACCGCTGGGAGAGGCCGAGCAGCGGGCCGGCGAGGATCGCGCCGACCGTGTAGGAGTTCATCAACATGGTCGTGGCCTGGCCCGGCTGCCGTGGCCGCAGGTCCTGCATGTACGAGATGCCCACGCTGGACACCGCGGCGATGAAGGCCGCGTTGACGAGCTGCGCGGCGGCCAGCACCCAGACGCCCGACGCCGCGGTGGCCACCGCGTAGTACCCGACACCGCAGCCGGCGCCGGCGAGCACGAGCGTGCGCAGCGGCAGACGGGTGGTCAGGACGCCCAGGCCGAGCATCACCGGGATCTCCAGCGCGGCGCACAGGCCGAGCAGTAAGCCTGCGTCGCTGGCGTCGCCGCCGAGATCGGTGCTCAGGAACAGCGGCAGCGCCTGCAGCCCCAGCGTGAGCGGGCACTGCAGCAGCGTGAACGCGGCCGCGGTCAGCAGCAGGGTCGGCCGCGACACCGCGACCGGTTCGGGCCCGCCCGGCCCGGCCCGATCGCGGTCCGGCACGCCGGTCGGGCGGATCTCGTCGAGCGCGAGGATCGCCACCGCCGCGGTGACGGCGAACATCGCGGCGGCGGCGCCGTAGACGTACCGGAAGCCGCCGGCGTCCAGCAGGAACGCGCCCAGCGGCGGGCCGGCGACCCAGGCCAGCGAGTAGACGGTCCGCAGCGCGCTGATGCCCAGCGCGGCCCGGCCCGGGTCGTCGCGGGTCAGAGCCTCGCGGGCGTACGCGAACATCTGCGGGAACACCGCCCCCGCCAGCGCCATCGCGGTCATCGCGAGCGCGAGCAGGATCCAGTACTCGCGGACGACCGCCGTCGCCGCCGCCCCGGCCACGCCTGCCACCGCCGTGGTGACCAGCAGGGCCCGCCGCACCGGCCGCCGGTCGGACAGCCACCCGACCAGCGTGGTGACGACCAGCCCGGCTACCGGCGAGACGACCAGGAAAAGCGTGACCTGGAACGGGCTGGCGCGCACCGCCGCACTCAGAAACAGCGCCAGGAACGGGAGGGACACGGCGGCGGAGACACCGACGGCCAGCGCGGCCACGCCGAGCGGCAGCAGCGTGCGGGTGGCCCGCCGCCGGCGAAATACGACATCCACCGCCATGATTGGACTCTAGCCCTCGATCGGTTAGCCTGATCGTGATCGATGTTCGGCATGGACACGGACCGATCTGGAGGGACGGGGGAAATGACAGTTTCGCGTGTCATCATGCGCGTATCTCGCGCCATCACCGCAACGGCCGCCGTAGGGGCGGCCGTCGTCGTCGGCGTGGTCACACCGGCGGCAGCGGCACCCAACACCGCCACGCCGGCCGCGATCCGCAACGCGGGCGGGCCCACCGCGATCCCGGGCAGCTACCTGGTCGTCCTCAAGGACGGCACGGCCGCCAAGGCCCGGGTGAGCCTGGCAGCGGCGACCCTGACCGCGCGGTACGGCGGCGCGGTGGGCCACCGCTACAGCGCGGCGCTGCGTGGCTTCTCGGTACGCGCCAACGAGGCGACCGCGCGGCGGCTCGCGGCCGACCCAGCGGTGGCGTATGTCGAGCAGGACCACACCGTCCAGGCGGACAGCACGCAGGCCAACCCACCATCGTGGGGCCTGGACCGGATCGACCAGCGCAACCAACCGCTGGACGCCTCGTACACCTACCCCTCCTCGGGCGGCGCGGGCGTACGGGCATACGTCATCGACACCGGCATCCGGATGACCCACCAGGACGTGGTGGGCCGGGCGGTCACCGGCACCGACGTCATCGACGGCGGCTCCGCCGACGACTGTTACGGGCACGGCACCCACGTCGCCGGCTCGCTCGGCGGCACCGCGTACGGCGTGGCCAAGAGCGTCACGCTGGTCGCGGTGCGGGTGCTGGACTGCATCGGCAGCGGCAGCGTGTCCACAGTGGTCGCCGGGATCGACTGGGTGGCGGCCAACGCGGTCAAGCCGGCGGTGGCCAACATGAGCCTCGGCTTCTACCGCACCACGGACACCGCCGACGCGGTGGGCACGGCCACCCGGGGACTGATCGCGACCGGCGTCGCCACCGTGGTGTCCGCCGGAAACGACGCCTCGATCGCCTGCGACAAGACGCCGGCGTACGTGCCGGCGGCGCTGACCGTCGGCTACACCTGGTACGACGACGTGGTCGCGTACCGCAGCAACGAAGGCTCGTGTGTGGACCTGTTCGCACCAGGGCAGAACATCACGTCCATCGAGTCGGCGTCGGACACCGCGACCGGGATCCGCAGCGGCACCTCGATGGCGGCTCCGCACGTGGCCGGCGCCGCCGCGCTGCTGCTGGCCGCGAACCCGTCGTGGACTCCGGCGCAGGTGCACAGCGCGATCGTCGCCAACGCCACCACCGGCGTGGTCACGTCGCTGGACGACCCCACGTCACCGAACCGGCTGCTGTACGTGCCGCCGAGCTGATGTGTCAGTTGTTGGGCATGTGCAGGGTGCGCAGGAACGCGGGAAGCAGCCACGGGCGCGGACCCCAGACGACGACCTTGCCGGTCAAGGCCACCCGCGCGGCGCTGAGCCGGCCGAAGAGCATCAGGTTCAGCGACGGCGGGTGGAACGAGAGCCGCACATCGTTGTCGGGCCGCGGCGCCTCGACGGTCACCCGGTCGCGATTTCCCGGGCCGTCCAGCGACCCGTCCAGGACGATCGTCGCCGGTGTGGTGTACCGCGAGCGGAACTGCACCGTGATGCGCCGCCGGCTCGCCCGCGGTGTGCTGTCCAGCAGCCCGCCGTAGCCGAAGTGTATGACGCCGAGCAGGAACAGCTCGAAGAACATTCCGGCGTCCGCCGGCGGGATCGTCCACGGTGCACGGATGCCGCGGGCGATGTCCCACCCGTGGATGTGCAGCTCGTTGGTCAGGTGGGCGAGCAGCCCGGCGAGCGGCAGCCGGGAGCCGCCCAGCCAGTCCACCGCCTCGGTCGGGTCGCGTCCGTCGGTCGTTTCGAGCACCGTGGTGACGTCCCGAAGCAGCTGGTCGGTCAGCGCCGCCAGGTCGCGCTCCTCGACGTACTGCCGCAGCAGCAGGTCGTTGAAGTCCCGCACGTTGTCCACATTGGTCGCCCCGAACTGCTTGTCCAGGACGTCGTCGCGGGTGGCGTCCGGGCCGGTACCCGCGATCGTCGTACAGGCCCAGGCGAGCGAGGCCATGTGCGCCGCGGTCTGCGCCACCGACCACGATCTGGTCGCCGGCACCTCGGGATCCGGCACTGCCGAAAGTAGCTCGGCGAACCGGTTGGCCGCGTGGCGGAGCGCGACCCGTGCCTCGACCCATTTCCCGGGCGCGACGTGCATATCCACCAGCATGACTGTGCGACACCTTGCTCCGATAGGGGGTCGAGGCGGGTTGAGCACGATGGAAGACGCCGCGCCAGCCACATTCCCGATGTGTCGGCAACCTCAAAGTTGCCCCGGTACTTCGTGCGTCGCACGATCGGACCAACAGCCCGTTTCACGCCAGTGGGACGCGAGGATTGTGAGGACCAGATGACAACCAGCATCACCGATCTACGCACCGCGGAAGAGGCGGCGCGGGGCGTCGTGAAGGCGGTCGGAAAGGCTTGGGGAGACAACAACCCGGACGGGTTCGCCGACGCGTACACCGAGGACGCCACCATGATCCTGTCTGGCGACCGGTTCTTCCGGGGCCGCGAGGTCATCCGGAAGGTGGCGCAGCAACAGTTCAGCTCCGCCCACAAGGGCACCACCCTCCTGCAGAACGTCGTCGACCTGCGGTTCGTCGGGACGGACACGGCGGTCATCATCACCGAGGGTGGCGTGCTCGCCCCCGGCGAGACCGAGCCGGCTCCGGACCGGGCCATCCGGGCCACGTGGGTGCTGGCCAAGAAGCCGGACCAGAAGTGGTACATCGCCGCCTACCAGAACACCCGCAACGCGGACACCCAACTACCGGGCGCCTAGCTATGCCTGTGCGAATTGGCATCGCGCTGCCGGTGCGGGAGCTGGCGATCCTGGGGAACAACGACGCCGCCCCGCTCATGAAGATGAGCCAACAGGTCGAGGAGCTCGGTTTCGACTCGGTGTGGGTGGGTGACTCGTTCGTCGCACGGCACCGGCTGGAGCCGTTGACCCTGCTGGCCGCCATGGCCATGGTGACCGACCGGGTGACCATCGGCACGGCGGCGCTGACCGTCGCGCTCCGCGAGCCGCTGACCCTCGCCCACACCATCGTCACGCTCGACCAGTTGGCCGGTGGCCGGCTGACCCTGGCCTTCGGCACCGGCGCCCCGCTGCCGGTGCAGGCCGAGTACGACGCGGTGACCATGCCGTACCGGGAACGGGCCGGCCGGGTCGACGAAGCGGTCAAGGCATTCAAGCGGGTCTGGCGCCAGGAGGAAGGCGACCTGGCCGGGGAGTACTACGACCTGTCCGGGCTGCGCCTGCAGTCGCCGCCGACCCAGGTCGGCGGGCCCGACCTGTGGTTG